>NZ_JPYQ01000009.1:299657-325093 GCF_000757525.1 Rhizobium sp. YS-1r | reverse complement strand
ACGATTGACCGACAAGCAGGCCTGCAAGACCATGGTCGAGATCCTGGCGCTGGCGGTAAATACTTGCGCGTTGCGGTTTTGACGTAGGTCGCAAACGGCAGACTCAAGCCTCTCCCCTTACCCTTGGCGACACGGCAAGCCCGAGAAAAACCAGCATCGCCTGATTGAGTCGCACTATATCTTCGTCGTCCAGCCGTCCGACTTTCTCGCCGATCTTCGATTTCGGGACGGTGGTGATCTTGTCCACCATCAGGCGGGAAGACAGCCGCAGGCCATTGCGCTCGTCCGGGGCAACGGGAAGCCGAAACAACGGCGCTTCCGTATCATCCGATGTGAAGGCGCAGACGGTGATCGAATCCGTCCCGTCGAAACTGTCGTCCTGCATGATCACGACCGGACGCGGTTTGCCCGCGTAATCCTTGCCGCCCGCGACCGTCCAGATATCCCCCCGCCTCATTCATCGCCCCAATCGGAGACGGCATCGATAAACGCCTGATCGTCCGCCGCCTGTGCGCTTGCCGCGACCGCAAGCGACTGGCGGTGAGCCTCGACCTTGAATGAGGGCGCACGCACGTCCGGCACCCAAATTTGGATCGGACGCAGACCTTGAGCACGCAACCGGGCGCGATGTTCGCCCACCTTTACGCGCGTAGGCTTCGGCTTTGATGCGGAAACCATGTTCTTCTCCTTCAATCTTGGTTACATGTAACCTATGATATGGGGCCATGCCAATGATTTTCTGCCGAAAGCGCCGATAAATCCGCCACAGGCACCAACACCGCCGCCTGTTCCCTGTGGTGCGCCTGCGCTCCCACTCCCGCCTTATTCGGCTTCCCTGCGAATTGTCGGGGCGGAGGCGGGCGGTCAAGGATGGCGCAGCCACCGCGAAGCGGCTCGTCCTTGAGGGGCCGGTTTCGTTCCGGCATGCTTTCCCGAAGCAGACAAGGCTTTCCCTCGCTTCGGCAGGGCACGACCGTTATGGCTCACGTTCAGCGGCTTCTCTCGTTGTTATTGGCGGCACGCCACGCGACGGGGTTTTCAACCCATCGGTTGATATCGGATTCATGCCATCCCGCGCCGTTGACGCTGATCTTGAGTTGGGCCGGAAACGTCCCATCCGCGATTTTGCGATAGCTGGTGGTCTTGGACAGGCCGGTGCGGGAAAGAACGGTGTTCATGCGAATAATACGGTCTGGTGCGGGCATGGTCGCGCTGCCTCCTGCTGGCTGTTTCTGGTTGCCGCTGAACCAGACAGAACGAGGGCGGTCGTCCCGATACCGATGCAAAAATCGTCCGCGTTTGGTTCAAGTAGGCGTCGAATTCATCTCAAAGAACGGCGGCGGCCCCGGCGTGCACCTTGCAAAAGGACTACCATATTCATGAGTGGTGCGATCCTTATTGGCCTCCGCCTCACATCCCGATCTCCCGCCTGCGCGTCCTGCCAAAATTCCAGTCAATCCTGCCTTCGTCGAATCGACAGGACGTTGCTGCGTCCACGCTTAAGAGCGTGCCCATTATTTGGACGTTCACAAGTACCCTTATCAAACCGGAAGGGCGCCCCGGATCTCGCTTCGGAATTGCACGTCATCCAGGAAGTCCCATCGCTCAGGACCGTTGACGATGTCCTGTGGGAACAGGTGAAGACGGCCAGGAGAATTGTCGTTCGGGTTGATGGGGATTGGCGGTGTTTCACTGACGGTCTGAACGTTTGGCACGATGATCACGTCAGCCGGCACGGGTACCGAGGATCGGTGTCATCAGCTTCACGTGCGCGTCGATCCGCTCAAGCACCTTTGCCGGAACGACCTCACGCTCTGGCAGCGACCACCAAAGTTGGTTTACGCGTTCAACAGTCTCGGTCACTGCTTTAAGCACGGCAGCTTCCGGCAGGCGTGCACGATTGGCGAAGACCTTCCACCGCTGCGCGTTCATCGTCCTGAACGAGCGCTCACCTGCAAGCGACAACGCCATGGCATCCGCCGGGATATAGGGCACAGTCGAGAGCACGTCATAAACGGGGGCAAATGCCGGCTTGTCATCCGCGCCGCGATAGATCAGCGACCAGTTTTTGAGATGCATGTCGCCATTGCCGGTGATGACGGCAAAAGCCAGCCGGCGGACGAATTCAAGAGCAGCCGCAGAAGAAACGGCAATCCCGATGGCAGCGGCGATATCGTGATAGGCCGCACCTTCATATTTGCGCGAAGGATAGATGCCAAATACCTGGGCGAAATCCTCGATATGGATCCGCGCGCCGCCGGCGCCGCGATCGAAACGTTTGACGAGCAGGACTTTTCCGTCCGACAGCGTCTTGAATTCCTCCGGAATATCCTCGAATTCCGATTGCTCGACGAGCTCACGTTCCGGCACGCCCATGCCGATCGCCTCGGCCAAGGCGAGATTGGCATATTCGTTTTCCGAGACGCCCGGAAACGATGTCGACGGAAACTTGGCGATGTAAGACCCCTGCTCATCCCCCAGTGGTATGGTCAGGCCGCCACCCTTGCCCGTGTTCTTGATGACAGATAGCTTCATCTGCACACCCGCGAGCGAAAATCGGGCTTTCGGTTTGGGAAGTGACAAATCGTCGATACGAGCAATCGCCCCTTCGCCCGGTACGACGCGGACTGCACCCGGCAGATCCGACCCGAGCGCGATCAGCAGATCGAAGTCGTTTCCAGCGCGAACACTGCCTGCGTGGTGCTTCTCCATCGCTTCACGCAGCTTTTCCTCGGGAAGAAGATTGGCAAAAAAGGCCGGTAGAGCCCTGGCCACAGGCTTCGGATCTTTGCGCAGACCTCCGGTTGCCGCTCGGAAAGACAGGCTGAGTACAGGAAAGCCGCCCGTCGCGCGGTAGCTATCCTCAAAGCTGAACGCAATGAAGTCGCCCGGCGTCCTGACGATCGTGCCCACCTTCAGATCGTTCAGCAGCACGTCAAGTGATGAGATAGATTTCGGATCAAGATACGTCTCAGGCATCAGCATCATCATCGGGGCTGGTGGCAAAGGCGGGCAAGTCATCCTCGTCATCATGCGGCTGAAATAGGGCATTGACAGCCGGAACCATCGCCTGCGGGATAAGCATCAGTTCGAGACCAAGCGCGCGAGCAATGTTGATCAGGGTCGTCGCGCGGGCCGCAGCACTTCCGGTTTCGATCTCTCGATACCGAGGACGCGATATGCCCGCCATGTCGGCAACCTGTTCTTGAGTGAGCCCCAAGCCTTTGCGCGCCGTCTTCAACAGCTGACCGATTTCCTGCAGAGACTCTGATTCAGGCCTCATTTTGATCCTTAAACATATCATTACCCTCAAGATGACACGTCTAAATATCTTTCCAGATCCGAGTCAGTCAAGGAAAATGACACGAAAGAGGATCATCATGGAAAAAATGATCCGTCTGCGGATCATCCCTCTGTATATTTAGGTGATGGCAGGAACGAGCGCTGCGGCTAAAATATCTTTCCTCCGATGCATGTTTTGTCAAAGGCCGCCTCCTATTCCCGCTTGCCCTTGGCACCGGCGCCGAGAGAAATGGAATGAGTATGCCTAAACAAGATCTTTCATCACGTCATTTTCAACGAAAAATCTCAGAATTCTGCGAGCTGCATATTGCGCCGATCGCATCGAAGCGGGTGCTGGAGAATGTCCGGCCTTACCTCATCCGCCTGATTATCTACCGGAAACCGCCACCGATCCTGAATGGCCGCATCGACTGGACAACGATCGGACAGGCCTGCGGGATCGAAGACGAGTTGACGGCAGAACTGAAGAGGCAGCTACGTCCCGGCCTAGACGCGATCATCCGATGGCTCGGCGCGCCACCGGCCTTTGAAGACGCTCGGCCAACAAGGCCGGCTGCCAGAACGAGCACGACAGCGCAGGTCAAGCCGCAAGCCACTGCCTCCTCCACCAGAAAGCCGCAGCGCCTTGCCGCAGACGGCGCCTTTGCTCAGTCTGCTTGCGTCGCGCGGACCGCAGCCGAAACCGATCAGTCCGTTTCTGGAGCCATTGTTCGACGCGACAGAGGACCCGGCGAATTTTCAAGATGCGCTCGTCTATCTTCGGCGACAGCTATTGGCAGCTTTACCGCGCAGCCATCCGCTTAAACGAAACCTTCGACAGTAAAACGCTGCTATCCTGGATTCAGGGTGAGGCGTACTGCGCTCAGTTGCGAGCTTCGGCGTCATGCGACGTATAGAGCGACGTTACCGGCTGCCGGAGGGCTATTTCAAAGCGAAGCTGCCGCACCAGGCGAGGTCGCTTTAGGGTCGCGATCTTGGCGACATCACTCCGGCAGAACATACCTTTCAATCAGCCACATATCGCAGTGCTTCGAGCAGCGGGCGCAATTTGTGCTTGCGGCGATGCGTTTCGATGAGCTTTTCGAGGTGCTCGTGCCACTCTTCGGATCGTCCGCTGGCCGCATGGGCGCGCGCGGCGATGGCGAGCCACCCGGCGGCGGTCTCGTAGTGGCCGGATCGCCCCTCGCTCATGATGGGATCGGCCATGCGGCAGGCGAGCGCAATCGTCCAGTCGGGATGGTCGGCGTAAGCCTGTTCGGCAAGGCGCTCCAGCGCATCGTCATAAGGATTGAAGCGCGCTTCATGCGGATCGACGCAGGCGACGGCCTCATCGATCAGATCCTCGTCAAGCAGGATTTCGATCCGCTCGAACGCATGCGGCGCCGCCACGAGCACCGCGAGCAGCTCCTCACGCAAGCCGGGCCAGTCCTTTGCGCTGGCCAGCCTCGATGCTGCGCGGAAATCTTCCCTCGCGAGGCTTTCCTCAAAGGCGGCCCGCGCCGCCATGAGCATGATGTCCCGCCTGCTCGCCTCCTGCGCCTTCTCGCGCAGCCAGCGGGCCAGCGATACCTTGCCCGCTCCACGGCGCCAATCGTCGCAGTTTTCATCGCGCGCCTGCAACGCCAGTCCCCAGGCGGCAAGATCGAGCGCCGCGTCCATCTGGCCCGCGGCGGCGACAGCCTGGACGACGCGCAACATGTCGTCGGGCGTGGCGAGGCGCTGATGGGCGGTCGCAATAGCCTCATCCACGCGGCCCAACTGCGCCAGCTTCACAGAATGCTCACAATGAAGTCCAGCGGCACGGGAAAGGTTCAGATACGCCTCGATCCGCCCCATTCCTGCGAGCGCCGCAAGCCTGGCCCGCGTCAGATCGCCTTCGAGCGAATCGCTTCTCCCCCCGGGCGGCCAGCCCTGCCCCCGCCCGGCGAGCGCGTCCTCGAGGCCCAGATCGTCCCAGCCCCTCATGCAAGCAGCGATGGTTGTAGAGAACGCGTCATCGGCGCCATACGCGGCGACCTCGTCCTGCCAGCCGCGCAGCTCGTCGGTAAGCTCGTCGCGCGTCTCTTGGGAAACTCCATCCATGAGCACGGCCTGGGCAATCATCTGGTCAAGTCTGGGAAAGAACTCATGCAGGGTTTCGTCCCAATGGGCGCTTTCAGGCCAATAGTCGGCCAGCGCCCCGGCCACCGGCTTCAAGATCGCCAACGCATCAGCACCCCGCCCCACGGCAAGAAAAGGCTCCGCCGCGCCAATCAGCTCTTCGAGCGTTGCTTCATCGATATCCGCATCCCAATCATCCCAGCGCCTCCGGCGGCGACCGGAACCCGCCGCGGACAAGAGGGCTTCGGCGCGACGGCGAAACGATTCCGGATCGAGCGGCGCGCTGGCCTTGTTCGGAAGAGTGGCCGCAAGCCTGGCATCGAGCCAGAAGGCGAATTCCTCGTCCGTTTCGGCGCGTTCGAGAAGGAACATCTCAAGCGCCTCGCGTGCAAGAGCCTGCAAATGCTCAGCACGCATATGTTCTTCCGGTTTCATATATGCCTCACCACGGAAACGCACGCGCCCGCAAAGATGGCTTTGACCCAACGGACTGTATAGCGGGGGGAAAGAGACATGAAACGGCGAAATCTCCACAGGGCTGGCTGGAAGCATGGCTACGATCAATTGAACGTAGATTTCCGTCTGACTGATATACTGCAATCAATCAATTGAGGTTTACACATGGATATCGCGATCAATCGTTCGAGACTAAGCGGTCCAGTCTGCGACCCGTAAACCGGGCACCCGATCAAGTTCACGACGATTATTCGTGACCATAATCAGCCCTCGCGAGCGAGCGTGTCCCGCGATCAGCTGATCATAGGGTCCGATCGGAGTTCCACTGCGCGCCAGCTCGGCGCGTAATTGACCTGTATGGCTGGCTGCCATTGCGTCGTAGGGTAGCACCTCGAGGCGCGCGGCGAAGCCCTCTACAACGGGCAGATTTTTTTCCGGACTGGCTGACTTTTCCGCCCTGTAAATCAACTCCATCAAGCTAACCGAGCTGATGCACAACTGACCATGATGACGGTTGAACGCCTCGCGCACGTGCTGCGGCCGATTCTTGATCGTAAAAAGGCAGATGTTGGTGTCCAACATGTACTTCAGCATTAAAATGCCTCGCGCTCCTGCGAAGCGGGCTGATCACGCTCATTCATAAAGTCCGATGTCACCGTCGCTCCTTCAAACCAGCTGTCCCAGACCTCGCCAGCAGGTGCGATAATGCGAGTGCGTCCGACGGCGACAATATCGACGCGCTTCACATCAGCAGGCAAAGCGACGGCCTTCGGCAGACGCACAGCTTGGCTTCGATTGCTCTGGAATACTGCACCCTGCTCCATCTGCGTTCCTCCGGGATGTAACAACCACGACCTCACGTAGTGCATCGAGTGGGATATGCCAATGGGATATACCACCAGATGAACCAGGTTACGAACTTCCGATCTGTTGTGACTGGCGCCTTCGCCTTGGGATACGGATCTACGATATCTACATGGGCACTGTCGTTATCTGGACCAGGGATTGATCACCTTCAACCCAGCAGCCGCGAACGGGCTTGTGTCGCGAGTTGCGACCGCGAGGCCGTTTGCTGCCGCTGAGGCTGCAATGTAGCCATCAGCTGTGCCGATCGCCTTCCCAGATACTCGAGCGCATGCCATCAGTTCCGAATAAAACTGAGAAGTCGCCAGATCGAAGGGCAGGATGCGCTCGGAAAAGTGGGGCAGCACTTCGCCCTCAAGGCGGTCGCGGAGGATAGTTTGCCGTCTCCCTGAAGGCATAGCAGCAATCCCGAAGCGAAGTTCAGCAATCGTTATTGCGGAGAGGAACAGCGTTTCGATAGCTTGGGCGTCCAACCAGTCGATCACTGCCGCGTCAGGAACCGGTTTCCAAGGCTCGGATATAACGTTGGTGTCCAGCAAGATCATTCGAAGGTCATCGGTTCAGCAGGCGTTTTGTCGCGACTTTTCTGCAGGGCCTCAACGTCGCTGTCGGAAAGCTCGGCATCACGACCAATAGCCGCCAGTAAAGAGCCAAGCTTAACACGTTCGGGGGGACGAACAGCGGCTTCAATAATGTCACGGATCTCGGCCTCGGTGCTTCGGCCATGATGAGCCGCTCGCAGCCGCAGAGCACGATGTGTTTCGTCAGAAAGGTTTCGAATGGTGACTGCCGGCATTGATATCACCTCCATAGAAATGATGGCTTTGATATCAAAATATGTAGAATGACAGCAATTTTCAAGAGGTTCATTAACGAGGACGAAACCCTATCTGTTCAGATATCGCGCCTTCAAAAGATATGGACCGCTCACCCGGTAGCCTCCTTCCGCGTAAATAGGAATGCGACAAGCCCATCTTCTTGCCGCAGATGAGAAGGAAACCCAACACCCCTGAAAGGTACCCAGGTAAATCGCGATTTATCGGCAGCGGCGTATTAACCTATTGTCTTCTTTGGAGTCCGGCCGCAAACACTTGAATCAATCGAAAAGTCGGAATGGTGACGCCCGCGAACTTCAACTGCTTGTAGAGCGTGGCGACATCGGCCTGATCGCGGCTGATCCGGTCCAGCGCCTCGGCAGCAGGACGCTGAACTCACCATGCTGAGCGTCACGCATGAGCCGCGGGATGTCGGGTTTTGCGCTCCCTTTCCCGGCCATCTACTTCTGCCGGTTCTTTGGGCTAGGAGCGTCCAGCGCCGAGCGAATATCAGTCAGGCCGAAATCGTTGCCGATATAGAGCAACGGGGCCGAATGCTGTTTTGCCAGCGCGTAGGCGAAGCAATCAGCAAAGTTCAGTCCGCCGCGCATGCCGAATCCCTGGCCGTATTCGATCCTCGCCTTCATCGCCGCGCGGGCCAGACGATCATCGACCGGGGCGATGTCGATGCCGAGCGTGGTAAGAAACTCGTCCAGAATTCCAATAGCCTTCGACCGCCTCGCCCCAGTGAGACGACCAGCCAGAACCGTACCCGTCTCCAACACCACCTCATCACCCGCAGCAACCAGAGCCGCGTGTAGCCGTTGGGACAACGGCCCCGCTTCAAGACCGATGCGCTCTACCGGAAAGTCCAGTTGAGCAAAATACCCGACCAGGCATTCCGGCTCGCTGACTACCTTGACCTCGCGAACCAACTTGCCTGTCGCCTCGACCACGCACGCGCTGCTCGCTTTCAGCGAAACATCGATTCCTGCATAATACTCCATGGCTGTTCCTCTCGTGATGCTTGACGCCGATCGCTCGGACCTCGTTCCCAAACATCATCATTCTGAGGGACAGCCATCAAACTGGCTACTCATGAGACGCCGGCCCAACGGCATCTAAATCGTAGAGGATCGTTGTTCCGGCAAGCGCCTACGTAGTGAGGCCGGCATCCCAGCCTCACTTTACGCAAGCGCCATACCGGCATGCTCACTCGATCTTGGTATTCTCGATGCTGAAGCCGGACTGGAAGGTCAGGAAGCCAGGCATATTGGTGAAGCCGGTCACACCCTTGCGGACAGCATAGTCTTGGTGCCGCCACATGAAGAACACGAGCGGCGAAAGTTCCAATGCGCGATCGACAAAAGCACCATAGATCTTCTCTCGTTCCGCAGAGTTGACTGTGGCCCTGCCCTTGTCGAGAATTTCGTTGATCTGCGGATCGTCGAAATACGGCGAGTTGTTGGTGCGCACCAGCTTGTCCCCGCCATAATAGTAGTTGCTGAGCCAGTCGGCGTCGGTGATTTCCCCCAGGCTGCCGAGCACGGCAAAATCGTAATCGCCGGCATTTGCCTTCGCCATGCGGCTTGCCCAGTCGGGCAGGTCGAGCGTCAGCTTGATACCGATCTTAGCGAGTTCCGACTGGATCGCGATCGCAGTGTTCTGATGGAAGCTGTATTGGGACGAAGCGAGAAGCCGTGCTTCGAAGCCGTTCGGATAGCCCGCCTTCTTCAGCAGTGCCTTGGCCTTGTCGATATCATGGGAGAAGTAGTTAGCCTTCTCGGCGGAATAGCCCATATAGCCTTCCGGAATAGCGATACCGTAGATCGGTGTGCCCAGCCCGTTGAAAGCCGTGTTGATGATGACGCTGCGATCGACGGCATAGGCGATAGCCTGACGCACCTCGGGCTTGGAGAACGGCTCAAACTTGGTGTTGAACTGGAGCCCCATGAAGGGGCCGTTCATGGTCAGGAGCTCGGTGTCAGGCCCTTTCTCCAAGGCTGTGGCGTCCTTGGCCGGCACATATTCGATGATATCGACGTCCCCCGATTTCAGCGCGTTTACACGCGTGTTCTCGTCGCCGTAAAAGACGTAGTGGACTTCGTCGAGATCAGGCTTGCCCTGCTTGTAGTAGCCGGGAAACTTCTTGACCACGATTTCGCGGCCTCGGGTCCAGTTGACGAATTGGAACGGCCCCGCGCCTATTGGCGAAGCCGTGGCATTGTCCGCGTTCTTGGCAAGCCACGCGGCCGGAACGATCACGGATTCCGGCAGTGCCAGATAGCCCATCAGTGACACGGAGGGCTGGGACAGCTTCAGCTTCACCGTCTTGACGTCCGGCGTATCGATGCCGGAGATGATCGAAAGCTCGTTGCGGAAAGCTCCTTTGCCCTTGGGATCGAGAATCCGCTCCAACGAGGCCTTGACGTCCGCAGCCGTGACCGGAGAACCGTCATGGAACTTCGCGTCACGCAGGTGGAAGGTATATTCCTTGGCGTCAGGGCTGATCTCGTAGTTCTCGGCAAGCTCGGGCGATATCTTGCCATCGATCCCATAGTTGACGAGACCGCGATGCATGGCGAGTTTGACCGTACGGCCCGCCGTGCCTGGCTGGATGATCGTGTCGAGCGTCGACGGTTCTGCCGAAAGCCCAAAATAGAGGGTGCCGCCCGCCAGGGCCGTCGTGGTCATCAGGCCGAGAAGACCTGCAGCAAGAGCCATTTGGAGAATTCTCTTCATGCTGTTCCCTTTCCTTGTTGAAGATTGTCAGTTTTCACGCAGCCTCGGATCGAGATGATCGCGAAGCGCATCTCCGAGGATGTTGATGGCGAGAACCGTGAATGCGAGGCACACGGAGGGCCAGACCACGTACATTGGGTTCTGGTTGAGATAACCGCGCGCTGTTCCGATCATTTGCCCCCAGGAGGGCTCCGGAGGCACGATCCCGAGACCGAGAAAGCTCAGGCCGGATTCGAGCAGGATCGCCGCGGCGATCGTCAAGGTTCCCTGGACGACCAGTGGAGAAAGGATATTCGGCAAGATGGCCTTGAAAACGACCCGCAGATAACGCGCGCCCATAGCATGCTCCGCCTCGACGAATTCCTGCCGAATGACCTGCAGGGTGGCCGACTGAGCGACGCGCGCAAATTGCGGGATAAAGATGATGCCGATGACGACGCTGAGGCTCGCGATCCCGCTCCGCCAGAAGCCGACGGCGAGAAGTGCCAGCAGGATCGCCGGGAAGCTCAGCATGATATCGACGGCGCGCATGACGAAGAACGCCAGGACCGGCCGGCTGTAGGCACCGATGATACCAAAAGCCGTACCGCCGACTGCGGCGATGAGGGTAGAAATGACCGCCACCAGGATGGTCGGGCGGATTCCCACCAGGAGGCGAGAAAGGATGTCTCGGCCAAATTCGTCAGTGCCGAGCAGATACTGCGTCGAACTCGCCTGATTGACAGCGTTCTGGTTGATCGCAAGCGGATCATGCGGAGCAATGACCGGCCCCACCAGCGCGATGCCGAGAACCGTCGTCACCACGAGCAGGCTCACGAGAACGAGCGGATGGCGGAAAGGAAGGAACGTCTTCATGCGCGTTTCCGGCGGATGCGTGGATCGAGCAGGCTGTAGAGGATGTCGACGCACAGATTGATGAGGATGAACAGCGCCGCAATCGTCACAATACTGCCCTGAACCAGAGGGTAGTTGCGGTTTGAGACGGCGGTGACGAGCAGCGTACTCAGCCCCGGCCAGTTGAAGAGGGCCTCGACCAGCACCGTCCCACCCATCAGGTTGCCAAGCTGCAGGCCAACGATCGTCACGATCGGAATTGCCGCATTGCGCAGGACGTGTAACCAGATGACGCGACGCTCGCGCATGCCCCTGGCCCGCAGGGACCGCACGAAGTCGCGGCTCAGGATTTCCAGCATGGACGAGCGTGTCATGCGGGCAATCGAGGCGGCCAGCCCCAGCCCGAGGGTCACCGCCGGCAGCGTCAGCTTCTGGAAGTGCAGAAAGGCGTTTCGGGAAATATCGGTGTAGCCACTGGAAGGAAGCCACCCGAGCTTAAGGCTGACCAGCAGGATCAGCAGCGATCCGAGAATATAGACCGGCACGGAGATACCGAGCGTCGAAAGCGACGTCAGCAGACCATCGAGAAATCGCCCTCGCCTCAGGGCCGCGGCAATACCGACCGGCACACCCATGATGGCTGCCACCAGGATCGCCGCACTGGCGAGTTCCATGGTCTTCGGAAGGCTCGCCGTCACATATTCGATCACCGGATAACCGTCGAGGGATTTACCGAGATCACCGACGGCGGCATTGCCGAGCCATTTGAGATATTGCGACAATACCGGCTGATCGAGACCGAGCTGCCGCCGCAGGGCCGCGACCGCCTCTGGCGACGGATGGCTCTCAGGACCGAGCAGCAGGAGAACCGGATCGCCCGGCATGATGTACATGATGGAGAACACAAGTGTCGCGATGACCCAGAGCTGCACCAGCGCGGTCGCCAGCCTTGCTCCCACGACGATGACGAATGTCGAAAGGGTCTGCATCAACGCGCCTCCAGGGCTATCGGATCTGCGTTGCCGATCTTCGGCACCGCGCTGAGAAGCGTCCGTGTGTATTCCGCTTTCGGGTTGTCGAAGACCTCGCCCGCGGGGCCTGCTTCGACGATCCGCCCTTTCTGCATCACCGCGATCATATCGCTGACATGGCGAACGACTGACATGTCGTGAGAAATGAAGAGATAGGTCAGGTCGAATTCGTCCTGCAGATCCTGCAACAGGTTCAGGACTTGCGCCTGAACGGACACATCGAGTGCCGAAACGGCCTCGTCGCAAATCAGAAGGCGCGGCTTGAGTGCAAGCGCACGGGCGATCACGATGCGCTGGCGTTGACCGCCGGAGAATTCGTGAGGATAGCGTTTCATGGCATTTCGCGGCAGGCCGACGGCATCCATGAGCTTGGCAACCGCCGCCTCCCGACCGCGTCCGCCCTGATGAATATCGATCGGCGCTGCGACGAGATCGGTCACCGTCTGGCGGGGATTGAGCGATCCGTAGGGGTTCTGGAACACCAGTGCCATGTCGCGGCGAGCAGCGCGCATCTCCTCGCGGCCGAGCGAAACGAGGTTGCGACCGTCGAATTCGATGGCGCCGTCATCTGGTTCTATCAACCGCATGACGAGCCGGGACAGCGTCGATTTTCCACAACCAGACTCACCAACGAGACCGAGCGTCGAACGGGACGGGATGGCAAGGCTGACATTGTCCACGGCGCGAAACGCCCGCGGTGTCGCAAGAGCATTGTCGCGGACCCAGTAACTCTTGGTCAGGTCCCGGATATGCAGCAGCGGTTCGGACGCCCCATCTATGGCAGGCTTCGGTTTCGCTGCCGGCCGAGCCTCTGCCAAGCTGGAAATCATGCCACTTCCATCTCTTGTTATAACCGGAAGACGGCTTTGCGGCGCGGACGCGGACGGCATGGAGGCGATCAGCGCCTTGGTGTAGTCGCTGCAAGGCGCAGCGAAGAGGTCAGCCGTGGCAGCCTCCTCCATAAGATCGCCGTGGTAGATCACAGCAACACGGTCGGCGACCTCGTAAATGACGCCGAGATCGTGCGTGATGAGGAGAATTGCCGCGCCGATTTCCCGATTGAGGCCGCGCAGCAGGTTGAGAACCTGTTTCTGGACCGTGACGTCCAGTGCCGTCGTCGGCTCGTCGGCAATGATGACATCCGGCTTGCAGGCCACCGCCATGGCGATCATCACACGTTGGCATTGGCCACCGGACAGCTCATGAGGATAGGAGCGCAGGCAGCGCGCCGGATCCGCGATCCCCACTTTCTGCAACAGTTCCAGCGCCCGTTCCCTGGCTTGGCGCCTCGTCATCCGCTCATGCAGCAAGATCGCTTCGACGATCTGATCGCCGCACCTAAAGACCGGGTCAAGCGACGCCATCGGATCCTGGAAAATCATGGAAATCCGCTTGCCGCGCAGCTTGCGCAAGACGTCCGGCCGCACTGTGAGCAGATCTGCGCCGGCAAATTCCACACGACCACTGGTTACGACCGCGTTTTGCGGCAACAGTCCCATGGCGGCCAGCGACAGGATTGTCTTGCCGCTGCCGCTTTCCCCGACAAGTCCCAATATCTCGCCGGAGACAAGCGACAGGGACACGCCATTCACTGCGGGACGAAGCCCGGCCTCCGTCCTGAAAGCGACGGAAAGATTGTCGATTTTCAGTATTTCCCTACCCGGCATACCGCGATCCGATTTTGCGATGAGCTCCCCACACCGGAGAGCGAGTTCCCGTAGTTTTTTGAGCGCTTCTGGCGCATATTTTCATCATTAAGGCATAAAGCGCCAAACTACGTCAAGCATACGTTTGTATTTTGCCAGATTGCCTTCAAATATGATAGATTTTGAAGCTTTTCTGGAGTTTCTACCAAATTCAGCCTTGCCAGAAATGAAAAGCCACCTTACCGTTCATGCAAACGAATGCGCGACCTGCCGGCCGCGCCAAGGGGATGAAAATGACGTCCGAAAATCTCTCACGCGTGGTGCTGATCTCCGGCGCGAGCCGCGGCATCGGCCTCGCGATCGCTAACGAGCTTGCCGAACATGGCTACCGCCTCAGCCTCGGAGCCCGCGACGTCGGCACGCTCGAAGCGAAGTTCGGACCAGAGAGCGAACGCTTTCACTATGCGCGGTTCGATGCCTACGATCCGGCAACATCGGAAGCCTGGGTGGCGGCGGCTGTCGCGAAATTCGGAAGAATCGATGCCCTGGTCAACAATGCCGGCCTCGGCGAGCGCGTTTCGCTCATGGACGACAACGACGAGGCGCTCGACCGGCTTTGGGCGGTCAACGTCAAGGCGCCACTGCGCATGACGCGGCTTTGCATGCCGCACCTTGAGGCTACCGGTGCGGGCCGCATAATCAACGTCGCCTCGATGTCCGGAAAGCGGGTCAGGAACGCCTTCGTCGGCTACAACATGACAAAGTTCGCGGTGATGGGCCTCACTCATACGACGCGCCACGTCGCCTGGGAAAAAGGTGTGCGGGCAACCGCCATATGCCCGAGCTTCGTGCGCACGGAAATGAGTTCCTACACGAACAAGGTGACACCCGACCAGATGATCCAGCCGGAAACGCTGGCCTCCCTCGTCCGCACAGCGATCGAGCTTCCCAACAATGCAGCCATGGCCGAGATGCTGGTAAACTGCCGGCTCGAAGACATGCTTTGATCGGCGTCCTCGGGAAAAAGCCATGTCACGTATTATTCCTGATGCAGTCTCTTCCACGCAGACCCTGCCGGCAAAGGTGGATGTCGTCATCATCGGCGGCGGCATTGTCGGGGTTTCGACGGCCCTGGAGCTTGCGGAGCGCGGCGTTTCGGTCGCCCTTTGTGAAAAAGGCCTGATCGCCGGCGAGCAGTCAGGCCGCAATTGGGGCTGGGTGCGTCAAATGGGCCGCGATCCATCCGAACTGCCGCTCGCCATCGAAAGCCTTTCGCTGTGGAAAGGCATGAACAATCGCGTCGGCGAAGAAACAGGTTTCCGGCAGACGGGTATTGCCTATCTTTGTCGTAATGCGCGCCAGGAAGCGGAATACGAGGCCTGGCTGGTGCATGCACGCAACTTCGGCCTCGATTCCCGGTTGCTTCGCACTGAAGAACTGCGCCAGCATCTTCCCGGCGTGACCGGACGTTTCACCGCCGCGCTGCACACGTCCACCGACGGCCGGGCGGAACCGTTCAAGGCCGCTCCGGCCGTCGCCCGCGGCGCCATCCGCGCCGGCGCCCATGTGCTGACGGGCTGTGCCGTTCGCGCTGTCGAGCGCTCCGCAGGACGCGTCAGCGGCGTGATCACCGAGCGGGGGCCCATTGCCTGCTCCTCCGTCATTCTGGCAGGTGGCGCCTGGTCGCGGCTCTTCAGCGGCAATATGGGTATTGATTTTCCACAGCTGAAGATCCTCGGCTCGGTGGCACGCGCGACCGCGGTGGAGGGGGTGCCGGATATGCCGGTCGGGGCGGATAATTTCTCCTTCCGCAAACGGCTCGACGGTAGTTTCTCGATTGCAATGCGCAACGCCAATATCGCACCAATCGTCCCGGACAGCTTCCGTCTCTTTGCCGACTTCGTACCCACGCTGATCAAGAGCTGGCGAGAGCTGAAATTGCGCGTCGGCAACCGCTTCATTCAGGAATGGCGAACCCCACGTTCCTGGGCCTCGGACGAGGTTTCGCCCTTCGAGCAGGTGCGTATCCTCGATCCCGTGCCTTTCGAGCGCTTCAACCGCGAGGGCCTTGCTCATCTGGTAAAGGCTTTCCCTGCTTTCGCAAACAGCCGCATAACGCAGAGCTGGGCCGGTCTCATCGACGTCACCCCCGACGCGGTCCCGGTCAT
This sequence comes from Rhizobium sp. YS-1r, assembly GCF_000757525.1. Lineage (NCBI taxonomy): Bacteria > Pseudomonadati > Pseudomonadota > Alphaproteobacteria > Hyphomicrobiales > Rhizobiaceae > Rhizobium > Rhizobium sp. YS-1r. The sequence goes on along the minus strand of NZ_JPYQ01000009.1, from coordinate 309,134 downwards.
CGGTCCGGCCGGCGGCGTTCCCGGCTTCTTCATTGCCAGCGGCTTCTCCGGACACGGGTTCGGTATCGGGCCCGGCGCCGGAAAGCTGATGGCCGACATCGTCACCGGCGCTGAGCCCTGTGTCGATCCCGCTCCTTTCCGCTTCGATCGATTCAAGAAGACCAAGGCGGCCTGATCCGTTCCTGAATAACCTTGGCCAAAGAGGGTGAAGAAATGGCATTGAGAATTGGCGTAGACTCCGGAGGCACGTTTACCGACGTCTGCCTCTTTGACGAGGAGACCGGCAAGCTCGACATCTGGAAGGTACCGTCAACGCCGGACGACCCTTCCCGCGGCATCTCCAATGGCGTGTCGGAAGGACTTGCGACCGTCGGCAGCACGGCAGCACATGTGGCTTTCCTCGGTCATGGAACCACAGTCGCGACCAACGCTCTCATCGAACTTAAGGGTGTCGAGACGGGGCTTATCACCACCGACGGGTTCCGCGACCTGCTGGAAATCGGTCGCCAGAAGCGCCCGAGCCTTTACGATATGAATGCCGAGAAGCCGGAAATCCTGGTGAGCCGCGACCGCCGGCAGGAGGTTCCCGAACGCCTCAAGAGTGACGGTTCGACTGACCGGTCGCTGGACGAAGAAAAGCTCCGGGCCGCCATCCACAAGCTCGCGGGCGAAGATGTCAAGGCAATCGCCGTTTGCTTCCTTTACGGCTTCTTGAACACCGCACATGAGCGTCGGGTCGTCGAAATCCTTCGCGAGGAAATGCCCGATGTGTTCGTCAGCGCTTCGCATGAGGTGGCTCCGGAGTTCCGCGAATACGAGCGCATGTCCACGACGGTCGTCAACGCCTATCTCGGCCCTGTCATGCAGCGATATATCGACAGGCTCAAGCTGCGACTGACCGAACTTGGCGTACCGGTCGCTCCGCAGCTGACGCAATCGAACGGCGGCGTCATTGGTTTCGACATGGCGGCGCAGCTTCCGGTCCGTACCGTCCTCTCCGGCCCGAGCACAGGCGTCGTCGCCGCGCAGGCTGTTGGAGGAATGGCCGGCTTCGACAACATCATCACCTTCGACGTCGGCGGAACGTCAAGCGACGTGGCCCTTCTCCAGGGCGGTGTCTGCAAACTGACCGGCGAGGCGAACGTCCATGGCTATCCGATCAAGGCGCCCATGCTCGACATCCATACGGTCGGAGCAGGCGGCGGTTCGATCGCATTTGTCGACAGCGGTGGATTGTTGAAAGTCGGCCCGCGTTCGGCGGGCGCCGACCCAGGCCCGGTCTGCTACGGACGCGGAAACACAGAAGCGACCGTCACCGATGCCAACATCGTGCTCCAAACCCTCAATCCGGTCGAAATCCTCGGCGGACGGATGAAAGTCAGGCGCGATCTCGCGATCGAGGCCGTGCAACGGCTTGCCGATCAGTTGGGTCTCGGACTGATGGAGACGGCGCAGGGCATCATCTCAGTCGTCACAGCCAACATGGCAAAGGCCATACGCCTGATCAGCGTGCAGCGTGGCCACGACCCGCGCGACTATGCGCTGATGGCCTTCGGTGGCGCGGGTCCGCTGCATGCTGCCCGGCTCGCCAAGGAGCTCGACATGAGCCGTATCATCGTGCCGCTTACCCCGGGCACGCTTTGCGCACTCGGCCTGCTTCTGACCGACCTGCGTTCCGACTTCGCCATCTCCCGCCTCATGAAAGTGGATCAAAACGCGGTCGAGCCGATGATCGGCGGCTTCGAAACGCTTGAAGCCCAGGCCGAAGCCTGGTTCGGGCAGGAAGGCATCGAGCCCGGCCGCCGCGTCGTTAACCGGACTGCCGACATGCGTTATGTTGGCCAGAATTACGAACTGCAGGTTTCGGTGCCTGCCGGCACGGTCGGCGGGGATACCCTTCAAGCTTTGGTCAAAGGCTTCGAACAGGCGCATCTGCAACGTTTTGGCTTCATCGCCGAAGGTGAGGCGATCCAGATCGTGACCTTGCGGCTCGAGGCCGCCGGCATCGTCAACAAGGCCCGGTTCGCTCCGCGGCCGGACGCCGGGCCGGCATGCGATGCGGCCGTCATCGGAGCGCGCCAGGTCTATATGGACGAGGCCAAGGACTTCCTGCCCTGCCCGGTCTACGCGCGCGAGAAGCTGAAACCCGGCAACCGCATCGACGGACCGGCGGTCGTCGAACAGATGGATACCACCACCGTCATCCTTCCAGATATGCAGGCGACGGTCGATCCCTACCTCAACCTCATTCTGGAGACCCGGGCATGACCAAGATCGACCCGATTACGGTAGAAGTCATCGGCAGCGCGCTCACATCGATCGTGGAGGAGATGGGCGAAGCGCTGGTTCGTGCCAGCTATTCAACCAACATCAAGGAACGTCGCGATTGCTCGACCGCACTCTTCGACCGGCACGGCAACACCCTGTGCCAGGCAGAGCATATCCCGATGCATCTTGGCAGCTTCATCGGCATCATTCCGCATATCAACAAGCGTTATGCGGCAAAGGACATCAAGCCGGGTGACGTCTTCATCGGAAACGATGCCTACGAGGGTGGCGCGACCCACCTGCCCGATATTGTTCTGGCCGAGCCCATCTTCCATGGCGATACCATGGTCGGATGGGCCGTCAACACGGCCCATCACGCTGACTTCGCCGATCGCGGCCATGCGCATATATACCAGGAAGGGCTGCGCATTCCTCCGGTGCGGCTCTATCGTGAGGGCGAGCTGCAGCAGGATCTGCAGGACATGTTCCTGTTGAACTGTCAGGTTCCCCATGAGCGGCTTTCGGACTTGCGCGCCCAGATGTCGGCCAACCGGCTCTGCGTCCAGCGCATGCAGGACCTTTGCACGAAATATGGAGCAGACAAGGTTCTGGCTGCCGGCGATGCCCTGCAGGATTATGCCGAGCGCAAAATGCGGGCCGGCATCGCCGCCATTCCCGACGGCACCTACAGCTTCACTGACTATTTCGACAGCAACCAGTTCTCCGACGTGATGGAATTAAAGGTGGACATCACCGTCAAGGGGGACGCAATGCATCTTGCTTTCGACGCCCCACCGCAAGTGCCCGCCGGTCTGAACGTCATCTATACTGCGCTGCTCGCCACCTCCTACTACGCGGTCAAGGCCGTCATTGATCCCACCATCCTGCCGAACGCCGGCCTGTCCCGCCCGATTACCGTCGAGGCGCCGCACGGCTCGCTGCTCAATTGCAGACATCCGGCAGCAGTCGATGGGCGTATTGCAGCCTGCCAGCGGGTTGCCGACCTCGTCCAGGGTGCTCTGGCCAAGGCGCTGCCCGGCAAGGTCACGGCGGCTGGCAACGGTGCCTGCACTGGCGCGCTCTTTACCGGCACGCGCGAGGACGGCTCGCTTTGGGTCTATCTCGAGACGATCGGCGGTGGAGGCGGCGCACGGCCGACGGCCGACGGGCTGAGCGGCGTCCACGTTCATATGACGAACACGTCCAATTTGCCGGTCGAAGCGCTCGAGCTGGAATACCCGCTGACGCTACTGCGTTATGAGCTCGTCAATGGTTCGGCAGGCGCCGGCACCTGGCGTGGCGGCATGGGCCTGAGACGCGTCTACCGCATTGAAGCCGATTGCCGCTTCAGCGTCGAGGGTGGCCGGCTTGCGGTCTATCCCTGGGGCCTTGAAGGTGGCTTGCAGGCAACTGGTTCTCATTTCGATTTCGGCAACGGCCAGCAAAACCTGCCGGGTACGGTGCAGCTGAGAACCGGACAGGTAGTCGAACTGGTGACACCTGGCGGTGGCGGCTACGGTTCGCCTTCCGGCCGATCCCTGGACGCAATCCGCCGCGATATCAAGGAAGAACGCATCACGCCCGAATTCGCCGAACGCGTCTACGGCCATGGCGCCGAACAGAAAATCTATCGGGCAGCAACCGCCTGATCGTCCAATCCCACTTGAAAGGAAGGATCTCATCCGTGGTAAAAGTAACGAAAGTCAAATCCGGTAGCCTCTATGAGGAAAAGGAAAGCTATTCACGCGTCGTTGCAGTCGATAACTGGGTCTTTGTTTCCAATACGGCCGGCCGTAACTACAAGACCCGGGAGATGTCACCCGACCCGGTCGAACAGGCCAAGCAGTGCTTTCATAACATCGAGGGCGCGCTTGCATCTGTCGGTGCTACTCTGGCCGATGTCGTCCGTTCGCGGGTCGTCATTCCGAATGTTGCGGATGCTCCCTCGGTGATGGCCTTTGTCGGAGAAAAATTCCGCGGCATCGATCCCTGCAGTCCCGTGACTTGCCCGCCACTCGGCGGTCCGGATTTCCGCGTCGAAATCGAAGTAACCGCCTACAAGGGTGTCGGCGCCGCCGGTTCCGAATACATCAACATCAGCCTGTGATCATCACTTCGTCCGGCCGCCCGACAATCCGGGCGGTCGGCCGAATGGAAGCGGACATGGACTGGCTCCTGCTTCCAGTTTCGCGGCTGTTTCTATAAGGTCTGGCCGGTTTGACGAAGAGAAAGGGCTTGCTGTTGACTGAGACGGAAACACCGCAAACGGAAGACTTTTTGCCCGCCGAGCGGCGCGAGAAAATCATGGAATGGTTTTCGTCCAATCAAGTAGCCTCGAGCCAGGATCTCGCCAAGCGGCTCAACACCTCCATCTCGACGATCCGCCGCGATCTCGATTTCCTTGCACAGCAGGGCGTTGTGCGAAGGACGCATGGCGGAGCCGTGCGTGTTCGCCGCAGCACGACATTCGAGCAGCTCGTCGACGAGGCCCGCCAGACTGCCGTGGAGGAAAAGCGCGCCATCGCCGTCGCCGCGGCGAAGCTCCTTCAGCCTGAACAGAGCATCTTTATCGATTCCCGCTCGACCCTGCATCAGTTCGCCTATGTCGTCGCCGAACTGACGACACCGTTGACCGTAGTGACGAACGATGTTCACGTCGCGGACGTGCTGGTCAACAAGCCTCATATCAAGCTTGTCGTGCCCGGCGGAATCTGTCGCCCTGGCGCTTATTCCCTGCTGGGGGAAACGGCAATCAACTTCGTTCGGGAGTTGCGGTGCGATCATCTTTTCCTGTCTTCGCAGGCCATTGATACGGAATGCGCCAGCGATACGTCACTGGAGTTAGTGCAACTTCAGCGTGCCATGATCGATTCCTCCGTGGAAACGACGCTCTTGATCGACAGCAGCCGTTTCGGAAGCAGGGCGATCTATCGGACGACCCCCATCGAAAGGATCAACCGCATCATTACCGATGAGGGCCTCAATCACGATGAACGGGCGAAATTTGCTTCTGTCGTCGCAGACTTAGTGATTGCGCCCTATGTCGACGCGATTCAGGAGGAACCGGAGTGACGTGTCAAACAGCTCCCAGAAAATGCTCAATTCGTTTTGAGCAATGATTCTGATCGCCAGTGACCATTCCAAAATCGAAAAGCCAGCCGGCAAGCTCGAAGGCGAGCATCACGATCGTCGATATCGCAAAGCTTGCAGGCGTTAATCCCTCGACCGTCAGCCGTGCCCTCTCGGGATCGTCGGCCGTGACGGCGCTAACGCGTGCGCGAATTACAGATATCGCGCGGGAAAACGGATATGTCGCGAACCACAATGCGCGCATGCTTCGGTCCCGGCGCGCCAATCAGATCCTTGTCATCGTTCCTAATATCGCCGCCTTCTCCCATCCCGAAGTCATCCTCGGCATCGAAGAAGCTCTCGAGGAACACAATATCGGTGTCATTGTCGGAAGTACGAAAGACAATGAAGAACGGGAACTTGCCCTCGCCCGGCAACTTATAACGGGTGCCGCTGACGGCCTTATCCTTTTGAACGGACGCCTCCCATCCGAACTGGGGGAGCTTCCGCAATACAATCGGAGGATCGTCGCGATATCGCGACCGGTCTTGAGCCCCGGAATTGCGTTCATTGGCATCGACAATCAGCAGGCGGCGCAGGAGGCGACGCTGTATTTCGTGTCCATCGGACGTAAACGCATCCTGCATATGGGAGGGCCGGAACAAAGCCCGATTTTCGCGGCGCGTGCGCAAGGGTATCGGAATGCGATGAGGCAAGCGGGGCTTGACGGCATTATCGACCTCCAGCATCTGCCTGCTTTCAACATAGTTGCTGGCCGCCAGGCCATGCGTGACATTCTCAACAGGCGTCAGTTGCCCGATGCCATCCTGTGCGCCAGCGACGAGCTTGCCTTCGGAGCCATCCAGGTAGCCAGGGAACTGGGGATCAGCGTACCGCAGCAAATTGCATTCATCGGCTTCGACAACCACCCCGTCGGCGAAGCTTTCAGCCCACCGCTAACCACCATTTCGGTGCCGCGCCGGCGCATGGGTTTTCTCGGAGCTCAGACACTCCTGCAGTCGATTCAGGACGATCGCCCGATCTCCGACTTCCAGCTCCTACCCTATGAATTTCTCGTGAGAGCAAGCTGCGGGGGGAGCAGCTGGTAAGTTGCTGACAGAAGAAATCAGCCTCTGCGACTTTCAAGTTTTGGAAAAACCAACTGCAAAAAATGGCGCTGGACCACATATTTCTACAAGTAAAGTCTTTTCCACATTTTCAGCGTTGCGGGTTCAAATCCGCAACGGCTCAAACCATTCCTTATACCATTGATTTTAAATGCAAATCTTCGGAAATGGGAGAGGCCGCAACGCTGGTTTTTGGCCCTCTATTCCTGTCTTCTGCCATCTCGGTTGCTCCGAAACCGTGGATCGTCCCTGATGCGGACAAACACCCGGTGGGAAGTACAAAAATCGTGTCATAAGGCTATCGGCGGTTCAGTTTGTGAAACGCTTCTAACCGTATCACTCAAAGGTAGCCTGAGTCTGATCTGACGTTTGTACAATTAAATAAGGAATGGAATGCCCAGCCGAACGCTCCAATGCCAGAGGTGCGAGTAGAGGGGGAAAACGTTCAGCTTCAATTTATACTCAATTCTTAAAAGCATTTAGCCAAGGAGGGAAAAGGGGCTTTCTAACTTTCGCGGCTGCAAAGCCTGGCGGCTCGGCTATCCAAATTCTTGATCTCTTTAGCCATTAGCGGTCAGCGCCTCGGCCAGCAGGACGCTGAACTCACCATGCTGAGCGTCACACATGAGCCGCGGGATGTCGGGTTTTGCGCTCCCTTTCCCGGCCATCTACTTCTTCCGGTTCTTTGGGCCAGGAGCGTCCAGCGCCGAGCGAATATCAGTCAGGCCGAAATCGTTGCCGATATAGAGCAACGGGGCCGAATGCTGTTTTGCCAGCGCGTAGGCGAAGCAATCAGCAAAGTTCAGTCCGCCGCGCATGCCGAATCCCTGGCCGTATTCGATCCTCGCCTTCATCGCCGCGCGGGCCAGACGATCATCGACCGGGGCGATGTCGATGCCGAGCGTGGTAAGAAACTCGTCCAGAATTCCAATAGCCTTCGACCGCCTCGCCCCAGTGAGACGACCAGCCAGAACCGTACCCGTCTCCACATAATTGACAGCGGAAATCAGCCGGGCAGACGCACCTTCGAGCCCCTTGGTGCAATCGGGGCCTTCCGGCTCATCGAACAGAATGGCGACGATGGCAGAACTGTCCACCACCATCATTTCGGCAAGCCCAACTGCTCAGGCGTGTCTCCAACGGCTTCATCCCATTCTTCCTTGGTGACGGGACGACGGTCGAACAGATGGGCACGCTTACGCACGAAAGCCTCAACGCGGGCCGTATAGTCACCCTGCGCCTCCCGCTCGGCACGCAGCCGCTCCAGCCGTTCGCGCATGGCCTTGGTGATGGCATCGGTCATGGTCTCACCGGTAAGGCGGGACAACTCACGCGCCAGCCTGTCAGCTTCCTCGGTCTTGATGCTGAGGCCCATGGCACCGCTCCTTTCTAGATCGCGCTTCTAGATAGCATATGGACAGCCTGAGTTCAAATGTAAAAACCCGCTTCCATGCTGCCTTATTCATATTCATCAGCGGTTGATTTGCCTCCTCTGCATCGACCTTCCTATCGCGTGCGCTGTTATCGTTGGCGGCACGCATGGCTTTCGCGTAATCCTCGCGCGCCATGCGCCTGCCGATCAGCCGGGCAATGGACAGCACCACCGCATCCAACTGCTCGGACGCCCCCGCCTGGCTCTACCGAAGGCCGAGACGAGACAGATCGAGGCCGACAAACAGGCGGCCTGAGCCAGGGCCATTGGCAAGCGGCGCCAAGCGCCATCGCCTGGCGCCGCAAAAGGAGCTTATCCCGTCGAAGTGAATTGGAAAGGAGACGAACCATGAGTGTCCGTGATCTGATTCCCTGGGACGACAACGGCGGCAGCCGGGTTCCCAGTTTTTTCCGTGATGATGATCGCGATCCGTTTCTGTCGCTGCATCGTGAGGTGAACCGGCTATTCGACGCCGCCTTCCGTGGTTTTGGTTCCGGTCTGCCGGCTTTTGGACGACCCTCCGCGTTCGGCGGTGCCTGGGCGAGCGTGGAGATCTCAGACAATGACAAAGAGATCAAGGTGTCGGCCGAGGTTCCTGGCCTTGAGCAGAAGGATATAGAGGTCCTGCTCAATGACGGCGTGCCGACGTTGAAAGGAGAAAAGCGTTCCGAGGTGGAAGACAAGGACCGTCAGTTTTCCGAACGCTATTACGGTCGCTTCGAGCGCCGCATCCCGCTAGGCTCTGAGATCAAGGAGGACAAGGTGGATGCCCGCTTCAAGAATGGGGTGCTGACCGTAACCTTGCCGAAGAGCGATAAGGCGCAATCCGAGCTGTACGAATGTGATGCCCATCATTGAGTCGACGGTCAAAGCAGACACCGCATCCGACGTCGTCACCGACGCATATTTCTCCAGCAGCGGCCATTCTTGAGGCCAAGACTGTGCCCCGATCGTCATTTCCTCTCGCGGACGTATCGGCTTCAGCCATGTCATCCTCTAAAGCAGACTGCGAAAGTCGTCACGAATGCCACAGTTGCCGTCCTCATCGTGAAATAGGAAGTCTCCACGCGAAGCATCAGTGCAAGGATGATCCGGCCTTACCCGCAAAATCATCGCCCAGCTCCCGAATATCAGCAAACGGAGCTTTTCCAGAACTCTTCCCCTTCCCCAGCGTTTAGCAGGCGATACCAAACGCCGAAGGACAGGACATGACTGAAGACAAGAAGGCGCAGGAAGCCGTCGAGCACGCCGACAAATCGACCGAGATCTCAAAGCAGCCGGCGGCTGGACCACATGCCAAAGACCGTCTGACGGATCGAGACAAGACGCCAGGAACAGGCTCGCTTCCAGACCCCGATTCGAAAGAAACGGATGCCGGTCCCGATTGAACCGGAGGCATGAGCAGATCGCTGCTCACCTAAGAAGAAAGGCAAGATGAACAACGGCTTTGGCTGCGACGCCTTGGCGCTTGCCGTCATCATGCCGTATCGCTAACACCATCAGACACAGGACCGGGAAGACGGCATGGCGGGCGAAACCATCACACTTTATGAAGCGATCGGCGGCGACACGACGGTGCGC
>NZ_JPYQ01000009.1:0-299647 GCF_000757525.1 Rhizobium sp. YS-1r | reverse complement strand
GCGGCAATCGGCCCTCAGGAGCGCGACGAATGGATGCTCTGCTTCCGCCGTGCGCTGGACGAGACGATCGACAACGAAAAGCTGCGCGAGATTATCTGGCCACCGGTCGAGCGCCTGGCCCTCCACATGCAGAACCGGGAATAGGCCGATGGAAAGACTCGACAATCTGCGGCCGTTGATTCTCTTTGTGAGCGGCATGATGGGAGCCATGGGCGTCGCCCTGGCGGCAGCGGCAAGCCACGCAGGCGACACGCTGTTTCTGGGTTCCGCCTCCACCATGTGCCTGGCGCACGCACCGGTCCTGTTGGGACTTTATCTTGGCCAGAAATTCTTTCGTACCGCCACGCTTGCCGCACTGGTTCTGGGATTGGGAACGATCATTTTCGCCAGCGATCTCGTCTCCCGGCATTTTCTTGGCGACCGGCTGTTTGTGATGGCAGCGCCAACCGGCGGAACGACGATGATCCTCGGCTGGCTACTTGTGGCAGCCGGAGCGTTCTTCCGCCAACGTCACGTTTGACCATTGTTCCCTGGAACCCACCTATTTAGGTGGGTTTTCGCCGACTTGGATTGGGCGTTTAGGACGTACGGCGAACCTGCGTCTGACGGAGGTGTATGCGTAATCGGTAGCACAAGGGTACGCAAATCCGTGCTCAGTTCGCCTGCGGCAGACGCTTTCGCGTCCTCAATGTCGCCGATGACGTGACGCGCGAATGCCTGGCGGCGATCCCGGACACCTCGATCTCCGGCCGTCTTGTCGCCCGCGAACTGACGACGCTGATCGAGCGGCGTGGCAAGCCCGGAATGATTGTCTCCGATAACGGCACCGAACTCACCTCGAATGCCATCCTTGCCTGGCCGAAGGATCACAAGGTCGAGTGGCATTACATCGTGCCGGTAAAGCCAACGCAGAACGCCTATGTCGAGAGTTTCAACGGGCGCATGCGCGATGAGCTACTCAACGAGAGTCTGTTCTTTGGCCTCGATTACGCCCGGAGCGCCATCGCGCAATGGGCGGACGATGATCATCATTTCCGGCCGCACCCATCCCTCGGATATCAGACCCCGGCAGGCTACGCCCGGACTTGCCCGCTCGATCACGTCGAAACCATCGAGCCCCCAGGCATAACCCAGCCAGCCCTGGTAAAGCCCGCCGAGCCTCGTCTTGCGGGCAGAACTGTAGGAAAACGCGATCTTCGGCTCCAGGCCGCGGAAGGCAGGCACGTCGATGCCGATCTTCTGGGTAAAGAAGCCGTTGCCACCACTCGCCAGCCCCTGTTCGGCTGCATGAGCAACCCCGCCGAACATGCCATCCAGGACCGCCGCCCCCGTCACACCACCCGACAAAACGCAAAGCGATACCGTGGCGGCCAAAGCCACAAACCTTACCCGACTATGTCGCATGAGCCCCCTCGACGCGAATCAGAACGCAATCAAAACACAACCCATCCTAGAAGATCCCGCCCCCCAACATCGCATCCCCAAAAATCAGGGGGTCATCAAAATATTATAACCCGCAACAGCTTATGGAGCCCACGCCGACAGCCACAAGTTGTTGTCACTCCGAGACAATATAGCCATCGTCCTTTCCGATCGCCTTCGCGCCCGACTAACCCTAGTCGTGCGAACTTTGGCCGCTGTCGTTCCGCGCTGAACGCTGCTTTATCCAGCGTTCGATTTCACCGCTTCAAACCGCCACGAGCCGCCAACCTTGAAGACGGGTATCTTCCCCTCACTTGACGAGTTTGCAGGCTGTCTTCTCATTGATTTTGAGAAGCGTTGCGATCTTACGAACAGTGAGAATCTCGCTCATCCCACCCCCTCAGCCAGCAGTGATGGAGGATTGAGAAAATCAAAGTGAGTTGGGGAGAAAAAAGGAACTAAGGAGATAATTACGCAAACTATCTCGCATCCTCCGCCGCTTTTTCCATCGACCACTGCACGCGCTCGGCCAGAAAGCCCGCAAACGGGCGAACGTCCATATCGACGCTGGCCCGCTCAAGACCGGCGAGATACCGGTCACGATCCTCCACCGGCACAACCGTCCAGGCGTAGCCGCCCGACGCCAGCATCGCGTTCATTAAGAATCGCGCGATACGTCCGTTGCCATCAGGATAAGGGTGGACGTAGCCGATAAGCCAATGCCCCAGCACTGCGCGCACGGTAGGTTCGGTCTCCTTCTCCAGCAGATCAAAGAGCGCATCCATGCCCTCCGGCACCGCCTCTGCGCGCGGCGGCACATGCCATGATCCGCGCAAGTAAACCGAATGATTGCGATACCCGGCAAGGGCGCTTGGCTTGAGAATGCCCGCGGCCACGGACGGACCGAAAAGTTCGCGATACCAATCCCGGTGCTGCTCGTGTACGAGCGCTCCAGGAGGCGTGCCATCGAGAATAGCGGCCACGGAATCCTTCACTTTCTGGAAGGCCTGCCAGTAGCCGCGCGCGGCGAGCGCATCGCGGCTTTGCCTATCCTTTTCATCGATCTCAGGGGTCCATCCACCTTGCCGCACACGGTCGATGAGTTCGGGCGTTACGCTATAGCCTTCGATCGAGAGCGAGTGGTAAGCATCACTTTGGTAGATGTCTTCCACGAACTTCATGTAGCTGCTTTTGTCTGCGGGCAGCCTTGGCGCTTTGGGAAATATTTCCATGACAGGCGTGCGCTGGCTTTCCCAGATGGCGTTAAGCCGGGCCACGATGGGTGGCACGCCGGTGATGATGGCGGGCACATATGGCTGCTCGGCAAAAGGATCGCTTTCGCGAACGTCGTAGTCTGCGCTTTTCATGGTTTTGACGATCTCATCCGCAAAGCCGGTGCGGCCCACGCGGCGGAATGCCCCGGCGATGCGCCCCGCGACGGCGGAATGCCCGCCATCAAGCAACCGGCCCAGGATACCGGACACGTCACGCACGGCTGCCAGCACGACCTGTGCTTCGATGGGTGTGCGCCGAAAGAAGCCTTCCGGCACTTTGACGAGAGCTGCATCCGGCGCGTAGACACGCAGGCCATTTTTCTCCGCCATGTCTTCGGGCGCAGGCATCTCCTTGACCTTGAGATCGTAAAGCGAGATGCCGAAGAGAAGTTGCAGATAGTTATTGGTTCCTTTGGGGCTGTTGACGATGACCTGCGGCGGGATCGCGGTCGCTTCCGCGTGCAGCAGGAGCGACTGCTCCGGTGACAGGAACCAGTTGTTCCCGAACCGGTCGTGGCAATAGCGCGCACAGAACTCCCAGAAGGACGCATACCAGGGTGTCGTGTCCCCCGGCAGGGCCTGCGGCCCGGTCGACATAAGCCAACCCTTGATGACATCGCGCAGGAACCCGTGCTGCAAGAGCCGCTCACGATGGGCACGGCTAAACTCGCTGGATTTAAAGATTCGCTGCCCCCCACTTTGCAGCTCCTGCAAGACGCCCAGGGAGTTGGCGAGCTTTTCGTTCGGTGCGGCCATTGCTTCATACCAAGTTTTTTATGCTGCGCGACTACAAGTATATGATGCAACTCAAAACAAGTCAAACATGTCGCGCCATTGCAAGTATTTAATGCCGAGAAATCGCACGTGAATTATGTCGTGACGCTTATCTGGCATCAAGGGCTCGGCAGATATGGCGGATGCAGGAACATGCCCTCACGCTCAGTGTCAGCGGATCGTCCGCCCGCTCTTGGCTGCGCAGATAGGCTTTCAAAAGCATGCCCAGTGTTCACTGGTCGCTGAATTCCGCCACGCCTTTGCGATGCAGTTCAATGTAACGCCGACCGAGCGCTGAGAATTCGGCCTCATTTTGCGTGATTGCTAATGAATGTCGCAGATGCATCACGATCTGGGGTCTGAGTAGCAATGGAACAGAAAACCTACATAAGGATTTTAAGGTTCTTCGTCCGGATCGGCGGTTTTCGGATCGCGTAGCGGCCTGAGTTCGCCTCTGGCCACGAATTCGGGTTTCCATCCGGTTGCCGCGTCGGCGTCATCCGTCGGACGGCGGATTCTCCGTGGCATTGCGGAACATGCGCACGAGCGTGCGGCGCAGCTTCTGCCGCTGCTCGAACTGGGCGCTCATGCCCGGGTCTGCCACGGCGTCGCAGGTCCCGGGGAACGGGCTCCGCTCCAGCTCCTCCACGCAGCGGGCGGGCCAGCTCGCCGATGCCGCGATCGCTCGACGATACCTATCGCGCGCTTTGGTGCACAGCGCTGGCGTGTCGTCGGTGCAGCCCATCGCATAGGCCAGATAGGCGATATAGTCGCGTTGCCATGCCGCGTCCGAAAGCCCCATGTCGTCAGCAGTGGGGAGGCTTTCGGCCAGGATCTCGCAGCCGTTTCCATCGATGAACGGTTCGGTATTATGCAGGAAGCAGGAGCGTGACAGGGGCCGGAACGCCAGATCGACCTGCGGCTTCGCTGTCAGACCATTGCGATAGATGATGCCCAGATATTTGCAGGCATAGGGGCCTATCCCGGCATCATCGGAGTCGCAGACCAGGGTCATCCGATCCTTCGCGATGCCGTAGTTCCGACGGGCGGGATCGAGGAAATAGATTTTGCCGGCCTCGTAACAGCCGCCCATCTGAAAACCGGCCGCGCAGGAGCGTTCATAATTTGCCAGGGCAGCGGCAGCATCGTTCCGCTTTTCGGCCGCGACACCGGCGCTCCAGCAACTGTCGACGTTGCTATCCTTGACGCAGGCTGGCGGGGATGGGTCTTGCGTCGAAGGCTGCGCGTGGACAGCTCCGCTGCTTGAAGCGATCACCATCACCAAAGCAAGCAGTAACGATCTCATTTTTCTCTCGGACGATGGCACGGTTTGATCGCCGTGCTACCGGAATTATTGCTTGTGATCGCTTTATACAGGAAATGATCTGGCCGAATCACAAATCTCCCAGCGCTGTCGATCCTTCTATGGCCGATTTCAAAGAATGAGGCAACGGGTGGAGAGGCAGCTGGCACACCCCAGCCGATGCAGAGATGGCGTCGGCAATCATGCACCAAGTTCGATTGACACGATTGATAGCACGTCAGCAAAGATAAGGCCGGCGCACTCTGATCGATAGGAGGATTGCAAGGTCTACTCATCATCAGCACGCCAGTGCCAGACTTTGGCGTCGAATCGACGACTCGACCGCGTCCAACGGCTCCTATACAGGAGCCCGCTGCCGGAGTACCGGCAGAATCAACAAGGCTGAGGTAGCGATGGGACCGATCGAACAACTTCGAGATGCAATCGCTGCGAGCAAAGTTATGCTCGGCCCGCAGATTGGCGACGGTTTTATCTTCGGTACGGCGCGCCTTTTGGCAACTGGCGCTCATGTCAACGTCAACGTGGACCCTGAACTGGAAGACAGGTCGGGAATAGATGCCGGAGCGCTCGTCGCTGCCATCGAACGGGTTCTTGAGGTGAGCTTTCAAGTTTGGCGGCGGATCATCGATGGCATCGCCGAAGAGATCGAGGGCGCTGTCGGTGGCGAGAATGTGATCGAGACCACGGATCTGCGTGACGATTTGGCCGTTCGTTCAGTGGTCGTTTTTGCTGACGCCACTCTCCTATCCTTTGCGGCCCCGATGCAGTTTCCTGACAGTTGGATCCGCGTGCAATTGGACGAGGACTTCGAGGTGGAGGATGTCTCCATCGATCCGAAAGATGAGGATTGAGACCATTGAATCCGCTACGGAGCATCATCTGAGGCTACAAAGCCGGAGTTCCACCTATGCTCAGGGGATCGAGGTGCTGACGGATGTCGACGCCGCGCTGGCGCTGATCGCGTCTCAGTTCAGCGGGTTGTGGCGTGCGTAATGGGGATTCGGCTTAATGACTCCCACGTTCGGTGTGGTCATCGTCCCACTCGGTCAGTGCGCGGCAGGCAGACTCATAGTCGCCCGTTTGCTGCGCCTGCTTTTGTAGACGCGCAATCAAGGCACGTTCTTCGTCAACCGTCGGCATTTCACCTGGTGCCCATGCCCGACCGGCGGCCAGATCCCGTTTTACGCGGGCTTCGAACTCTGCCTGATCGCAGCCGGAGGTGAATAGTATCGATGCCAGCATGGGTAATGGCCGATACGCGGCATAGGCTAGCCCGGCAAGCAGGCCAGCGAATAGATACAGCTTGAGCTTTCTGCCCATTGCCATGCTCCTCATCTTGCGTCCGAGGTACTCCACAAGGGTTTCGGTTTCATATCTATGGTTCGGGCACTGTAAACTTAACGTCGATCGGGCGATTGAAGGCACTTCTACTTGGGGCTGTCGATCAAATCCGAGCGATCTGCGCCCACATGTCCATTGCTGCTGAACGAAGTTCGCGATGATGGTTGGAGGTCATGTCGTGGCGCGGGATGTGGAACAGGTTGGCAATCGGATCGTGGATTGAAACGAAGCGTTGCAAATGTCGTAGTGATTTGAACCGCTTCATGATCCTCTCTCGTCGTCGAATCGGCTGATGGGAATTTTCCGCCCGATTGTTCAACCCTTTGTGGGAACGATGCTCTACGCTTGGCATGATCTCTCGTCTTGCAGCGTCATAGGATCGAAGCTTGTCGGTGATCATCACCCTCGGCGCTCGACCTTTGCCCTTCAACAGCTTACGCATCAGGCGCTTGGCAGGCTTGGCATTGCGGCGGCTTTGTACCAGAGCATCCAGGACAAAACCATCTTGATCAACTGCGCGCCACAACCAGTGTTTCTGGCCGCTGATCGAAACGACGATCTCGTCGAGGTGCCATTTGTCGCCGAGCCGGCCGGCCGTGCGTCTGTGGATGTCGTTGGCGAAGGCGCGACCAAACTTCTCTGCCCAAAGCCGGACTGTCTGATGCGAGACGAAGATGCCGCGGGCGGCCAGCATGTCCTCGACCATTCGCAAGCTCAATGGGAAGCGGAAATAGAGCCATACGGCGTGGGCGATGATTTCGGCGGCAAAGCGATGGCGGTGATAAAGCGAATCACGGTCTGTCATGGCCAAACATCGCACACCGCAATCCAAGTTCCGTTAACTTTACGATGCCAAAGCACTGTATGAAAGCGTGAGCAATCATTCTACTGACCAATGTTTAGATATAAAAATTGGTCATTAAAGCGACGGTTGCAGCAAGTGACCAAATTTTGTATATAATCTTCGGTCACAAGGTAGGATAGTTATGCCGGATCCCACATCGGACACTCTGGAACGCATTCACCAAAGGATTGCCGGTGCGGCGCCTTCGGGCGTTTGGTCGCGTTCCGATTTTCTCGACATCGCAACGCCCAATGCCGTCGAAAAGGCCCTGCAGAGGTTGACCAATCGCGGCGACATCCGCCGCCCTCATCGTGGTCTTTACGACAAGCCAGCTATTAGCCAACTGACCGGCAAGATGGTGTTTCCGCCACGCGCCTCATTCATCGATGCCATCGCACGACGTGACAAGCTTCGTGTTTGCGTTGATGGCATGACGGCTGCCAATGATCTTGGCCTGACGACGGCCGTCCCCGCCAGGTCGACAATCTATGCGGACACATATCCCCGAACCATAGAGATCGAGGCCAATGCCGGCGATGCCGAGGCCACGAAGCCGGTTATCTACATCTTGGACTTCAAGCGCATTTCGGCGAAGACCGCTTTTTGGGCGGGCCGGCCGGCAATGCGAGTGATCCAGGCCCTCCATTGGTTTCGCGACGAGCGCTCCAATCTGGAGGCAGTTGTCGATGCTATCGTCCGCTACGTGGCACGAAGCCCCCACAGGCAGCCGATTGTCGAGGATCTGCGCGAAAACATCCACGCCATCCCAGCCTGGATGTACCAGGCTGTGGAGACCATAACCGCCGATCCGCCGCCCCCGGAGGAGGAAGGCACTCCGCTGGGCCACGACGGAAAGGATGAACATGCGCCAGGGTTTCGTTGATGTCCTTCGCTCAAGCGCTGACGAACAGAGAGCACTATTCTCCGCCGCTGCGTCCGATCTGGAGACGCGGGCCGAGAATATCGAGAAGGATCTCTACGTCTGCTGGGTGCTCGACTTCCTGTTCAACCGACGGAGGGACGGTGCTCTTGGCCTCTATTTTAAGGGCGGCACCAGCCTCAGCAAAGCATATGGCCTGATCCAGCGTTTTTCCGAAGACATTGACATCGGCATCTACAAGGCGGATCTAAAAGTTCCGCTCGAGGCCGATATCGCAGCGCTCCCCTCCGTCAATCAGCAACAGAAGGCTCTGGCCGAGCAGGTGGACGAGGCTGCACGGCATTATATGTCCGGGCCGCTCAAGCGTTTGCTCGATGAGGAAATCGCCACGGTCGAGGGACAGATCGGACAAACGGGACATTTCTCGCTCGCCTTCGGGTACGATCTCTACCGGAAGAAGGAGGCGCTCGACGTACTGGTTCTGGGATACAGAAGCGTCTTTGACACGAGCGGCGGCTATGTCGAGGCGGCGGTGCGAATCGAAGGCGGGGCACGCCCGGATCCGGTTCCGGCCGAGAAGCGAGAGATCATTCCATACGTTGCCTCGGAAATGCGAAAGGGCACTGACCTGACGGTCCAGAATGTAACGACCGTCAAGCCGGAGCGCACTTTTTGGGAGAAAGTTCTGATCCTTCACGCGATGACGGAGATGACGGAAAAACGAAGCATGCAGGATAGTCCTGAGCTGAAAGTTCCAGACCTCAATCGATACTCGCGCCACTACTACGATGTTCATCAAATTTGGACGAATCCCGACTACGGCAAGGCCATTGCATCGATGCTTGACCTCGCCGAGGCTTGCCGCCGGCATAAAGAGCTAATGTTTCGCGCACCGGACCATCGATATGATCGAGCCGTGCCCGGTAGTTTTCGGTTGGCGCCAACGCCCGAGATGCGCGAGAAACTAAGAGCCGACTACGCACGAATGTCTGCCATGATATTTGGAACGCCGCCTGAATTTGAGTCCGTCATGACAAGCATTCAGGAGCTGGAAACGCTTCTCAACACTGTCGCCGACAAACCCTTGCTTTGAAAAACCCGTTCGCCATGACGGGGAAGTCCGGGCGGTCCTCGTAATAGAACGTGATCCCCGCACCCGAATAGCTGATCGACTTGGCATAGCAGCCAGGCAGGTCCGGGCAGCTATAGCCGTAATTGACGACCTGCCCGTTGGTGTCCTTCACCTGGGTCAGAAGATAGCGGCCGTCGTGCTGCAGCTTGTAGTCCGTCGTGCCCGAGGCCGGGCTGGTGCCGGCAATCGCCATCACCGACTTGAACAGCGACACCGTCCCGTCCCGGTCGGTCACCGTCCAGGTGTTGGCCGCCGCGTCGAAGCTCACCCGCTTGAAGTTCTCGTTCTCCGTCACATGCGTGCCGCCGGCCGTACACGAGGCCGCCACCATGCCCTCGGCGCAGGCCACCAGTTCCTCGCCGTTCAGCAGATAGACGTCATTGGCATCGAAATAGGGATAGCCATAACCCGGACTTGCCCGCTCGATCACGTCGAAACCGTCGAGCCCCCAGGCATAGCCCAGCCAGCCCTGGTAAAGGCCGCCGAGCCTCGTCTTGCGGGCAGAACTGTAGGAAAGCGCGATCTTCGGCTCCAGGCCGCGAAAGGCAGGCACGTCGATGGCGATCTTCTGGGTGAAGAAGCCGTTGCCGCCGATCTCCGGCACCGATGGCCTTTCCGGCGCGTTGACCGCCGGTGCTTCCTGGCTGGTTGCCGCCGCCGCCATCGCCGTCATCGCCTGCGGTTCTGCGGCATCCTCGTCCGTCGCCTCGGCTTCCGCCTTGTCGGCCTGCGGCTCTTCGCCGTCGCCGTCACTATCGGCGGGCTTGCCGAGCGCCGTGCCGTTCGCCTGACCGGCCTCGTCCTGACCGGCCTCGCCATTGCCGTTGGCGCCCGAGCCGATCGCCTGCGCCCGGTCCACCGCCCGATCGTCAGAAGAAAGGCCGGAGCCATCCGGCTGCACCGTCTGACTGCCCGAAGCGCCGGCAGATCCACCCTGCCCCGCCTCCACGGAACTCCCGCCGAGACCACCGTTGCCGAAGCCACTCCCGCCACTGCCGAAGCCACCCCCCGTCGGCGTCTGGTCGGCGGCAAACGCAACACCGCCGAACATCCCATCCAGCAGCACCGCTCCCGTCACCCCACCCGACAAAACGCAAAGCGATACCGTGGCGGCCAAAGCCGCAAACCTTACCCGACTATCTCGCATGAGCCCCCTCGACGCGAATCAGAACGTAATCAAAACACAACCCATCCTAGAATGCCCCGCCCCCAACACCGCAACCCCCAAAATCAGGGGGTCATCGAAATATCACAGGCGATAACAATTGCTGGCTATTCCCGGAGCGGTTCATATCCGCGCATCTGACGCGGAAATCGTTTCGAAAGATGGCCCCCGCGTTTGGCGAGCCAATCAGAAAAAAATGCCAAAGCCCCAGCTTGCGGCTACGGATCTCGGATAAATTTGCGTCGTCTATCAGTTAGGTCATAACCGTGGCATTCGGCGACCCGCTGCGGCCCGCGCTGTTTGCCGGGCAGGTCACCGTGATCTGACCGGTCGGAGGTCCGAAGGCGCCGCGGCACCATTGCTGCCATGATCTGAATAACGGGCATGTCCCGGCTGATTGGTGTCGGCTGGCGCATTTCACCAGGACGTGGATTGGCGGACAAGTCGAGTGGTTTTCAAACTGCGGGATCATCTTCTGCATCCTTTCGAGTGTCGCCATCACGGTTATTGGCTCGTCGACTTTTCGTCGGGCGATGGCAGCGTTTAGCTCTGCCTTCGCCGTGCGATGGACGAGACGATCGACAACGAAAAGCTGCGCGAGATTATCTGGCCACCGGTCAAGCGCCTGGCCCTACACATGCAGAACCGGAAATAGACTGATGGAAAGACTCGACAATCTGCGGCCGTTGATTCTTTTTGTGAGCGGCATGACGGGAGCCATGGGGGTCGCCCTGACGGCGGCGGCAAGCCACGCAGGCGACACGCTGTTTCTGGGTTCCGCCTCCACCATGTGCCGGGAACGATCATTTTCGCCGGCGATCTCGTCTCCCGGCATTTTCTTGGCGACCGGCCGTTTGTGATGACAGCGCCAACCGGCGGAACGACGATGATCCTCGGCTGGCTACTCGTGGCAGCCGGAGCGTTCTTCCGCCGACGTCACGTTTGACCATTGTTCCCTGGAACCCACCTATTTAGATGGGTTGTCGCCGACCGGATTGAGCGTTTAGGGCGTGCGGCGAACCTGCGAAACGCGGCGTTCGTTGTGAAGCGCCAGGAAACGTTCGCGCACGATCCGGAACAAACCAGGCGGAAGCATCTCATAGACGATGCTGGCGGGATCACCGGCGATCGCCGACCGAAGATCGGGGCAGACCATGAAAGGGCCAACGATCGGCTCTTCACATGGGCGCGCAAGTCAAATCAATGCGTTCTGAGCGCTCAGTTCCTTCCTGACCGATCTCACCTCCAAATGAGACGAAACGCTTAATGCCGCCATCACGCCGGCGGCTTGCCCCGTTGAAAAAGCGGTGCCCATCACCCTGGAGGAGCCATAGGCAAGCGCATCCGCCCCGGCTACTCTTCCCGCCAGGTAGAGGTTATCCAAATCGACTGCCTGCAAGGCGCCCGGTGGGATGTCCGCGAAGCCGCCGCCGCCAATGTCAATGAACCGGGCGCGCCCTGGCGCCTCATGGACTTCCATGGGCCATGCGGCACGGCCTATCCCGTCATCGCGCCGCAGCCCCTGCTCCAATGCCTTGCCAGTTAAGTCCTCCCGGGATCTTGGCCGACGGGTTTCGCGAATGCCGATTTGCGGTCCTGTGGCCACGATGAAAGCCTTCTCGAAACCGGGCAGTTGGCGCAGAAGATCAAGATTGCGCCACGCTTCCCGTCTCGCCTGCCGCTCCGCCGCGCCGAGGTCGGCTCCCGTCAATCCATCCGTGGCAAGGTCGATCGTCATCCACCAGTAATCCCCGGATATGGGCAGCCGAAACATGACGCCGCCGTCGCGACGATGGATTGGTGTCTGCTGCGACAGGTTATGGTTGGCGATCAGCTGCGCCATGCGCTCCCGGTCGAATGCGATTCCGGGGGCGACGCCGCCGATCCGGACCGGCATGGAGGCCGGCTGAACATGGCGACTGGTGAAACTGTCGACCGTCATGTCCACGCCGGACAGAGACGCAAGTGTCGCCTCGCCGCTTGCATCGACAAAGGAATTGGCGCCAATTTCATATCCTCCGGCATGATCTGTGACGGTGATCGACATGATCCGGCCGTCGTCGACAGTCGCGCCGGTGACACAGCTATGCAGCAGGATTGAAACACCGGCTTCCTCCAGCAGTCGATCGCCGGCAAACTTCACTGCTTCCGGATCAAGCAGAATAATCCTGTTGCCGCTCGGCGAAACGAAAGGAGAAATGTCCTGGCCGAGGCTCGCAAGGATATTCAAGAATTGCTCGCCGATGCCTCGGACGGCCACTATAGGCTGCGCTCCCTTCTGGAAGAAGCCGCAATAGGCCAGTACGAGGGAGTTTGCGGCGGCACCACCGAGGAAGCCATATCGCTCGATGAGAACAACTTTGGCACCTATTTTCGCGGCCGCAACCGCAGCGCTCATGCCCGCAGCGCCGCCGCCAACAACAACCACGTCGTATCGCGTATCCCGTGTGACAGTCATCTGGTGGGCTCTCCCCCGATGACGCCCATCGCCCTGCCAAGTGCAAGAAGCTGTGCCTTGGCCATCTCGTGTTCCAACTGGATCTTCAATCCGCGTTGGGCCGCCAGTTTCAGCAATGGGGTCTGCTCCGGACTGGTGACGCCATCGGCAACCAATCCGCCTGGCGCCATAAGGCTCATGGCGCTTTCCGGCACCGGCAGGGGATCTGCGACATCCATCCCGCAAGGCGAGGCATTTACCAGGAGGTCAAACGTCTTTTGCGGAATGGAGCCCGCCTTCACGGTAAGATTGGGGAATAGGTCTGCAAGCCGGGCGGCAAGCGTTGCTGCCTGAGCCTCATTGATATCACTGATGAACAGTTCGGATAGACCCGCCTCAGCCAATGCGTGGGCGATCGCACGGCCTGCCGCGCCTGCCCCAACCAGCAGGGCGGATTTTCCGCAGGCGACGAAGCCATTGTCCTTTGCTGCCTGGATGAATCCCTCGCCGTCCGTCATGTCGCCGGACAACCGGCCGTCGGCGTGTCGCCGGACGACATTTATAGCCTCCAGGAATTGTGCACGTGGGGTCAGCTCATCGATCAACCGGGCAACCGCGGTCTTGTGGGGCATGGTGACGACAAACCCATCGAGATTTTCCCATCCGCGAACCAACTTGATGAAGTCTTCGACCTGCTCTGACCGCAGGTCGATCGGGATCATCGCTCTGTCTTCGCCGGTGGTTGCGAAATAGGTGTTGAAGTTCACAGGTGATTTTACCTGCTTGATCGGCGTGCCGATCATCGCGACCAAACGGGTGGAACTGCCTATCATCATGGTAGCTTCCTCTTTTTGGTTGCAGGATAGAAATGCTCAGCCATTGACGCCAATATGGAAACAGATGCACTTCATAAATCGGATTTATGAGCAGGAGTGCAGCGGGGTGGCGAATCCCAAACTCAAGGAACGCCAGATCGAGATCTTTCGCATCGTAATGGCGACGAATTCGCTAACTGCTGCGGCGCGGCATCTGGGTGTTTCGCAGCCCAACTTATCCATCGCCATAAAACGCCTGGAGGATCAGCTCGGCATAGCGCTGTTCGGCCGCATCGGCGGAAAGCTCGTGCCCACGCAGGAGGCTCAGCTCATCTTCGAAGAGGTTGAGCGTGTCCACCAGCAGGCCGAAATGCTTTCGGATTCCATCTATTCCATCGCCCGCGGCAACGCATCGACATTCCGCTTCGGTGCGACACCCAGCATCGGCATGCGGCTCATCCCGAAGGCCTTGAGGCGGCTGCAATTGGCAGGGGCGGCAGGCACCTATTATTGCGATTCGCTTCCGCAGCGGGATATCCGCGACTATCTGTTGTTTGGACGAGGAACATGCGTGGCGACCATTGCCCGGATCGACGACCCGGTTATTGAGACGACCGCGATCGCCGAAGCCGGACTGGTCTGCGTGATGCCTGCCGACCATCGATTGGCGAGCAGAGCATCGATAAGCCCGGCTGAATTGTCGGAGGAGACCCTTATCTCCTTCGGTTCGACCACGACGCATGGCCTTTACATCGACGAGACTTATCGCCGAAGCGGCGCCGTGCGAAATACCGCCGTCTACGTCCATTTCGTCGAGGCCGCGCTGTCCTTCGTCGCCGAGCGGATCGGCGTCACCATACTCGATGCGTTTTCCGCCATAGATTGCGCGACCGCCGGGATGGCGGCCGTTCCGATCGCAAACAGCGTGTCGGTTTCCGCCTATGTTCACACCAGCCGCCTGCGCCCCCGGCCGACCACGGTCGAAAGCCTGATCATGGCGCTTCGCGACGTCGCCTTGACGGAAAGCAACTTTACCAACGGAATAATCAATCCATGCAACGACCCGTAAACGCACTTTTCCCTGGTTTCGAAAACGAGGTCGTCGAGACGGCCGACGCAAACCTTGCTGTCCTGACAGCCGGCTCCGGCCCGGCGGTTCTGCTTCTGCACGGGTATCCCGAAACCAGAGCCGCATGGCATCGCATCGCGCCTGTCCTTGCCGACGATTATACCGTGGTGGTGCCCGATTTGCCGGGCTACGGAGACAGCAATCTTAAAAGCTCTGCACAAGGCATGGGCTCAAAACGGCGCATGGGGCAATGTCTGCGTGACATGATGAAGGCGCTCGGCCACGATCGCTTTGTCACTGTCGGTCATGATCGCGGTGGGCGTGTCGCGTATCGGATGGCCCTCGATTTTCCTCAAGCCGTGACGGCGCTTGTTTCCGTAACCGTGGTGCCCACTCCGGAAATGTGGGAGGGCGCAGGCAAGGCGTTTGGAATGGGCGCCTGGCACTGGTTCATGATGGCCCAGCCTGCACCTTTGCCTGAAAAACTGATGGCGGGAGATCCCCGCTTTCTGATCGATCTCACTCTCAACAAGATGGCGAAGGGCATCGAAAAACTGGATCCGTTGGCGCTGGAAGACTATCGGACAGCGTTTGATCGGGCCGAGGTCCGGCATGTGATGTGCGAAGATTATCGGGCGGGCGCCACGGTCGATGAAGAAGACGATCTTGCCGATCGCACCGCAGGCCGCAAAATTGCGGCTCCAGTGCTTGTGTTTTGGGAAGACGGGCGACGTTATGGCGGTGGCCGGGAACCGCTCGACATATGGGCGGACTGGGCGCACATCGTAGAAGGCCGCGGTCTTTCCGGCGGCCATCTGCTGCCGGAGACGCGTGCTGACGAAATCCTCGATCTGCTGCTGCCCTTCTTAGAAAGAAATGCAGATGCCATCACGGGATGACGACGACAGGCCGGTAGCAGCGAAGCCGGTTGACGGCCTACTCAGCCTCCGCCAGATCGAAGTGTTTCACGCGGTCATGCAGGCCCGTTCGATTACCGGCGCGTCGAAGGTGCTGAACGTCTCGCAACCCGCATTGAGCAGAACGATCCGCCGCATCGAAGACATACTTGGGATTGCGCTCTTCCTGCGCGATCGCAACGGCCTCGTGCCGACGTCGGAGGCGTTGGAAATTCACGCCGAGATCGATCCGCTGATGCGGCAACTCACAGGCGTCGGGAACCAGATCGGCCGCATCGCCCGCGGCGAGACCGCCATCTTTCGAACGGGTTCGACAGCCAGCGTCGCACGCGCACTGGTGCCTCAGGCATTGAGGGATCTCTCCGTCGAAGTGCCCGGCATCGAGCTCTTCTTCGACGTTCTTCCCGTTGACCAGATAGAGGATTATCTCATAGCCGGCCGCGGCGAAGCCGTGGTGACGATTGCGACCTCAGAGCATCCGTTGATCGCAACCGAAGTGGTCGGGAATGCCGATCTGGTTGCGTGTATCCCCAAAAGTCATCGTCTGGCTGTCGAAACCGTCATCAAGGCCTCGGATCTGGAAGGGGCCGACTTCGTTGCATTTGCAGCCGGCGGCGCTCATCAAAAAGTTGTCGACAGCTTTCTTAATCGTGCGGGTATCAAGGTCAATGCCAAGGCGGTTGCCCGTTTTTCCGACACGGCGTTGGCACTTGCCAACGAGCAGATGGGCATAGTCCTCGTCGATTACCTAACGACGCTTGGCCCGGTCGGCAGCAATCTCGTCATCCGCCCTCTCGACAATGCCCCGCATTTCCAGATTTCGGTACTTTGGAACCGGCGAAGGCCACATTCCGCCAATCTGCGGAAATTGATCGAGATCCTGTCGCGCAAGCTCTCCTGAACTCGGGCATGGTCAAACATGGACGTTAGGGGCGCCATCATGCCCTCAAGGCATGGGAAGCATAATCATTGTTTGTTGTACTCGCTCAATTTGAGTGGCACTGAAAAGATACGACGTCACATAGGCGTCGATAGGAGGAGATTTCCAAGATGAATTTAACCTTGAACCGTCGCCAGGCACTTCTAACCATGGGAGCTGCGGGCGCCGCAGCAGCTTTCGGGATTCCGGCCCGCGCGGCAAGCAGGCGCAATCTCGCGGTCCTCAGTCTTGCCAGCCATGCGCCAAGCTTCATCGCTTACGAGCGCGGCTACTTCAAGGATGCAGGCCTCGACATCGAACTGAAGTTTTTCGAAGCCGCGCAGCCAATGGCTGTGGCGATCGCATCCGGCGATGCCGAGTTCGGCGTTACCGCTATGAGCGGTGGCCTGATTAGCCTCGCCCAGAAGGACGCGGTCAAGGTCGTCGGCGGTGCGTTGACGGAAGAAAAGGGCGTTGTCGGCGCCGTTATTCTGGCATCCAACAAAGCGTATGACGCTGGCCTGACCGACCCCTCGAAATTGGCAGGCAAGAGCTTCGGAATTACCACCGCAGGTTCGTCGTTTCATTTTATGGCGCACAAGATCGCAGCCGCCAACAACATCAAGCTCGCTGATATCCAGCTGCGTCCGCTGCAAAAGCTCGGCGCCATCGTCGGCGCGCTTTCAACCGGTCAGATCGATGCCTGGGCAATCCAGGCGAACGTTGCCAACAAAATGATCCGCGAAGGCGCTGCCAAGAAGATCGGCATCGTATCCGATTATGCGCCTGACTATCAGGTCACGACAGCCTTTACCTCGACGAAGAACGCCAAGGACAACCGATCGCTGACGGAATGCTTCATCAAGGCTTACGCCAAGGCGATCGATGACTACAACGGCGCCTTCGTGGATAAGACGTCGAACGACGAGGAGCGCGACGCTGTGGCGAAGCTCGTCCACAAATATGTGGAAAAGGACAGCCCGTACGACGTTGCCAAGCAGAACCTGATCGAAGGTGCGATGCGCATTAACAAGGGATTGGCTCTGTCGCTCAAAAGCTGCGTCGAACAGCTGGAATGGTTCAAGTCGGAAGACATGGTCAAAGACGCCATCAGCAACGAACAGCTCTTCGATACGTCCTACGTCAAGACGATCTGATCGGCTTGCAACAATATCGGAGGCCCAAAAAGAGCCTCCGGTGGGGACCCCTTATGGATCTGAAGCTCAAGAACATCACTCATCACTACGGCGCCGTGGAAGTTCTACGCGACATCTCGCTCGACATTCCACAAGGCCAGATCGCCTGTCTTATCGGACCTTCCGGCTGCGGCAAGTCCACCCTGCTGCGGTTTCTCGGCGGGCTGGAGCGCCCCTGCGCGGGTGAAGTCCTTCAGGTGGGCCAGCCGCCGAGCGACTGTCTCAACCCGCTTACATATGTTTTCCAGCATTTCGCTCTGCTGCCTTGGCGCACCGTCGAGGGCAACATCAAGCTGGTCCTCGAGGATCATGGGCTGAAGCGCAACGAGATGGACGCGATCGTCGCGGACGTGCTGGAACGCACCCGCCTTTCGGAATTCCGTCACGCCCTCCCCAAGCAATTGTCGGGTGGCATGCGCCAGCGGGTCGCCATCAGCCGCGCGCTGGCGGTGCGCCCAGCAGTGATGCTGATGGACGAACCACTTTCGGCGCTCGACAGCCAGACGCGTGAACTGCTCATGGACGACCTCGTCTCGCTTTGGACGCGCCAGCCGTTCACGTCGGTCTACGTCACCCACAACCTGAACGAGGCTGTCCGGCTTGGACACCGTGTGATCGTCCTTTCCCGTCGGCCGGGACGTATCCGCGAAATTGTCGATATCGATATTCCGCTGGCGGATCGCCACCTTGGCGACCCGGTTCTCGAAGAAAAGCAGAAGCAGCTCTGGGAGCTGATGCGTGAAGAAGCAATGGCTGCCGACAAGGAATTGACCGATGTCTGAAGTAACATTGGTTTCAACGCAATCCGCAGTTGGGACAGAGCCAAAGAGCGCATCCGTAAAGCATGTTCCGTTTCGTGGGGGCGGCTTTT
Organism: Rhizobium sp. YS-1r; assembly: GCF_000757525.1. NCBI lineage: Bacteria > Pseudomonadati > Pseudomonadota > Alphaproteobacteria > Hyphomicrobiales > Rhizobiaceae > Rhizobium > Rhizobium sp. YS-1r. The sequence goes on along the minus strand of NZ_JPYQ01000009.1, from coordinate 281,267 downwards.
CACCGACGCCCGTACGCGGCATGGCGCTCGCCGTTTTCGTGGCGTTGCTGCTCATCGCGGAGATCGGCACGCGGACCGGGTTCATCTCGAACCTCACCCTGCCCCGTCCTTCCGCGGTCTTCGAAACACTGGTTCAGCTCTGGCAGACCGGCGGTCTCTGGCGGCATCTTCTGCCATCGCTGCAGCGCCTCTTCATCGGCGGAGCCCTCGGTATCGCGGTCGGCATTTCCCTCGGTGTCTTTATCGGTCTGTTCAGCTATGTGCGTGCCGGCCTCGTACCGCTCGTGGCGGCGCTTTTTCCCATTCCGAAAATCGCCTTGCTGCCGCTTTTCGTCATCTGGTTCGGCATTGATGAGATGTCGAAATATGCGCTCATCGCATTTGGAACCTTTACGCCAACAGTCGTCGCAACCTACGGCGCCGTTGATAACGTCGATCGGACCTTGGTGCGAATGGGACAGAGTTTTGGTCTGAGCTGGTGGTCGATCGTTCGCAAGATCGTGCTTCCTGGAGCCTTCCCAGCCATTCTTTCCGGCCTGCGCGTCTCGATTTCGATTGCCATCATCCTTCTGGTCGCAGCAGAGATGCTTGGCGCGCAATACGGCGTCGGCTCCTATATTTTGGAAGCGGGCTCGCTTTACGATCTCGAAAAGCTCTTTGCGGGTGTCACGATACTTTCTGTACTCGGCCTGATCGTGAACTTCATCATCGGCCAGATTGAACGCCATTTCTTGAGCTGGCGCGGTTAGCCCCCTCGACTTCCGGAGAGACCAAGATGTTGGCACTGCAAAAAGTCCGGCCCGGCGTCGGCGTGGAGTTGCGCACGGTTGAGACACTGGACCTGGTCCCGGCGGGCGAAGTTCTCGTTCGTGTCCATTCCGCTGGGATCTGCGGCACCGACCTGCATATCGCGGAATGGACGGCCGGGTACGAGTCGATGCAAAGCGCTATGCCAGTCACCCTCGGGCACGAGTTTTCAGGGACGATTACGGCAGTCGGCGACGGGCTCGAACCAGCCTTGATCGGCAGGCGCATCACCGCTCGGCCCTCGACGACGTGTGGCACTTGCGCCGCCTGCCTTGCCGGCGATGAGGATAATTGCAGCAATCGAAAAGGCCTTGGCATAAGTCGCAATGGTGCGTTCAGCCAATTCGTCTGCGTCCCCTATAGCAACTGCCATGCTCTTCCAGACAATTTGGATATGGGTATAGCTGCGCTGACCGAGCCGATGACCGTTTGCGCCGAAGCTGTCGCGACGGCAGATGTCCGTCCTGGGCAGAAGATCCTGGTGATTGGGCCGGGCTTCATCGGGCAAGGTATCGCTGTCCTGGCACGTGCCAAGGGTGCCGACGTGGTCGTCATGGGGCGCGATGACGAGCCGAGGCTGGCGGCGCTTCGCGCGATCGGTTTCGAATACTTGGTCGACACAAAGCATGTCACTATTGACGAGACGCTTTCAAAACTGTCGCCCTTCGATGCCATCATCGAAGCAGCGGGCGTGCCCGCCCTCGTGTCAGCAACACTTCCGTATCTCAAAAAACGCGGCATCTTCACGGTCGTCGGAATTCATCCCCAGCCGGCGGAGATCGACTTAGTCAAACTCGTCAGGATGCATCAGCAAATCCGCGGCTCCTACCGCGCTCCGGCTGAGGACTGGGACGCAGTGATCGCCTTTCTTGCGGCCAATCAGGTGATGATGAGCCAATTGATATCGCACCGGCTGCCATTGGCGGATGCTTTGACCGGCTTCAGGGTTGCCCATCAGCGCGTCGCCACTAAGGTCGTTCTGCAGATCGGAGGCGGTGCATGAGCGGCGCGTTTCTGGCTCTCTGGAACAATTATCCCAGTGCCATGACCGAGGAATACGAGGCCTGGCACACATTCGAGCACGTGCCTGAAAGGCTGACGACACCCGGAATGCTGCGCGCCCGGCGCTACGCGTCTTTTCTGGAGCCTGAAAATCGCTACTTCACGCTTTATGAACTTAAGGATCTGCGCACCATCGAACACCCGGCCTACATGGACCTGGTCAAGAACCCGACCGTCTGGTCGGCAAAGATGCGCCAGCACTTTTCGAATGTGCTGCGAATTCCAGCAAACAAGCTGGCTTCGGGCGGTCGCGGTATCGGCCGCAGCACCCTGGTTCAGGCGTATTCGGTAAAAAGAACGCGCGCCGAGAATGCCGGCTTGCAACTCGCCAGGAAACTGAGCGACATGGTTTCGAGCGGGACGTTACTGAGCTTTATCATTGGCCTTGCGGAGCCGAACCAGCCGTATGAAGTCTTTGCTCAAGATGCTGAGACCGATGACACCACCTATAATGTGGTTGTTATCGCCGACGGCCTATGCCGGGAGACATTGGAAAGCGCTCACGCCTCGATCAGCAGGACGGCTCTTGACCTCCTGCGTCCGTGCAAATCCTTGCGCGATGAGCTATTCGATCTTGTGGTCGCATATCCCGACAACTCACTTCTTTCTGATCGCACAGCCGTTGCCGCAAGCTCTCAGCTCACGCGTCGCTTTGAATCTTGAGCACTGCTCCCTTATGCCCAATCGACCGCGGCCCCTCGCCCCCCGGTCAGCTGGCCGACGAGTTGCGGTTATGGCGGTTCGACCACTCAAAACACCAGGTCTCAGCCGTTGATGTAAGCGGCGTAGAGATCGGCGATGTGCTGCGTGACCGGACCGGGTTGCCCATTGCCGACATGACGACCATCGATACGCGTGACCGGTGTTATTCCGCCAAGCGTTCCGGTCACGAATGCTTCGGACGCGCTATAGACTTCCGCCAGCGTGAAGTCTTTCTGGCGCACCACATGCCCAGCGTCCGAATAGAGCTTGATCACCTTCTTGCGCGTGATGCCGTTGAAATTGTAGCGGCCCGTCGAAGTCCACAGTTCTTCACTGCGAACGATGAAGAAATTGGTGGAATTGCAGCTGGCAACAAAGCCATGCGGATCGAGCATCAACGCTTCGTCGGCGCCACAATTGATTGCCTGAATGAGCGCGTGAATGAAGTTCAGGCGGCTATGGGAGTTGAGCCGCAGATCGAACACATCTGGCGTGCTGCAGCGGATGGTGGAGGTCATCAAGGAGAGACCCTTTGACTTGGATTCCGGCTTCGGGATCTTGAACTCGGCAATAATCACGATTGTGGCCTGTCCCATCGCAAAGCGCGGATCCTGATTCGGCGTCTTCTTCTTGCCGCGCGTCACCATCACGCGTGCATGGGCACCGTCCGTCATGTCGTTTCTTCGGAAGGTCTGCCACAGGGCCTCGGCCAGCTCCTCGCGGGTCATGCCGATGTCGAGCTGGATCGAATTGGCCCCCTCGTAAAGACGGTCGAGATGTTCATCCAGGGCGATGATCTTGCCGTTCACCAGACGAACGCCCTCCCAAACGCCATCGCCCAGGACGAAACCGGCATCGAAGACAGAAACCTTGGCCTCGTCGCGCTTGAAGAATTCGCCGTTGAGGTAGATCAGCACATTATCGTTGCGGTGGTCAGCCACGTAACCCTGGGAGCTGGTATTGCTGGCGGCAACTGCATTCATGTTCATATTCCTTGTAAGTTATCCGGATTCAGAATCCGAATTCGCTAAAGCGTTCGAGAAAGGCGCGCGTTCGTTCCTGCCGGGGGTTCTTCAGAACATCATCGGGCGTGCCCACCTCATGAAACACGCCGTCAGCCAGAAAAATGACCTTGGTCGCGAAGTGATAGGCAAAGCCCAGCTCATGCGTGACGAGAAGCATGGTGCGCCCCTCATCGGCCAACTGGCGAATGACACGCAGAACTTCTCCGACCAATTCCGGGTCCAGCGACGAGGTCGGCTCGTCGAACAGCAGGATTTCCGGCTCCATGGCCAGGGCGCGGGCAATGGCGACACGCTGTTGCTGCCCGCCGGACAGCTTGCCGGGATAGGCATCGAGTTTGGTGCCGAGCCCCACCTTTTCGAGTTCGCGCACGGCCCTCTCCCTCGCTGCAGCATTTCTCATGCCCTTGACGGTCAGCAGCCCCTCCATCACGTTTTCCAGCACGGTCATGTGCGGAAACAGATTGAACTGCTGGAAAACCATGCCGACGCGCTCACGCACCGTGCACAGCTCGGATTCGGGATAACGGCGGGCGCCGTCCGGGCCATGGGGCTTGCCGATCGGCTTGCCGTCCAGCGCAATCGTGCCGCCGCTTGGCATTTCCATGAAGTTCAGGCAGCGCAGAAACGTGCTCTTGCCGGAGCCGCTGCCGCCGATGATGGCGATGCGCTCACCGGCCTCGACGCAAAAGTCGATGCCCTTGAGAACATGCAGATCGCCGAAATACTTCTGCAGATCGGTGACGCGAAGAATGGGCTCGGTCATGGCGGGGTTCTCCTTGGAAACATCAGGCCTTCGCCGCAAGGCGCCGCTCTAGACGCGCGGAAAGCCAGGTGCCGGGATAGATGAGGACGAAGTAGATGAAGGCCACGGTCGTCAGGATTTCGAGCGGCCGATAGTAGGTGGAGCTGAGCAGCCGCCCCTGGTACATCAGTTCATGCACCGACAGTACCGAGGCAAGCGAGGACATCTTCGCGACTTCGATAGCCCGGTTGGTGAAGGCCGGGAGCATGCGCTTGAAGACCTGCGGCAGAATAATGCGTTGCAATATCTTTGAATGACGCATGCCAAGCGCACGCGCACCTTCCCACTGTCCCTGCGCGATCGACTGAATGCCGCCCCGGAAGATTTCTGCCGAATAGGCCGATGTGTTCAGCGCCAGGCCCAGCAGCGCCGCGGCGAAAGGTGACAGCTGCACACCGATGATGATCGGAAACGCGTAGAAGAACCAGATCAACTGGATGAGTACCGGCGTATCGCGAAAGAGCTCGATGTAGAACAGACTCGGCATCCTCAGCCATGGCGATTTCGACAGCCGCGCCAGCGACAGCAGGAAGCCCGCACACAGGCCGATGAAAACGCTCGGCACCCAGAGTTCGACGGTGACGAGCAGCCCTCGTAACAGAACCGGCAGGCTTCGAAGCACAAGCACGAAATCAAACTGGTAATCCATGCTGCGGCTCCTCAGCGATAGGCCGTCAGGCGTGCTTCGGCAACACGGGCAAGCGCGCTGGCCGTGACAAGCAGGATGACGTACATCAGGGCAATGGTGGTGTAGACCTCAAGCGGGCGGAAGGTTTCGCTATTCACCAGCATGGCCTGGTAGAGGAGGTCGGCATAGGCCAGCGTCGAGGCGAGCGCCGTGGTCTTGGTAAGCTCGAAGGAGCGCTCCACGAAAGGCGCAAACATTCTCGTCATGGCCTGCGGCAGGATGATGCGGCGCATCAGTTGCGAATGCCGCATGCCGAGCGCCCGAGCACCTTCCCACTGGCCCTTTTCGATCGACACGATGCCGCCGCGAAACACTTCCGCATAAAAGGCCCCCGACTGCGTGGATAGCGCAAGCACTGCCGCGACGAAGGGATTGAGGCTGACATTGGCCAGCACCGGCAGGGCGTAATAGAACCAGAAGAAGTGGATGATCGGCGGCGTATTGCGATAGAACTCGATGAAGGCGGCGGCGGGTACGGACAGGAACCGTCGGGGCGAGAGCTTCATGAAAGCCAGCAGCAGCCCGACGATGACGCCAAGGACGATCGAGATGCCGGCGATCTTGACCGTGTTCACGAGTCCGGTCAGCAGCAGGTCCCAGCGGGACCATACCCCGGAAAAATCCCAGTGATAGCTCATGAGACTGAGGTTCCTTGCAAGGAGCAGGGCCGCAACCGCCAGGCGCGCATTCCCGGCGATTGATCTGGTGACGAAGGCAGGAGGCTTAAGGGGAAGGACTTGCCCTCCCCTCTCGCTCATTGCTATTTCCACGCTTCCTTGACCAGGCCCGGAATGCCGGCGGGATCGATGTTCTTCGACTTCAGGTAACCATTGAAGATCTGGTCCGGCACGCCGTTCTTGTAGAGCTCGGCGAACTGCTCGCTGATCCAGTTGCGGAAGGCGGGGGTCGTTTCCTTGCGCAGGCCCGCACTGGTCGGCACCGGATTGACGGGCGTGGGTAAGATGACCTTGCCGAGCTTCAGACGCGAATACTGAACCACAAGCGCCGGATGGAACTGCACGACGACATCGACGCGTCTGGCGGCAAAGGCTGCGATGGCTTCATCATTGCTGGAGAAGCGATTGATTTCGGCGTTCTTCGCCATAGCAGTGATGTTCTTATCGAGCGAGGTCCCAAGCGTCACCCCGATGCGCGTGCCGGGCTTATCAATGTCTTCCCAGGACTTTGCGGCGGAATCCGCCGCGACCAGCGCTCCCATGGCATAGTAGAAGAGAGGCGCATCCGGGAAATCGATGGCCTTCCTGCGCTCTTCCGTGGGATCGAGCACAAACATCATATCGATCTGATTGGCCTGAAGTGCCGCCACCGCGTTTGCCCATGTCGTTTCGACAGGAACAAGCGTCGCGCCGAGACTGGTGGCCAATTTCTCGCCCATGGCTACACCAACGCCTGTCCATTTCTCCGTCATCGGATCCTTGAAAAACCAAGGCTCAGCGGAGGTCACGCCGATGCGCAGTTGCTTGTCCTGCTTAATGCGATCAAGCGTGGAAGCGTCTTGAGCGAACGCCGATGTGGCAAACCCCGTCAGGGCAAGGGTCAGTGCGGCGAGAAGGGTTCTCCGTGTGGTAATCATTTGTTCGTCCTCTAAGGTTTTGACGTGATCACGGCCTTTGCGGCTCTTGTTCGTGTAATTTTGCGAGTTCCGTTGCGCGGCTCGCCGCCATCGCCGTTGTTTTCATCAACAGTTCGGCAAGGCCGTTTTCCGCCTCCAGAACGGAAAGGCCGGCTTGTGTCGTTCCGCCGGGGCTGGTGACGGCGTCTTTCAGTTCGCGTGCGCCGCGGCTATCCAGTTCAAGAAGGCGAGCAGCGCCGACAACTGTTTGGCGCGCCAAAAGCTCGGCGACGGGAGTGGCGAAACCCATACGCTCCGCGGCCCGCTGCAAATGCTCCGTGAAGGCGAAAACATAACCAGGTCCACTGCCGGAGATGCCGGTTGCAAGATCAATGTCGCTTTCCTGCTCCACCCAGCAAAAGCGGCCGATGGCTTGAAACAAAGCTTCGACGACCTTTCGATCCAGATCTGAAATCGTGTCCGGCGCGGCATGGCCTACGCTCATTGCGGAAGCGGCCGTCGCGGGCAGATTGGGCATCACGCGCACAATGCGACTTGCCTGATCCGATCGCGCCCTGATCTGCGCAAGCGGGATTCCCGCAGCAATCGATATGACTAACGCGCCGGCGACATTATTCTGTGCCGTCTGAAGTGCCGCCTCGACTTGTTGCGGCTTGACGGCGAGGATGCAGACATCGAAAGCCCTTGCCTCCAGGCTTTCGACACTGGGCAGGACACGAACAGGGCTATCGGGGGGCAAAAGCTTCCGCGCCCTCGCGGCATCGTGATCAACGGCTGTGATTTCGATCAATGGCATGCGCGCGGACACGCCAGCGGCAATCGCCGCGCCCATGTTGCCGCATCCCATCATCAAGACAGAATGAGCAGGACAGAAGGCGTCCGTCATCTCGTAGCCCTTGCCTGGACGTCCGACCGCTCCAGCTTGCCAGCGTTCGACGAAAGCAGAAAATCTTCGGTCTGCTGTCCGCCGCGCGCCATGTGCGCCCTGATTTCAGTCCGCATCACATCCAGACTCTCTCCCAACGCATTAGCAACATAACTGTCGTGACCATCGCGGCGGGGCCCACGGATGCCGTGTGCTCGATGATGCGCAGCCCAATAGAGTTGCAGGCGACCACGGATGCTTTCCCAAGTCTTTTGCAGGATCTTGTGGCCGGAAACTTCGTAGACAAAGCCATGAAGCTGGAGTTCAGCGTCAATACTGGCGACATCATCGCCACTGTCGATGCAACGCGTCAATTCCGCCTGGCGCGACAGCAGACCCTGACGGAACGCTTCGTCACGCTTCTCCCACACCAGCTCGAACGCAAAGATTTCGAGATTGACACGCATGGAATAGATTTCGCGGACATCATCCACGGACAGTTCAACGACATGGGTTCCTGTGTAAGGGATCGTGACGAGGAGACCCTCGTCAATCAGCTGGCGCATGGCCTCGCGCAACGGACCGCGACTGACGCCGAACTGCTCTGCAAGGCTCGATTCGGTGACTTGTGCTCCAGGTGAAATTTCACCTTTCAGGATGGCGCTCCGCAGACCATCGACGATGTGCGCGCGAAATGTCGCCTTTGGAATGCGAATGAAACCTCGGCCACCCTGCTCGTTCACCGAACACCTTTTTTGTTGCTCATCGATTGTCAACAATCAATCACAGACAAATTACGCAGTCAACGCGATTTTTGAAGGGACGCGGTCGGCAGGCCGACTGAACTGCAGACGATGCCTCATCCGCACCAAGTCACTTCGATGCTATCGGCCATGACGCGCCCCATCAGGTTTGGTTCCCTTCATGTACAAACAGGCGTCTTTCGCGACAGGATGGACGCCGTTGCAGGTCGTTGAACATGCAAATTCTCGGTCATCCCCCACACGTTCGACAGGGCGACGAAGTCGCCCGTCATCAAAGTTTAACAAAGGCTTCACCGAACTGTCTCCTAACGGAGTTACACCGCCTCCATTGCAATTTCATTTGCATAGGAGAGAGACATGACACGCAAATTGCATTCTACGATTGCTGCAACCGTCTTTGCGCTGTTCGGCACGCTCGGCACGGCTGACGCGGCCACAACGGTCAAGTTCTGGCACTCTTTCAACAAAGGTCAGGGTGAGGCTCTCGCCAAGATAATCACCCAGTTCGAGGCCGCCAACCCGGGCATCGATGTCGAAGCGGAGTTCATCGGCAATTATAACGATATTGTCGCAAAGCTGCAGGCTGCAATCCCGGCGCGCCGTGCGCCGGATGCCGTAATCTTGGAAATCACCCGCTACGGCCTCTTTGCCAACAACAATATCCTGACTGACCTGACACCCTATTTCGACGCCGATCCGCTTAAGAGCGACCTTTATGATTACGCGCGCGAAGTCGGTATTATTAACGGCAAGAACTATGTCGTGCCGTTCAACTCATCCACGCCGGTCCTCTATTTCAACAAAGACATCTTTGCCCGCGCCGGCCTTTCGGCGCAGACGCCGCTAAAGACCTTCGATAACATCCTTGCCGCGGCAAAGACCATCAGCGAAAAGCTCGGTTCCGAAGGGATTTCCGGCATCGCAGCGCCCGGCCAGTTTGCCCGTTGGGGTCTTGTCATGGCCAACGACAGCGAGTTGATCGACCCGACCACGAACGAGATCTTGCTCGACAAGCCGAATACGGTCGAAGCCTATCAATGGATGGCTTCGCTGGTAAACCACCACAAGGTAGCGTCGCCCGATGGCGTAACGGATGAGGACAATGGCCGCGACGCCTTCCTTGCCGGCAAGGTCGGCATCATGATGAATTCGACCGGCAATTATGTCGGTTCGAAAAAAGCCATCGGCGACAATCTCGTCGTGCGTCCGATGCCCTGCAACAAAGTCTGCTCGGTCCCGATTGGCGGCGCTGGCATCGGCATCATGGCAAGTTCTCCGAAGGAAGTCCAAGACGCCGCGTACAAGTTCATCAGCTACGCCGCCTCGCCGGAAGCCAATGCGGCCTGGTTTGCCGCCACCGGCTATCTGCCGATCAACAAAAAGAGCGCCGCTCTTCCGGTCGCCGTCAAGGCGCTAGAAACACAGCCGGGTATCGATGTGGCCATCAACTCGCTGCCATACGCCCATGGCCGCGCCCGCTCAACGGTCGTGACCTGGATGCGCTCCACCGAATACAAGATGTGGGAGGCCATGGCGCTGGGTCAACGCAAGGTCGACGAGACGATGAAGGATTTCGCCGAGCAGACGCGCGCGGAGAACCAGCGCACCAGCAACTGATCCCTCTTCTTCGAAAGGGCGCCGGTGGGCTTTTTTTCTCGCCGGCGCAAATTCTGCCATGCTCCGCAAGCTGACCCCTTATCTCTTCGTTGCGCCGCTGATGATCTTCATCGCGGTCTTCACGTATATCCCGATCCTCACAAGCCTGAACCTTAGCGTGCGCGAATGGAATTTCCTTTCGTCGAACATGCCGTTCGTCGGTCTGCGTAACTACGAGCAATTGCTATTATCGCGCGATTTCTGGAATTCGCTCCGGGTCACCACACTTTTCGCCGTCTTCTCCGTTCCTCTAAGGCTCGGTGCGGCGCTGGTCATTGCGAATTATCTCGTGCGCGAGACCTTGTCATCACGACTGCTGCGCGGGGCGCTCTTCCTGCCCTCGGTCACCTCCACCGTCTCCATCGCCGTGGTCTTTTCCTGGGTCTTCTCGACCGATTACGGCATGATGAACGCGCTGCTCGAGCCGCTCGGTCTTGGCCGTCCGCAATGGCTGCAGGACCCACATCTGGCGCTCTGGGTGCTGATCTTTGTCAACACATGGAAACAGATCGGCTATGACATCGTTATCTACATTGCCGGCCTGCAGGCGATCCCGCAGGAACTCTACGATGCCGCCTCCGTCGACGGCGGACGCCGTTGGCATGTCTTTCGCCGCGTGACACTGCCGCTGGTGATGCCAACCACCTATTTCCTTCTGATCATCTCGGTGATCGAAGCCTTCCAGGTCTTCACCATCGTCAATGTGATGACGCATGGCGGACCGGCCGGCGCAACCGATATGCTGGTGAACCTGCTCTACGAAATCGGCTTCGTGCTGTTCGACATCGGCCGCGGCTCCGCGCTTGCAGTGATCCTTTTCGTCCTGCTCGTGGCGCTTGCAATCGTCAAATCCCGCATCATCGGCAGCAAGGTGCACTATGAAGCCTGAGAACCAAATTCTTGCGGTCCTATCGCTGCTGGTCGGACTGCTGTTCCTGTCGCCGGTGCTCTATTCCATCTGGATGTCCTTCCAGACGGCAGATGCCTTTTACGCCGGAGAAGTGGCCTTCACGCTCGACAATTACGACCGCGCCATCGGCCAGTTCAACTTCGCCCGTTATCTTGCCAACAGCCTCATCGTATCGGGTCTCGTGACGGTGCTGGGCATAACACTTGCCACGCTTGCGGCCTTCGCTTTCGCGCGTTTCCGTTTTCCGGCGAGCGATCTGTTGTTCGGCGCGACCGTGGCGACCCTGATGATCCCTAGCCATATCAGCCTTATTCCCAACTATCTAACGCTCGCGAAGGCCGGATTGCTGGATACCTATGCCGGCTTAATCCTGCCGGCCATTTCGAACGGCTTTGCCGCTTTTTTCTTGCGCCAGTATATCCGAGGCATTCCAAAAGCGCTGGATGAGGCAGCCTATATGGACGGGGCGACACCCTTGCAGGTGCTGTGGCGCATCATCGTGCCGCTATCGCGTCCCGCCATCTCGTCCATGGCCCTCTACATCTTCATCACTGAGTGGAACAACTATATTTGGCCGCTCGTCGCGGTGGGCAGGCAAGACCTATACACGCTGCAGATCGGTCTGGCTCGGCTTTACCGCGTCAATCCCGGCGAAGGTCTCATCGACTGGCCGCTGGTCATGGCCGCCTCCACCATCACCATCCTGCCCGTGCTCATCGGTTTTCTGCTCGTGGAGCGACATCTCGTGCGCGGCATCACCATGGGCGCAATCAAGTAAGTCGAGGACACTAGAATGACACGCATCGCATCGCATCGTGGCGGCACCCTGGAATTCGGCGACAGCACACCACGTGGTTTCGCCGCAACGGCCGAGATGGCACTGGAGGAGGTGGAATTCGACATCCATCCGACGGCGGACGGCGCCATAATCGTGCATCACGACCCGACGCTGGACGGCACGACCGACACGTTTGGCGAAATCGCACGCATGGCCCTGGCCGACGTGAAGGACGCGACGATCAACTATGGCGGCGGTGGCCATCCACTCACGTTGCAGGAACTCTGTGCGCTTTACGAGGCAAGCCCCGTCGGTTTCCGCTGTGAGATCAAGCCTGGTGTCGACGGCGAGCCCTATCGGGATTTCGTGCCACGTGTGGTGACGCTCCTCGCCCGGCATGGAATGCTGGAGCGGACAACCTTTTCCTCTTTCCTCGTGCGTTCCCTGGATGAATTGGCCCGTGCCAGCAATCGTCCGCGGCTCTGGCTGGTCAGTCCGCCCGTGCTTCGCCAACTGGGGGTGGAGACTGTGATCGAGGTGGCGAAGGCGCATGCCATTCCGGAGATCGGCGTCCACATCGATTGTGCAGATCGTGCGCTTGGCAACGCCGTCCGCGCAGCCGGCCTGGAATTCGGCTGCTGGGCGGCCCATTCGCACTCGCAGATCGAAAAGGCACTCGCGCTCGGCGTCAAGGTGTTCACAACCGATCGGCCGACGCTGGCGATCTCCATTCGCAGCGCCTTTCGCCACAAGGAGACCGCGGCATGAGTGGAATTTCGCTTCGCCATATCCGCAAGGCCTATCCGGGCGGCATGCCGGTATTGCATGGCGTTTCACTCGATATCAAACCGGGTGAATTCGTCGTCATTGTCGGTCCGTCCGGCTGCGGCAAATCCACGCTTCTGCGACTGATTGCCGGGCTGGAGCGCTGCGAGGAAGGCGAGATCGAGATTGGCGGCAAACGCGCCAATGATCTTGCGCCGCAGGACCGCGACATCGCGATGATCTTCCAGAACTATGCACTCTACCCGCATATGAGCGTGCGCGAAAATATCGCCTTCGGTCTCGAGCTGCGCGGCATGCCGAAGGCGCAGCGCAACCGCCGAGCGGAAGAAGTGGCGCGCATGCTTCAGCTCGATCCGTATCTTGAGCGCAAACCGGGGGCGCTGTCCGGCGGCCAGCGTCAGAGGGTCGCCATGGGTCGCGCCATGGCGCGCAATACCTCTACCTTTTTGATGGACGAGCCGCTCTCCAACCTCGACAATGCGCTACGCGTGGCCATGCGCACGGAAATCAAGCAACTGCATCGGCAGCTCAGGGCGACCATCGTTTATGTGACGCACGATCAAACGGAAGCGCTGTCGCTGGCGGACCGCGTAGCAGTCATGAAGGACGGGCATCTTCTCCAGTTCGATCGACCCGACGTCATCTACGATCGGCCGCGCAACCGCTTTGTCGCCGGTTTTCTCGGCGTACCACCAATCAATTTCGTTGCCGCGGAGAAACTGCCCGGCTGGCAGGGCATGGAAGGGCTAACCGCCGGTCTTCGCCCGGAAATCCTGACCGTTCACACGGAAAGACCCGAGCGTCCGGCGCTGTCGGCGCGTCTTGTGCTCTCCGAAATGACGGGATCTGACCTACTTCTCCATTGCGACAGCCCGGCCGGCCGGCTGACCGTGACAACACCGCGACGCGAGGTGGCAGAACATTCAGAGGAACTCTGGATTTCCTATGATCTTGGCCGCGCATTGTTCTTTGAGAACGACAGCGGCGAGCGGGTCGATCTCGCGCGCGATTTTCGCAGCGTCAGGATATCGTAAGGCTGATGGATAAACACGATCCGGCACCACAAGCGCTCGGCGATCTCATCAGCCGCCATTCGACGCGGCTGACGGACGCTGACACGCGTCTTCTCGATGTCCTGGTCCAGGATCCGATCCGTGCAGCGATGGATAATGGGAAGGATGTTTCCCTCCGTGCAGGCGTGCATCCCGCCTCGGCCGTGAGGCTGGCGCGGCGCTTGGGTTTCAAGGGCTACCCGGAATTTCGAAGCTTCCTGCAGGCAAACCTGATGGTAGGCGGTGAAGATTTCGAAAGCCCGGCCGCGCGCATGGCGGCACGCCTTGTGAGGGCAGAAGAAGGTGGTCTGCTCGCCTCGGTGCTCGACAGCGAGATCGCCGCGTTGAACAACGTCCGCAACAGTGTCTCCGACGCCGACATCCGTGCTTTTTCCGAGCGCCTGTGCAACAGCCGCCGCATCTTCGTCTTCGGCCGCGGCCATTCCTCGGCGCTTTCGGCGCTGATCACGCTCCGCCTGGTGCGCTCCGGATACGACGCAGTCAATCTCGGCGGCCAAGTGGACCAGCTGCCGGAGGCGCTTTCGACATTTTGCAAATATGATGTGCTCTGGTTGTTGACCTTCCGCCGTACCTCCCCTCTGGTGCATGAGCTTCGAAGGATCGCGGCAGACCGCGGCGCCCAGACGCTGGCCCTGACGGATCTGCATGCGGCTCGCATCGATCCAGCGCCGGAACATCAGATTTCGATTTCGCGCGGCGAACCGGGGGAATCGCAGTCACTCGTGGTGCCCATGACAATCGCCAACGCGGTGATCCTCGATCTTGCTGCCATTGATGATGGTCGCTCGATCCGGGCGCTCAGGGAATTCCGGTCATTCAAGGCGACATCACGTCTGACTGTGGACTGACGCTGAGCCACAGCCAACGTGGAGCAGACTGGGACGAGATGGTCCTTTAGAAATTGAGCTGACAAGGGAACTATGGTTATTTTACAGATAACTATCCGCGCGCTCTTTCATCCGCCGCCGCCCTGATAGCGGCGCAGGCAGAAGCGCCAGAAGACGACCGCTGCCAGAACGGAGATCGGGCCGGCAGCAAGCGCCGCGATCTCCGCCGCACTTCCGAGATAAGCGACCGGCCGCTTGAGCAGGACCGACACCGGCACGTATGCCATATAGCCGAGCGGCATGACCGAAACGAGCGCGATCTGGAAGACCGGGGCAAAGATGCTGGCCGGATAACGCGACAATTCCCAAAAATCAAAATAGATGCCGAAAAGATAGCGCGCACGGCCAAGGATCATGGCGCAGGCACCGATCATGGTGAGCATGGATGCCGTAATGAGCGCCGCGCTCACGAGAGCACCGAAGATGAGGATAGAGGCCTCGACATCCCACTCGATGGGAATCTGCGGCAGCGCCCAGACGATCAGCCCCGCCCCCAATAGCACATGCCCGCCATATTCGATGTTGAAGCCCGAAAAGACGAGATAGGCCCAAGGGTTGAGCGGCCGAACCAGCAGCGTGTCAAACTCGCCGCCGAGCACGATCTCCTCCATGCGCCTCAACTGCACCAGCGTGAAACAGGCCCCAAGCGCATAACCCAGCGTATGGAAGCCGAGGAGCAGCGCCATCTGCGGCCAGGTCCAGCCACCGATATTCTCGAAGCGGGTAATGATGAGCCAGATCGAGGCAAAGACACCCGCATAACCGAAGGCTTGTGCCGCCCAGGCGATGACCAAACTGGCGCGAAATTCAAGCCGCGTGCGCACCCGAAGCCGCATCAGATAGAAGAGCAGAGACAGCGTGTCGCGCATCCCTCAGCCCCCCTGCACCACGACCTGTCCGCAGGCCCGCGACCAGACAAAGGCAACGGCAAGGCCGAGGGCCATCACCCATCCGCCACCAGCGACGAGGTAAAGAGCGGAAGAGGCAAGATCGCGCGCTCCTAGATAGACCGCCATCGGATGATAGGTGATCCAGGAAAAGGGCAGAACATGCGCTACCGTTGCCAGGCCGGCCGGAAAGAACCAGATGGGCACGAGCCCACCGGAGAGCGTGGCCAAGGCGCCGCGCATGAACCATTCGAGAGAATGAGCATCGAAAACCCAGAATGAAAACAAACCGAGCAGGATGCCCGTCAGCATCAGTACGGCAAGCGAGACAAACAGAAAACCGACAAAGAGAATGCCGTGACCGAAGCTCGCAGGCAATTGCAGTCCGTAGCAGAACCCCATGATGGCGATCACCGGCAGCGAAATCAGCAACCAGTCAAAGAAGCGCGCGCCTAGCTGCTCGGCGAGCAGCATAAGGGGATAGCCCACCGGACGCAGCAGCGTCGCGCCTATCGCTCCGGTGCGGATCGTCGTGCCGACATCGCGCACGATCATCGTGGCATCCCAGCTGGACAGGATCGTGCCGCCGATCAGCGCATAGGTAACCATCTGGGAAAGCGTGATACCGTTCATCGAGCCGTGTCCGCTAAAAACCGCCTGCCAGATCGAAACACGTGCAACGATCTCCACGAGGCTCCCGAGGATACGAACGAGCATCTTGGCCCGGTGCTCGACTTCGCGCTGGAAGGCGGCCCGGATGAGGGCGAGGAAGGCGCTCATGCCGCAGCCCTCGCCTGATAATGCGTGCGGATGATCTCCTCGATGCCAGGCTCGTGCAGACGCACGTCGCGCAAGTCGACGTCGGCCTCAAGGGCTGCCAACAGCTCGATGAGTGAGCGTCCATCATCGGCAATCAGGAGTTCGCGAACACGCCCCTCCCCGCCGACAAGCTCCGCACCCGCAACGCGTACGCGGCCCGGTTCGCTTACAAATTCCAGCGTCAGGCGGCGGCGCGCGCCGAAGCGGGAGCGAAGCTCACCGATTGCGCCGTCAAATAACAGCCTCCCCTCGTCCACCATGATAAGACGCGGGCAAATCTCCTCGATATCTTGCAGATCATGGGTCGTGAGGATGATCGTCGTGCCGCGTTCGCGGTTGATGCGCGAGAGGAACTTGCGCACCACATCCTTCGCCACCACGTCGAGCCCGATGGTCGGCTCGTCGAGGAAGAGGATCCTGGGATCATGCATCAGCGCCATGGCGATCTCTGCACGCATGCGCTGGCCAAGGCTCAGGTGCCGCACGGGGCGATCGAGAAAGGGCGAAAGTCCCATCATCTCGGTGAGATCGGTTCGGTTGCGGGCGAAGAGGTCTGCCGGCATGCGATACATGCGCCGATGCAACTCGAAACTCTCAAAGAGCGGCAGTTCCCACCAAAGCTGCGTACGTTGACCGAAGACGACACCGATCTGACGCGCATTGGCGACCCGTTCCGCCTGCGGATGTCGGCCGAGCACTGTCACCGTGCCGGCGGATGGCGCAAGAATACCGGTCAGCATCTTGATCATGGTGGACTTGCCCGCCCCGTTTGGGCCGAGATATCCGACCGCCTCACCGGCTGCGATGGAGAATGTGATATCATCCACCGCCGGAACCGGTCTTTTGATCGGAGCGATGAAACCGCGCACGGCACCGATCATGCCCGGCTGGGACACGCGCTGCTGAAAGGTCTTTGACACGTTTTCGGCAGAGATGATCGAAGCCATAGCGGAGATCCTGAACGTAAAGGCGCTCCCCTTAGAGGAACCGCATGAAACTTATGCGACTCTCAGCTGATTCGCCCGACACATCTTCTGATGGATCCCATTCCCATCAGGAATGGGCAAAGCTGCGGCTTCACACGAGATCTACACTCGTAAAAAGAACCAATACGCATCGACAAAAAGGCGCCGCTCCCATCGTAGCCGGCTTGAACAGCCCCATGTGGCCCGCCGATATGTCCGCAAAGATGGTCGTCGAGTTGGCAAGCCGCATCGACCGCTTGCACCGCCCAAGATTTAATCACTTCATGGTTTAAGCTAGGCCAGTAGTAACCCCTTAGCCGCGAGCCGGTCATGAACGATGTCGAGCTCTACGAAGCCGGTGCCGAGATCGTGCCTGGGGCCTTGCCTCCCGTCGGCGCATCTTCGACAGGGCGACCGCCGAGCGCATTCCCGTACTCGGCTTCCACTTTCCGTCCCCGGCCTCGGCCGGATGCTCAAGACCGATGGCGCCTACGCCTGGGTGCCCGCCAACTGACAGTTTTGACGCCTAAGGCAAGCAGGTATGGGACTTGTAATGGACCAAGGATCAACCACGCGGTTTTGTTGGCACGATGGGCTCGTCCTCAGAAAGGTTTTTCGGCCTTGTCGGTGCGGTAGAGGCTTACGGCGACCTCTCGAGATTTCCCGCGCGGCCCCTTTGCGACCTTACGCCAAGCGTCCAGTGTGGTCTGGTCGCGCCAGCATTCGACGGTGCGGGTGTAACCAGCTATGATGATCATGGGTCTGCTCCTTCGGCTGGCGCCCTATTCCGGCGGCACGCCGCCGCGCATGGTCTGGGATAGCGACCCGCGAGGATCGCCGGTTCGCGATCGGAACGTCAGCCTCCCTTCACGTATCCCAGACCCTCGACGATCTTTCCGTCCTGAACCCGCATGATGTTGACGCCTCGAACCCGGTCCGCTTCGCGCTCGCTCCAGCGAAGCTGCCAGCGGATGATCCCGCGGCCGCCCATCGCGGAGATTTCCTCAGCTTTGAAGACAAGATTGGCGGACGACGCCACGCTCCTCCAGAAAGTGAGGCAAGCCTCACGCCCTTCGTAGCGCGCTCCATCCGGGGCCGGGGCCGTATTTTCGAGAACACAGCCCGCGCCGATCAAATCATCGAGGTCTTCGGGGCGATGCTTCTCAAATGCGTTGTGGAAGCGTTCCACGATGTCGCGGGTAATTTTGGTGTCACTGGTCATGTTCTCATCTCGTTGCGTGATGAAGCCGTCGTCTATCCCGAGCGAGTGGTCGATGATGAACGAGGCTGCGGTTGAACAAAGAAAACGACGAGGCTTGCGGCTCTCGCTTGTCTTGTCGTTCTGGCTGCGGGTTACTCCGGCAAGGGCGCCGATTGACCGGGGGTTTTGGCATAGGCCAGGGCCTCGACGATCTGGCCGTTACGAACACGGATCAGGCTAACGCCGCGCACCGAGCCGCCGTCGCCGAAATGGAAGCGCCAGCGGATATTGGCGCGATCGCCCATGACAAAAGTCTCTTCTACCTCGAAGCGGTTGACGCGGTCGGCCGCCATGGCCTGCCAGAATGCCAGGTTGACGTCGTAGCCTGCATAGCGCGTGCCGTCCGGCGCCGGCTGGATCGACTCCATGACGCAATCCGGTGCGATCAGGTCTTCGAAGATCACAGGATCGTGTTCCTCAAACGCCTGGTTGAACCGACGGATGACTTCGGCTGTCTCTCGAGGCTGCATAATATCCTTCCTATACAGAACGGTCTGTCTACTTCTTGCACTGTACAGACCTGTCTGTTAAAGTCAACCCATGAAACAACGTACTTCTGAAACCCCACCTGAAGCAGGGTCCGCGCGCCGTCGTCTGCTGGACACCGCGACGCGACTTTTCTACGAGGGAGGCATCCATGCTGTCGGTATCGACCGCATCATCGCAGAAGCCGGCGTGGCCAAGGCGACTTTCTACAACCACTTTCCCTCGAAGGATGACCTCGTCGTCGCCTATCTCGAAGAGATAGACCGGCTCGGCCGGGCGGCAGTTGCCTCCCTTCACAAGCAACCTCCTCGGAAAATGATCCTGGCTATCATGGGGCGCATCAGCGAGGCTGTGACCGCGGGAGGCTGGCGGGGGTGTCCATTCCTCAACGCGGCGGCCGAATATCCCGATCCAGCCAGCCCTGTGCGACAAGCGATCAATGCGCGCCGCGCCTGGTATCACAACAGTCTCGAGAACCTTCTTATAGAGGACGGCGACCCCGCTCCCTCCGTCACCGCATCCCTTCTCGTCGCGCTTTCGGACGGCCTGCTGGAAAGTGCCTATCTGGATGATGCTGAAAGCGTTCCCGCCCTTGTCTGCGAGGCGGTGACGAGACTGCTGGACCGCCGATGAACGCCGCTCGCCGACCAAGCAGCACCGGTCTGAGCCAATTGTTGGATCTCCAGCGGCAGCGCGATTGGATGGAGGGCAAGACGACCCTGCGCGACGCCGACGAGCGTTCGGAGTCACTGGAACTGCGCTTCAAATATCTCGTCCGGTTTGAGAAGCTGCTCGGCCGACCGCAGGCGCCAGAGGTTCTGGAGATTCTCAGGCGTTACGGCCGCGACTGTATCCCGATCCCCTGCCGGACCGAACGGCACTACTGGTCGGTTTCTTGTCTGCCGTCGACTCCGGGCAAGGCGCTCGTTCGCATAAATGCGAGCTGGATGGAGCTTTTCTCGCTCTATGCGGACGGCGCGGGCGTCCGCGCGCTTTTCGTGGTGCATCTTTCCAATTTCACCACCGACCATTCGCTCGATCACGACCAAGTGGACGAAGCTTTTCTTGAGCGCTGCGTCGTGATGCCGGAGGATGTTAGCTATTTCTTCCCGCGAGGCGACGACATGTTCGGCATCAGGGTCCGCGGCTTCTCGTCGATCGGCAAATTCCTGGCGGAGCCTCAAGCGTTGCTGGCCATCCGGGCGTTCAACCTGACGCATATGAACCGGGGCCGGAACGCCTATCAGGCGAGCCACTGCTACAGCTTGGCAGATCACATGCTGAGTGATGAAGAACGCTGAATAACGCCCCAGGACATCGGAGCGGCGGCGGTTCGACGGGAAGGCAGGCCAAACGGGGAGCGAGGTGGCCGCGTGGGCCGAAACTACACATATGAGATGATGTTTCTGTCTTGAAACAGCCTGAGGAAAGCAACATGACTGATCCACAGCTCACGCGCATACCAATTCCCAAGACCGGAATGCTCATCCGCAAGCCGGTCGAGTGGCATGAGGCGCTCTCGGCTCAACTTGCCGAAGCGATGAGCTCCGCCACAGGAAGAAACATATGAGCAGACGGCTAGGCGGGCTTTCGATCCGCCTGGCGCACCAACGAGGGCGGTCAGTGCGAAACGGCCTGACCGACTGGCCTCAACCGATACGAACCTAAGGCACCTGGATCCATACTATTGTCATCTGGACCAGCGGTTGATCACTTTCAACCCCGCGGCCTCGAACGGGCTTGTGTCGCGAGTGGCAACCATCAGCCCATCTGCCACTGCTGTGGCTGCGATGTAACCGTCAGCCGTGTGGTTCGCCTTCCCAGATACCCGAGCGCGCCATCAGCTCCGAGTAAAACCGCGAAGTCGCCAGATTGAAAGGCAAGATGCGGTCGGAAAGGTGTGGCAGCACGTCACCCTCTAGGCGATCGCAAAGAATAGCTTGCCGCTTCCCGGAGGGATAGCAGCAATCCCGAAACACAGTTCAGCGATCGTCGCAGAAAGGAACAACGTCTCGGTGGCTTGGGCATCTAACCAAGCGACCGCTGCCTCATCAGGCGCCGGTTTCGACGGTTCGGATATCGGGTTTGTGACCAGCAAGATCATTTGAAGGGCATCCGTTCCGCAGCCCCCTCATCGCGACTTTTCTGCAGGGCTTCAACGTCGCTGTTGGAAGGCTCGGCGTCACGACCAATCGCCACCAGTAAAGAATCGAGCTTCAAGCGTCCCGAAGGACGAACAGCGGTCTCGAGAATGTCAAGGATTTCAGTCTTGGTGCGACGGCCATGATGAGCCGGTCGCATTCGCAGTGCACGATGCGTTTCATCAGGAAGATTTCGAATGGTAACCGCCGGCACTGATATCATCTCTACCTAAACGATGGCTTTGATATCAAAATATCGTAACGACGCACAATTTCCAGAAGGCCTGACGTGCGAACGAAATCCATGTCCATTCTTGGGAACGTCACGAAGTAGTGCTGTCGAAAAAGATTGCATCACCGTGGCCCACAGCGCATACCGGCTTCAGTTCGAACAGATTTCAGTAAGGGCCTGTAAAGCTTCCCGATAGGTCGTCAAATCCCGATCCGGATCGGCCGGAAGAACCGGCGCGCGAAGGACCCTGCCGCATTGGGCCTCGATGCCGGCATCAATCATCAGGTTGTCTGCCTTGCCGTGGTTTTCAATCGCCAAGCCGTCTGGTCCGCGCCGGCGACCGCTACCCTCATCGATTTCGAGCCCCGCATACCAGATCGACCGCACACGCACGCCGTAGTCGTCAGGATGATTGGTGTAGGCCCAGACAGTCCTGCCAAGCGCAATCATGAATCCGATCTCGTAGACGGTGCCCGGATCGGCGCTG
The DNA here is from genome assembly GCF_000757525.1 of Rhizobium sp. YS-1r. Classification (NCBI taxonomy): domain Bacteria; kingdom Pseudomonadati; phylum Pseudomonadota; class Alphaproteobacteria; order Hyphomicrobiales; family Rhizobiaceae; genus Rhizobium; species Rhizobium sp. YS-1r. Next base: position 259,590 of record NZ_JPYQ01000009.1, on the reverse strand, counting down.
ATGCCGCGGAACGGGGTGATGTTGGCGAGACAAAACTCCGCCCGGCGCATCGCATCCTCGTTGCGGGCATAGATCGCCGTGGCATTCAGGCCAACCACGGGCCCCTGGTTTTCGTCACTTCCAGGACCGGTCGGTTCGAAGCCGAAACTGCGCGCAAGTCGGCGCTTTTCGCGCATGACTGCCATGGCATCCTGGAGGAACACTTCGGGACCGGCGAGATAGATGGAGGGCATGGAAATCCCTTCAGCGCCAGCGTTCGTTGACAATCCGCTCGGCGCGTTGCGACAGGGTGAACGTGATAACAGAAACGATAGTCGCAATGATCGAAGTACCAAACGCGCGCTCGGTTGCAAAATCACCAGCTGCTGCGCGAAACATGTAGCCCAATCCACTCTGTCCCATCAGGAACTCCGCCAACATCGCCGAAAGCACAGCAGAGGGAGCTGCAAGTCTCAGCGCGATCATCCAGTTCGGCACCGCGGCCGGCATGACGAGGTGTCGGAAGCGCATTCTCCTCGAGGCACCGAGCACCTGGAAAAGGTCCTCCGAGCCCGGCGGCAAGGCCCGCATGCCCGCCGAGGTGAAGACGAATGCAGGGAAGAAGGATACGATCACCACGATCGCCATGACAGTCTTGATGTCGTAGCCGAGCAGCCGCGCGACGACCGGAATCAGTGCTACGACTGGTACAGATGAGAAGATCATCGCGAGTGGTACGAGCATGCCGGTCGCCAGTCTGGAAAACCAGCAGGCAATCGCGATCATGCTGCCGAAGGCCATGCCAAGCAGCAAACCGCCCGCAGCCAGCGCCAGCGTCTGGACGCCGTTGCGGAAATAAACGCCGGGATCGCTGACCAGGTCGACCACCACATCGGCAGGCTGGGGCATGACGATAGCGTTGAGATCGCCGATCGTTACCCAGCCCTGCCAGAGCACCAAGATCAGCAGCACACCCCAATAACGGTTGAAGGCGGTTTTCAGGGCGCTCAGCATCAGCGATACCTCGCGTAGACGAAACGCTCAACGATCGACATCAGGCCGAACGAGACGAGCGAGCCTGCAGCCGTCAACAGCACCGCGCTCCAAAGAAGCGGGATCTGGAAATTCTGCATGGCAGAGACCATGAGGAGACCAAGGCCGCGCGTTGCACCGAACCATTCACCAATGATCGCCCCGATAAAGGCGGCGGGCACCGCATATTTGAGCCCGGAGACCGTGGCCGGCAGCGCGGCAGGCGCTTCCAGCCGCACCAGCCGGTTGAAGCGGTTCGATCCGAGCACCGTGAAGACGTCGTGATGGGCGCGCGTCGCCGCGGCAAGCCCCGACTGGGTGGCGATGAAGAGGATGAAATAGACATTGAGCGTGGCGATCGCCATGCCAGACCATTCCTTGCTGAGCAGCACGATGAAGAGCGGTGCGAGCGCGATCGACGGAATGGAATGAATAACGGAAGAAAGTCGCCCTAGCCCCTCCCTCAACGGCGCCACAAGGTGGGCGACAGCCGCCAACGCGATGCCGATCATGCTTCCGGCGAGATAGCCCGCCCCCACCATTGAAAAGCTGGCACTCGTCGCCCGAATGAAAAGCGATTGCCGCGAAGGATCGAAGAGATAGGCCAGCACCGCAGTCAGCGGCGGCCAGGTCAGGCCGGCAAGAGTGTTGACGCCGATATATTCCCAAAGAGCCAGAAAGGCGGCGATGCCGATCATGCCATAGGTGATATCCTGGACGCGGCGTTTGGCAATGCGCTTCAAGGGGCCACTCCCGGCTGTTCGAGCGCCTCGGTCAATTCGTCTTCCAATGCGTGGAATTCGGCGCTGCGCATGATTTCCGGATCGCGCGGCCGCCCGAACGGGACCGCGATCTCCTTGAGGATTCGCCCGGGCCGGCCGGACATCACCACAACGCGGTCCGAGAGAAACAGTGCTTCATCAACCGAATGGGTGACCAAAAGCGTGGAAATATGCTGCTCCTGCCAGATGCGCTGCAATTCGAGATTCATCTGCCGCCGCGTCACGGCATCGAGCGCGCCAAAAGGCTCATCCAACAGGAGTACGTCGGGGCTCAGCACCAGCGCACGAGCGATAGAAACGCGTTGGCGCATGCCGCCCGAAAGCTGGCTCGGCCGCGCCTTTTCGAAACCCCTAAGGCCAACAAGCGAGATCAGTTCTGCCACACGAGTGTGATAGACTGTACGATTGGCGATCCGAAAAGGCAGCGCGACATTGGCCTCGACGGAAAGCCAGGGCAGGAGTGCGTGGTCCTGAAAGGCGACGCCCAGGCGGTGATTGCGCGAAAGCTCTTCCGGTGCCTTTCTCTCGACGGTCACGCGGCCCCGGCTGGGCTGTTCGAGGGCGGCGAGCATACGCAAAAGCGTACTCTTGCCACAGCCGGAAGGACCGATCAGCGCCACGAATTCGCCGGCGCCGATCTCCAGTCGCACGTCCTCGACGGCAACGACCTTGCGGCCATCATCCATTTCGAAGTCCTTGCCGACGTGATCGAGCAGGATTGACGTACCCGCGCTCATGCGATCAGCCTTTCGAAGCGTTCTGAGATCACCGGCATGCGCTCCTGGAGCTGCGCCTCAACGCGTTCGACATCGACACCTAGCAGCTCACGCTTGCGCATCACCACGCGACCGTCGACCAGAACCGTATCGACATCACGACCGACAACCACCGAAGCTGCGACGAAAAGCGGGTCCTGCATCGGCTGATGGTCCATGTTGTCGACGTTGCAGAGCAGGATATCAGCCTTCTTGCCGACTTCCAGCGTGCCGACCTGGTCGTAGATGCCGAGCGCCCTCGCCCCGCCCTGCGTGGCAACCCTCAGCAGTTCCTCCGCGGAAATCGGATCCTTCCAATGCAGCGTCGAGGAATGGATCGCCTGCTGGGCGATGCGCGCGACGCGCGCCACCTGGAAGATGTCGAGCGTGCCGCCGCCGCCCGGTCCGTCGGTCCCGAGCCCGATATCGATGCCGCGACGCCACATCTCGATCAGGCGTGAATGCCCGATCGAGTAATTGCCGAAGGCGCAGTGGCAGGCCGATAAACGGTGCTTCTGGTAGAGATCGACCTCCCGATCCGACAGGAGTACCGAGTGAGCGCAATGCAGACGGTGCGAAAGCACGCCCATGCTGTCCAGCCATTCGGTCGGGCGCAACCCGAATTTCTCCGCCGTATAGTCGATCTCGTAACTGCCCTCGCAAAGATGCGTATGAATCTTCACATCCGCTGCCTTGGCCTCGGCCGCGATATCACGAATGAGAGCCGGCGAGCAGACGATCACCTGCCGGAGCGACATCCAGGCCTTGACCCGGTCGCCATCCTTCCAGCGTTTGACCAGGGAAACGTTCTTTTCGAGCGCCTCGTCATGTGTGAACAGCATGTTCGGCGGCACGTTCGCCCCGATATTCTCGTTCTGGTCGACGGTGGATTGCGAGATGAAGCCGCGGATGCCGACTTCCAATGCCGCCTTGCCCATCTCGTCGGGATGCGGACCACCCGCTTCCGCAAAGCAGGTCGTGCCCACCTGGATCATATTGGAATAGGCGACGAGGCCCGAAAGATACACGTCCTCCGGTTCAAGACAGCTTTCCCATGGGATAAGGTAATTCTTCCATACCGGCAACTTGAGCGGCCGCTTGCGGCCTATCGCCTGCAGTTTGCCGCGCAGCAGCTGCTGCCCGGTATGGAAATGCGCATCGACCAATCCCGGCATCACAATCTGTCCGCAGGCGTCGATGACTTCCAAGGCAACGATCTTCGCTGCTTCGGCGCTGGTGCCGATCCAGGTAATCCGCTTGCCGGAGACCGCAATGGCACCGTCCGAGAGGACCCGGTTCTCCGGATCGAGCGTCACGACATAGGCACGCCGGATCAGGATATCGGCGCGTTCGGGTATTGCAGTCGTCATCAATGCCTCAGTTCGCAGTCTTCTTGAGATTGGCGAGCGCTTCGAGCGCGAGATCGGGAGCCGCGATTTTCGAAGCCTCCGGCAGATCGGTCCGTCCGGTGGCCCGGGCGGCATCCATCATCGGTCCGGCGATATAGTCGAGCTTGATCGAATAGATCGGGAAGTCCGGATCTCCACCCGGCCGATAATAGGGCGCCTGGACCTCGTTCTGGCGCGTCTGCTGCTGGATATCGAGACCGTAATCTGCGCCGTATTTCTCGACGATCAGTTTCGGCGCGTAGGAGAAATCCTTCTCGTTCTTCTGCCAGGCCTCGATCACTCCTTCGAGATAGGCGACCACCCGGTCGCGATGCTCGTCGAGATATTTGCGGCTGGTGAAGGCGATGCCGGCATACCCCTTGAAGCCCAGATCGTCGAAGCTGCGGAAATAGAAGTCCTTGTCCTTGACGAGCCCCATCTGCTCGAGCGTGATGACCTGGTTGGTCGCAAACCCGGTATAGCCGTCGCCGGCCTTCGAAAGCAGCGGCTCCGGCGAGAAGCCGGCCGGCACCTGCGTCCACTGGTCCTTCGGCAGGCCGGCAAGCGAAAGCGTCGCTTCGATCGCCGTCTTCTCGTTCGGTCCCTGCGCCAGGATCTTCGAACCGACGAGATCCTGCGGCTTCAGGATCGGCTTGTCCTTCAGCGAGATGATGCCGAGCGGCGAGACCTGCATCTGCGCCGCGATCAGCACGTAATCATTGCCCTTCGCGACCGCGTCGAGGAAGGGCAGCCAGCCCGTGAAGCCGATATCCGCGTCGCCCGCCGCAACGGAGGTCAGCGCACTCGGGGCGTTCGGCCCGCCGGGGCTGACCGTGACGTCGATGCCATGCTTCTTGAACAACCCGTCCTCCAGGGCGATATAGTGTTCGCCGTATTGAACGTTGCCTATCCAGCCGAGCTGGACCTTTACCTTCGGCATTTCATCGGCCCAAGCCGAAGCGGCTGCGGCGAACAGCATCGCCGCATAACAAAGTAGTCTTTTCATTTTCGTTCCCCTCGGCCTCAGGCCAGTTTTGCGAGCGCCTCGTCCACGACGCTCGTGTCTGCAATCCTGCCGAACTCCGGCACCGTTCGTCCCGCGGCCTTCGCCACCTCCGACATCGGACCCGTGAACACGTCAGGCTGCAGAGCAAAAAGCTTCGTATCCCGAGCGGGCGCCACAAGCGGCATTTGCAGTTCGTTCTGACGCTTCTGCTGGGCCGCATCGAGACCGAGATCGGCGCCGTATTTGTTGAGCACAACATCGAGTGCGGCCTGCGGCTCGGCAATCGCCGCCTTCCAGCCCTTGATCATGCCCGCCACATATCCGACCACGGCCGCGCGGTTTTCGGTGAGAAATTTGCGGCTCGTCAGATAAAGGCCCTGTGTGACATGGTAACCGAGGTCGTCGAGTAGCGTGACGTGAAAGTCCTTTCCGGCGACAAGCCCCATCTTTTCCAGCGTGATCGGCTGATTGGTCGCAAATGCGAGGTAAGCGTCACCATCGCCGGCCAGCAACGGCTCGGGCGAGAAACCGGTCGGCGCGGTCGTATAGTCATGCGGCAGTCCGGCGCCGTCGAGAATCGCATCAATGATCTGGCTGTCGGAGGGTTTCTGAATGAGGATTTTCATGCCGAGTATGTCCTTCGGCTCGAGCAACGGCCTCTTCGCCATCGACATGACGGCTGCCGGGCTCTTCGCCCATTGTGCGCCGAGTAGCACAAAGTCGTTTCCCTTCTGGACGGCGTCGATGAAGGGCAGCCAGTTCGCCGTGGCGATCTCCGCCTGGCCGGCCGAGAGAGATACCAGCGTATCCGGGGCATTGGGCCCGCCGGGCAGGAACTCCGCCGTCACCCCGAACTCTTCGAAATAACCTTGCTCGATCGCGAGAAAGAAGCCGGAATACTGGACGTTGGATACCCAACCGTTAGCAGTGGTAACCTTCGTCGGCATGGCGGCAAAGGAGAGTTTCGGAAGGGTCGCCAACGCCGCCGCCCCCATACTCATCAGCATCAAGGCACGGCGCGACACGTCGGCGGGCAAAGATTTCATGATCGTTCCCCTGTTGTTTTGACCGGAAAATTTCGTGCTATTGCTGTTGTTGGATATCCTGTAACCGGCTATTACAAGAGACGATATCAAATGAAAAAATATTTACAAGAACGAAATGAGCATAACCGTGACAACCGATGATGCACCCTCCCCGCGGGCCGGACTGCCAGCCAATTCGGTGGTCGCGGAACGTATCGAAACCATCTATCCGGAGCTTTCTCAAGCGTTGAGGACCTTCGCCGACTATGTCCTTAAGTATCCAATGAAGGTGGCCGGCCTCTCCATCAACGACACCGTAGATATCACCGGCGTGTCGGCCGCAAGCGCCAACCGGTTTGCCCGCAAGCTTGGCTTCGATGGCTATGCCGATTTTCGTGCTGAACTGCTGCGTGGCATGGCGCCGGCGATCGAACCGGTGGAACGCCTGCGGCGAAAACTGTCGGAGGAATCAACGACGCCGGACGTGGTTGCGGCTTCGCTGATGGAAGACATCGCCAATCTTCAAGGTTCTCTCGGCAACCTCGACCCAGCGCGCGCCGAGCAAGCCGTCAGCATGATCGTCGATGCCCGGCGGATCTTCGTCTTGGGATTCGACAACGCTGCGGGCCTGGCGCTCGTCCTTATGCATCGGCTCCAGGCGATCGGCTGCGACGCGCGCGCCGTCGAAAGTGGCGCCGGCGCGCTTTCCGTCGCTCGCCATCTGGCGGGACTCGGGCCGAACGACCTGGTCATCTCGATCGCCTTCCCACGTTATCTGCGCGACACGGTGTCGATGACGCGTTTCGCCCATCAGCACGACATCCCGATCCTTGTCGTGACGGACAGCCAGACCTCGCCGATCGCAAAGCTTGGAAAAGTCGTCGTCTACGCCCATGCCCGGCGCAGCTTCTCCTCGACCTCCGATGCCGCCGTTCTTGCGGTACTCGAAGCGCTTGCGGCCGGTGTCGCCAATAAAAAACCCGGCGCAGCGAATGCCGCCCAGCGTTTCGCCGATATGGGGTTTTATTGGTTCGCCTATCCCGAAGAGGAGGAAAAAGCGCTCAGCGCCCACTCCTCAAGATCCGCTAAGAAGAAAGAGACGCCATAACCAGATCCGGCTGCATCATGAGACCTCCGGTCAAGCTACGGAAAGCCCCGCTCTATGCCCCCCGGCACCTTCTCGATGATAGTGAGAAGGATACGGGACGGTGCATCGATATTGGATCGCCCAGGCTCCCGATCGCGAACACGGCCGAAGGAAAATCCGTACCGGGCGGCAAACGCCTTTTTGGGACAATCCGGTTTTCTGGCGGATGGCGTGAAGGTCCGGCTGTGGCGAGATATGAATAACATAGTCCGCCGGATCGGCCTCGCCCTTGGCAAAAACAAGACCTGCCCGCGCACCCTTGGGTAGCAACTGCCAACAACCATCACCTCGACATTGTTGAGGTCGTCTTCCAATCTGCGGACCTCCATGACGGGATCAATATGGTAGATACGCTTTGTTGGCGGATGTTGTCGAATGCATGAGGCTTTTGTCCGAATCCCTTCGCGTTCGTGGGGACGACTGGACGACTTCAGCCTCGCATACGCCGTAGCAGCGGCACCTTACTTCGGCATGTCGAAGGAGGATGCTCGGCATGAATGGAACCACGTGGCCGGCTGGATTGGACGATGGCAGGATGTATTTTCACAACGCGGTGTAGCGGGGTCGACATCGATTACCTTGGCGACGTCCTGGATTCTCCGGCGATGCTTGAACATCGCCGATAGGCCATAAAACCGTCTGGCATCGGTTCACCGATGCGCCGAACGACAGATGTCGCTCCGAAGCTGGTGCGCTCGCGATGATTGAACTTGGTGGCGTTTGCGACCTCACTCCGGCATTCTGCGCAGCTCGTTTCGAACTGCCTAGGAAAGATTTGTCTGTGTGTCTTTGCTGCAGATTGCCGCCGCTCCTCCTTTTGCTACAACCGCCAAAGGGTATCTTCCGCGCGCCACCTGTCCCCACCATGACATCACCCACGTCAGGATTTGAGGCGAGGACGGACACAATCTCATTGCGCTCTTCCTCAGCCACGTTTTCATCCTTGGCAGATGCCAGGGAGGGATGTGTTTAAGCGGTTAGCTGTCGTTGTCGTTTCAGCTCAACAGCGCCTGCATGGTCGCCCGGAAGCGAGCCTCGATGCCTTCGCGAAACTTGTGCCGACCGCCTTTTACCTGCCTGACGCCGTTCACCCAAACACTGTCCGGCTTCGGACCACCCGCGAAGATCAGATGATCGAGGACCGTATCGCCTGTAACCCACGGATACCCTGAAAGATCGAGCGAGACGAGATCGGCCGGCGCGCCCTCGCGGATACCCGCCTCATCGCCAAGCGCCCGGTTGCCACCCGCGAGCGCACGGTCGAACAGGGCACGGCCGGTCGAGCCGTTGACAGGCGCGATAACGTTGCGGGCACGGCGGGCGAGACGCTGCGAATATTCGAGCTGGCGCAGTTCGTCGCCAAGCCCGATCAGCACGTTGGAATCCGAACCGACGCCGAAGGCACCACCGGCCGCGAGGAAATCCGCGCCCGGAAAAATGCCGTCGCCGAGATTGGCCTCCGTGACCGGGCAGAGGCCGGCGACGGCGCCGCTTTTCGCCATAGCGCGGGTTTCCGCCTCCGTCATGTGGGTGGCATGGATAAGGCACCAGCGCCGATCGACCGGGGCATTCGCCAGGAGATAGTTTACCGGAGTTGCGCCTGAGAAGGCGACGCAGTCCTCCACCTCCTTTACCTGTTCGGCCACGTGGATATGGACCGGCCCGTCCTTGGCGAGCGGCAGGATCTCGGCGATCTCCTTGATGGTCGCTGCGCGCAGGGAATGGGGCGCAATACCGATCCGGCTTTTCGGAAGCGAGGCGACGGCTTTCGCCGCCCCCTCCATCAGCCGCGCGAAGCTTTCGGTGGAATTGACGAAACGCCGCTGGCCTTCGCCGGCCGCCTGCCCGCCGAAGCCGGAATGGGCGTAGAACACCGGCAGCAGCGTCAGCCCGATGCCGGTTTTGGCCGCGGCTGCGGCGATACGTTCCGCCATCTCGGCGATGTTTGCATAAGCCGCACCGTCCTTGTCATGGTGCAGGTAATGGAACTCGCCGACGCGGCCGAAGCCGGCTTCCAGCATTTCCATATAGAGCTGCGCGGCAACCGCCTCGACCTGATCCGGCGTCATCGACAAGGCAAAACGATACATCAGCGTGCGCCAGCTCCAGAAGCTGTCGTCACCCGTGCCTCGCACCTCCGTCAGCCCAGCCATGGCCCGCTGGAAGGCATGGCTATGCAAATTGGGCATTGCGGGCAGGAGAACGTCGAGGCGCTCATCCGTCGGGGTCGCGGCAACCCCGACTTCTACCCGCGCAATCCGACCATTTTCGAGCATCAGCCGCACATCCCGCAGCCAGCCTCCGGCCGTCAATGCCGTTTTTGCGTGAAGCGTCGTCATCATCGCGTTCCCGATTTTTCGTCTTGTCAGGTTCACCATTATGTATATACATATTACGAACAAAGGAAAGGCAAAAGACAATGAGCGGGAACAATTCCTTGCCTACTTCCGACCATCCGGCCAATGGCCTCTGGCGCAATGCGCGGCTTGCGACCTTTTCAAACGATATTGCCGTCACCGAAGACGCAGCCCTTGCAGTCGTTGACGGACGTATCGCCTATGCCGGCGCGGAAAGCGTGCTGCCAGCGGAATTCGCCGCGCTGCCCGCGACCGATTGCCAGGCGCGGCTGATCACCCCCTCGCTCATCGATTGCCACACCCATCTCGTCTTCGGCGGCGATCGCGCGATGGAATTTGAAATGCGGCTGTCCGGTGCAAGCTATGAAGAGATCGCCAGGGCCGGCGGCGGCATCGTCTCGACAGTTTCGGCAACGCGGGCGCTCTCGGTGGACCAACTGGTGGCAGAAAGCCTGCCGCGCCTTGATGCGCTGCTTTCCGAAGGCGTTTCGACCGTCGAGATCAAGTCCGGCTACGGACTGACCGTAGAGACCGAACTGAACATGCTGCGCGCCGCCCGCCACTTCAGCGAGATCCGCCCTGTGCGTGTCGTGACGAGCTGGCTTGCCGCGCATGCCACCCCGGCCGAATACAAGGGCCGCAACGGCGACTATATCCGCGATGTCGTGCTGCCGGGGTTGGACATGGCCCATGCAGAGGGGCTTGTGGATGCCGTGGACGGCTTTTGCGAGGGCATAGCCTTTTCGGTTGCTGAGATGCGGACCGTCTTCGACAAGGCGAAGGAACTGGGGCTGCCGGTCAAGCTTCACGCCGAGCAGCTTTCCAATCAGGGCGGCGCGAAAATGGCGGCGTCCTATGGCGCACTCTCCTGCGAACATCTCGAATATCTCGACGTGGAAGGGGCAGAAGCCATGGCAAGGGCCGGAACGGTAGCCGTGCTTCTGCCGGGTGCCTATTATACGCTGCGCGAGAAGCAGGCGCCGCCGGTGGCCGCGCTGCGGCAGGCCGGTGTTAGGATCGCGCTTTCCACCGACTGCAATCCCGGCACCTCGCCGCTTACCTCACTTCTGCTGACGCTCAATATGGGCGCGACCCTGTTCGGCCTTACCGTCGAAGAATGCCTGGCGGGCGCCACCCGCGAGGCCGCCCGCGCGCTTGGCCTCCTCCACGAGACAGGCACGCTGGAGGCCGGCAAATCCGCCGACTTTACGGTCTGGAACTTGAAACGCCCAGCAGAACTCGTCTATCGCATCGGCTTCAATCCCCTTCACGCCCGCATCTTCAAGGGAAGGAAGGCATCCTGATGACCCACGTTCTCACACCCGGACAGGTTTCCCTCCCCGTCCTGACGGATATCTACTGGAACGGCGCCACTGCCCGGCTCGATCCCGCCTTCGACATGGCGATCGAAAATGGCGCGCGGCGCATCGCCGAGATTGCCGCCGGCAACGCTCCGGTCTACGGCATCAATACCGGCTTTGGAAAGCTCGCCTCGATCAAGATCGACGCGGCGGATGTCGCCACACTCCAGCGCAACCTCATCCTCTCCCATTGCTGTGGCGTGGGTGACCCGCTGCCAGAAAATATCGTGCGGCTCGTCATGGCGCTGAAGCTCGTCTCCCTCGGGCGCGGCGCTTCGGGTGTCCGGCCGGAACTGGTGCGGCTGATCGAGGCCATGCTGGAGAAAGGCGTCACCCCCGTCATTCCGGAGAAGGGTTCGGTCGGCGCGTCCGGCGATCTCGCGCCGCTCGCACACATGGCGGCGGTGATGATGGGCGAAGGCGAGGCCTTTTTCGAGGGCAGCCGGCTTGCGGGCCGCGCAGCCCTGGAAAAGGCCGGACTTGTGCCGATCGTGCTGGCCGCCAAGGAGGGATTGGCCCTCATAAACGGCACGCAGACCTCCACGGCACTGGCGCTTGCCGGCCTCTTCCGCGCCCACCGCGCATTGCAGGCGGCGCTGGTCACCGGAGCACTTTCGACCGATGCGGCGATGGGCTCCTCCGCGCCCTTCCATCCCGATATCCACACGCTGCGCGGGCACCAAGGCCAGATCGATACGGCAGGCGCCTTGCGTGAACTGCTGGACGGTTCTGAAATCCGCAAGAGCCACATCGAAGGCGACGAGCGGGTGCAGGACCCCTATTGCATCCGCTGCCAGCCGCAGGTGGATGGCGCCTGCCTCGATCTTCTGCGCTCCGTCGCCCGCACGCTGGAAATCGAGGCCAATGCGGTAACCGACAACCCGCTGGTCCTTTCCGATAATTCCGTCGTGTCCGGCGGTAATTTCCACGCCGAGCCGGTGGCATTTGCCGCCGACCAGACGGCGCTCGCCATCTGCGAGATCGGGGCAATCGCCCAGCGTCGCATCGCCCTTCTGGTCGATCCGGCGCTGTCCTACGGCCTGCCTGCCTTCCTGTCGAAAAAGCCGGGGCTCAATTCCGGACTGATGATCGCCGAGGTCACCTCCGCGGCGCTGATGAGCGAAAACAAGCAGATGGCCCATCCAGCCTCGGTGGACTCAACGCCGACCTCCGCCAATCAGGAGGATCATGTCTCCATGGCCTGCCATGGCGCGCGCCGCCTGCTGGCAATGACGGAAAATCTGTTTTCCATTCTTGGTATAGAGGCGCTTGCCGCCGTCCAAGGCGTGGAACTGCGCGGACCGCTGAAGACCGGGACCGAGCTTCAGAAGGCGCTCACCACAATCCGTGCCGTCGTGCCTGCGCTGGAGGAGGATCGCTATATGGCGAACGACCTCAAGGCCGCAGCCGCGCTGGTTTCGTCCGGCGCGCTGACGGCGTCGGTGTCCGCCGGCATTCTCCCCGCATTGGAGGTTTGAGATGGCTGTTTTCGAGGTCAGTCGGGGCACCTCGCCCGTCATTCTCGGTTTCCCGCATACGGGAACCGACGTGCCGCCCGCAATTTGGGAACGGCTGAACGACAATGGCCGCAAGCTCGCCGATACCGACTGGCATATCCACAAGCTCTATGACGGTCTGCTGGCGGATGCGACCACGGTGCGTGCCACCTTTCATCGCTATGTCATCGACGCCAACCGCGATCCGGCGGGCGCGAGCCTCTATCCGGGGCAGAACACCACGGGCCTGGTCCCGGAAACGGATTTCGACGGCCTGGCGATCTGGGAGGATGGCGAAGCACCGAGGCAAGCCGATATAGCCGCCCGGCTTGCCGAATTCCACGCCCCCTATCACGCCGCACTCGCCGCCGAAATCAGGCGGGTGAAGGCGACCCATGGCTTTGCCGTGCTCTACGACTGCCATTCGATCCGCTCGCACATTCCCTTCCTGTTCGAGGGCAGGCTGCCGGATTTCAACATCGGCACGGACATGGGCAGGACCTGCGCACCGGAGATCGAAAAAATAGCCGTCGACGTGACAGCGACGGCCGAGGGCTACACGTCCATCCTCAACGGTCGCTTCAAAGGCGGCTGGACGACGCGCCATTACGGCCAGCCGGAAACCGGCGTTCACGCCATCCAGATGGAACTGGCGCAATCCACGCATTTGCGGAGCGAGGACCTGCCCTTCGCCTATGACGCGGCGAAGGCGGAGACGCTTCGCGTCCACCTGAAGGCCATTCTCACCCGCATCGAGGCCTTTGCGCTCGCCAACAAGAACTGAGGGGAAACCACCATGATCGATCCGCGCCACAACGAACGCGAAATCCATGCCCCGACGGGCAGTGAACTCACTGCAAAGAGCTGGCTCACCGAAGCGCCACTCCGGATGCTGATGAACAATCTCGACCCCGATGTGGCCGAGCGTCCGCACGAATTGGTCGTCTATGGCGGCATCGGCCGCGCAGCCCGAACATGGGCCGATTTCGATACGATCGTCGCCACGCTGAAGGATCTCAACGAGGACGAGACGCTGCTGGTACAGTCCGGCAAGCCGGTCGGCGTATTCCGCACCCACAAGGATGCCCCGCGTGTCTTGATCGCCAATTCCAACCTCGTGCCGCACTGGGCGACCTGGGACCATTTCAACGAACTCGACAGACGAGGCCTGGCCATGTACGGCCAGATGACCGCTGGCTCGTGGATCTATATCGGCGCGCAGGGCATCGTCCAGGGCACCTACGAAACCTTCGTGGAAGCGGGACGCCAGCATTACGCCGGCAATCTCAAGGGCAAGTGGATCCTGACCGGCGGCCTCGGCGGCATGGGTGGTGCCCAGCCGCTCGCGGCCGTCATGGCCGGCGCCTCATGCCTTGCCGTCGAATGCGACGAGACCCGCGCCGACTTCCGCCTGCGTACCCGCTATGTCGATGAAAAGACACACAGCCTCGACGAGGCGCTCGCAAGGATCGGCGAATGGACGAAGGCCGGCGAAGCGAAGTCCATCGCGCTCATCGCCAACGCCGCGGATATCTTTCCGGAGCTGGTGAAGCGCGGAGTTCGGCCCGATATCGTCACCGACCAGACCTCGGCGCATGATCCGCTGCACGGCTACCTGCCTTCGGGCTGGACGGTCGCCGAATGGCGCGCCAGGCAGGAGAGCGACCCGAAGGCTGTCGAAAGGGCCGCCCGCGCCTCGATGAAGGTGCATGTTCAGGCCATGGTCGATTTCTGGAACGCAGGCGTGCCGACGCTCGACTACGGCAACAACATCCGCCAGATGGCCAAGGAAGAGGGGTTGGAAAACGCCTTCGCGTTCCCCGGCTTCGTGCCGGCCTATATCCGCCCACTCTTCTGCCGCGGCATCGGCCCCTTCCGCTGGGCAGCCCTTTCCGGCGATCCGGAGGACATCTACAGGACCGATGCGAAGGTCAAGGAACTGCTGCCGGATAACAAGCACCTGCACAACTGGCTGGACATGGCCAGGGAACGCATCTCCTTCCAGGGGCTGCCGGCGCGCATCTGCTGGGTGGGTCTCGGCGACCGCCACCGCCTCGGCCTCGCCTTCAACGAAATGGTGGCCAAGGGAGAATTGAAGGCGCCGGTCGTCATCGGCCGCGACCATCTCGATTCCGGCTCCGTCGCCTCGCCGAACCGCGAGACGGAAGCGATGAAAGACGGTTCGGATGCCGTCTCCGACTGGCCGCTGCTTAACGCCCTGCTCAACACCGCTTCCGGCGCCACCTGGGTGTCGCTGCATCATGGCGGCGGCGTCGGCATGGGTTTCTCGCAGCATGCCGGCATGGTTATCTGCTGCGACGGTACGGAAGATGCGGCGCGGCGCATCGAGCGCGTGCTTTGGAACGATCCAGCAACTGGCGTCATGCGTCATGCCGACGCCGGCTATGACATCGCTATCGATCACGCGAGGAAGATGGGCCTGCGTTTGCCGGGCATTCTTGGAAACTGACCTTCGGCCGCCGGATCGCAATGCAGGACGCATTCATGAAGATATTGCGCGCGGCCGATTATCAGTGGATGGCCTGGAAAAACGGCGGTGGCGAGACCGCTGAAATCCTTGCCTTCCCTCCGGGTGCCTCGATGGACGATTTCGACTGGCGCATCAGCATGGCGGACGTGGCGAGCGACGGGCCTTTTTCGCTCTTCCCCGGCATAGACCGGACGCTGACATTTCTGAGCGGCGACGGCGTCGCGCTCGATATTGAGGGGCAAGGGCGGGTCGTTCTCGCCCCCTCCTCCCCGCCACTTGCCTTTCCAGGCGATGTGCCGGTGACCGCGAGCCTGACCGGCGGGCCGGTGCGCGATCTCAACGTCATGACCCGCCGCGGCCGCTATTCGCATCGCGTCCTGCCCATCGAGGTCGAAGGTCATTGCGAATTGCCGATCGGCTCCGACATCGCCTTCCTCTTTTGCCGCAACGGCGAGGTGTCGGTCGGCGATGCGCGACTCGGCGCCCTCGATGCGGTCATGACGAGGCGAGGCCTCCTTGATCTCTCCGGTACGGCGTCCCTTTGCCTCGTTCTTTTGCGAAACGAGTGAATGCCGTTTTTATCGGCATTTATGCATAGACAAATGAGAGCTGGCGTGGCTAGTATACCTGCCGGAACGCGATCATAAGACAACCAGTTCTGGATAAGGGGAACGTTATGAAAAGCAGAATTTTTGCCACTACTCTTCTCGCCGTGCTTGCTGCAGCCAGCGCCGCCCGTGCCGAAACCGCCGTTTCCATCGGTATATCGGGCTGGACCGGCTTTGCGCCGCTGACGCTCGCCAAGGAAGCCGGCATCTTCAAGAAGAATGGCCTCGACGTCACCATCAAGAAAATCCCGCAGGCCAGCCGCCATCTGGCGCTTGCGTCCGGCGACATCCAGTGCGCCGCGACCACGGTCGAAACCTGGGTCGTCTGGAACGCGAACGGCGTCGCTTCGACGCAGATCTTCCAGATGGACAAGTCGCATGGCGCCGATGGTATGGTCGTGCGCCCGGACGTCGCCAAGATCGCCGACCTGAAGGGCAAGACGATCGCCGCCTCCACACCAGGCACCTCGCCCTATTTCTTCCTGTCCTATATCCTGAAGAAGAACGGCCTCTCGCTGAAAGACGTCAAGGTCGTGAACATGGAACCGGGGCCGGCCGCACAGGCCTTCGTTGCGGGCCAGAACGATGCCGCCATGACCTATGAACCCTATCTGTCGACCGTGCGCGCCGCCCCCGACAAGGGCAAGATCATCGCCACGACGCTGGATTATCCGGCGGTCATGGACACGTTCGGCTGCACGCCTGCCTTCCTGAAGGACAATCCGGCCGCGGCCAAGGCGTTTGCCACTTCCTATTTCGAAGCGCTCGAACTGATCAAGAAGGAACCGGAAAAGTCCTACGGCATCATGGGCGCCGATGTGAAGCAGTCAGCCGAAGCCTTCGCCGGTTCCGCCAAGCATCTGGAATGGCAGGACAAGGCCGCCAACAAGAAGTTCTTCGAAGGCGAGTTCAAAACCTTTACCGCCGATGCCGCCGACCTGCTTCTGGAGACCGGTGTCATCAAGGCGAAGCCGGACCTCGAAAAGCTGGCGGATACGTCCTTCATCGACTAAACGCCCAAGGGCGGCGCAGAAGGCGCCGCCCCTCTCCCAACCGGACAAACGGACCCGGCCCCATGCATCCCTTGCAGCCCATCGGTCGCGGCGCGCGCATCGCCCTCGGCATTCTTTTCTTCGTCCTCTTCTTCGCGGCCTGGGGTTTTGCGACGCTTGGCGGCTTCGTATCGCCTACCTTTCTGGCCGACCCGATCACGATGGCCCGTGACGGGCTCTATCTGCTGACGGAGCAGGGTTTCCTCACCGATATCGGCGTGACCGTCTGGCGTGTCGTCGGCGGCTTCGTGCTCGCCTCGGTCGTCGCCGTGCCGCTCGGCATCGCCATGGGCGCCTACAAGCCGGTCGAGGCGCTGCTTGAACCTTTCGTCTCCTTCGCCCGTTATCTGCCGGCCTCTGCCTTCGTGCCGCTGCTCATCCTCTGGGCCGGCATCGGGGAACTGCAGAAACTGCTGGTCATCTTCATCGGCTCGGTCTTCCAGATCATCCTGATGATCGCCGTCGGCGTCGCCAATACGCGCCGCGATCTGGTCGAGGCCGCTTATACGCTGGGCGCAAAGGATTCCGGTGTCATCCGCCGTGTGCTCATCCCGGCCAATGCACCGGACATTGCCGAGACGCTACGCCTCGTGCTCGGCTGGGCCTGGACCTATGTCATCGTCGCCGAACTGATCGGCGCCTCCTCCGGTATCGGCTACATGATTATCAATTCGCAGGCGCTGATGGCGACCGGCCAGATCATCTTCGGCATCATCGTCATCGGTCTTATCGGCCTCGTGTCCGATTTCCTGTTCAAAGCGGTCAATCGCCGCCTCTATGCCTGGAGGCTCGCATGAGCGCCGAACTCGTCATCTCCAACGTCTCCCGCGTCTTTCCGGGGGTCAATGGCGGCCAGCCGGTCACGGCGCTGCAGCCGACCGACCTGGAGATTCCGCGTAACGACTTTGTCACCATCCTCGGCCCTTCCGGCTGCGGCAAGTCAACGCTCCTGCGCATCGTCGCCGGTCTGGACCGGCCGACAACCGGTTCGGTCACGCTGGCCGGCCAGCCGGTCACCGGGCCGGGCGCCGATCGCGGCATGGTCTTTCAATCCTACACGCTCTTTCCGTGGCTCACGATCCGCGACAATGTCGCGTTCGGCCTGAGGGAAAAAGGCGTGCCCGAGAGGGAGAAATGGGAGATCGTCGACAGTTATATCGACAAGGTCGGGTTGCGTGGCTTCGAGAACCATTGGCCGAAGCAACTTTCCGGCGGCATGCAACAGCGCACGGCGATCGCCCGCGCGCTCGCCAACAATCCGCGCATCCTGCTTCTCGACGAGCCCTTCGGCGCGCTCGACAACCAGACACGCGGCCTCATGCAGGAATTGCTGCTCGGGATATGGGAGCGCGAGGTAAAGACGGTGATCTTCGTCACCCACGACATCGAAGAAGCCGTGTTCATGGCCTCCCGCGTCGTCACAATGACCGCGCGTCCGGGCCGCATCAAATCGATCACCCCTGTAGACCTGCCGCATCCGCGTCACTATACGGTCAAATCCAGCCCGGAATTCTCCGCGCTTCGCCTGAAGCTGACGGAGGAAATCCGCTCCGAAGCGATCATGGCGGCAACGGATGGTTAGGGCACGTGGACAAAGCATTTCCGCGACCGGGTTTCGGCGACAAATGTTCGAAAAGGTTTCCCGGGAAGGTGTTGACGGGCTTTCCGGGAATTGCGTCATGCGAAGGTAGGCCAATGGACGAACGGGTGGAGAAGACGCCGGATACGACGCTGCACCACCGGATTCTCGCCGATGTCGAGAACCGCATCCTGTCCGGCGAATGGCCGCCCGGCCACCGCATTCCTTTCGAGCACGAATTCACGCAGCAATATGGCTGCTCGCGCATGACGGTCTCCAAGGCTCTGGGCGATCTTGTGCGACGCGGGCTGATCGAGCGCCGCCGTCGTTCCGGCAGCTTCGTCGCCTATCCGCAGGTGCAATCGGCGGTATTGGAGATTCAAGACATCCGCCATGAGGTGGAGGCGCTCGGGCTTGCCTATGCCTGGCGGCCGCAAGGCCGGACACTGCGCGTTGCCCGCGCGGAGGACCGCAATCGGCTGGACCTGCCGCCCCGCGCCCGCGTTCTCGCTGTGACCGGTTGCCACTATGCCGGTCGCCGGCCTTTCTGCCACGAGGATCGCCTGATCAGCCTGAGGGCGGTACCGGAAGCGGAAAACGAAATGTTTGACGACAATATAGGGCCTGGCACATGGCTTTTGCGCAAGGTGCCGTGGAGTGCGGCCGAAAACCGTATCAGCGCCGTGTCGGCCGAACCGGAGATCGCCGCGACCCTCGGCATCGCGGCCGGCACAGCCTGCCTGGTCATCGAGCGGCGCACATGGACCGCGGACCAGCACATTACGCAGGTTCGCCTCACCTATCCGGGCGACCGTCACCAGCTCGTGGCCGCGTTTACCCCGTCACAGTCGTCATAGACCGTGGTGACGTTCCGGACGTAAAACCGCTTGTCGACCGCCGCATCATCAGGACCCTCGCCGCACCAATTCGCGCCCACGCAGGTTAAGGCAACGCTCTTTCGGGTGAGGATAGGTCACAGGTTTCAGCCTCTTTCGATCATGGGATAGTTGGCGAAACCAAGACAAAAGCGCCCGCCGGTGTTGTCGGACATGCGTTCACCGTCATGCTCCAAAGCCGTAGCGGGCATGCATCAAGGTTCGTTCGATGCCCCGAAGCTCCGCCAGGCCTTTAAGACGCCCGATGGCGGGATAGCCGGGTTGCGCACCGCGTGTCAGGTCGTCGAGAATCTCCTGTCCGTGATCCGGCCGCATGGGGATGAGGTGATCCTCCCGACCTTCTTCGCGACGTCTCGCCTCTTCCGATAGCAGTGCGGCGATAACGGCGACCATATCCGTTGCGCCTTCCAGATGCTCATCCTCGAAGAAGGAGCAGGGAACGGTGTCGGTATCCCGGGTTACGTTACGCAGATGAACGAAGTGGATGCGGTCGGGAAAGCGGCTGGCGATGAAGGGCAGATCGTTATCTGCGCGCGCGCCCAGCGAACCCGTGCAGAGCGTCACGCCATTTGCCCGGCTGTTGACCTGTTCCAGCATATGGGCGTAGTCGGTCTCGGTCGAAAGGATACGCGGCAGACCAAGGAGCGGCCAGGGCGGATCATCACCATGTGCGCAGATATTGATGCCGACCTCCTCCGCCACCGGCACGACCTCTGAGAGAAAATCGACAAGATTTTGCTGTAGTCGCTCCCGATCGATGCCCTGATAGGAGCGAAGCTTCTCAAGCAACTGGTCCAAGGTGTAGCCATCCGCCGAGCCCGGCAGTCCCGCACCGATGTTTTTGCCGAGCGCAGCAATCTTCGTATCCGCCATCCCGGCGAAATGCCGCGCTGCTTCGTCCTGCAGCCATTCCGGATAATCGCAAGCCGCCTCCGGACGTTTGAGAATATGGATGTCGAAAGCGGCAAAATCGACCAGATCGAAGCGCATCGCCTTTGCGCCATGGCGTGTTTCCCAGCGCAGGTCCGTCCGCGTCCAATCCAAGACCGGCATGAAATTATAGCAGACGGTGCGAATTCCGGAGGCAGAAAGACGCCGCAAGGTCTCCTGCCAATTGGCAACGTGACGTCTCCAGTCGCCGGTTTGCGTCTTGATATCCTCGGAGACCGGGACGCTTTCCACCACGTCCCATACCAGCCCGCCGGCCTTGATTTGCTCGTGTCGTTCGGCAATCTCGTCAACCGGCCAGACCTCACCGGTTGCGATATGGTGCAGCGCGCTGACGATACCTTCCGCGCCAGCCTGTGCCGCATCGCGCACGGTCACCTTGTCGATCGGGCCGAACCAGCGCCATGTATGTCTCATATCTCGTCCTTCAAAACCTGGTTTGATTGTTTGAAAGTGATCTGCACCTTGCAGGCCGTTGACCGGTCCCTGGCCCGATCGAAAGCCTCGACGACCTGATCGAGCGGAAACGTGTGGGAAATGATCGGCCGCACATCGATACGCCGCGTCGAGATCAATTCCACCGCCTGCGCGAATTCATCATGGAAGCGCTGCGAACCCCGCCAGACGATCTCCTTGCCGACAAGGGCGTTCAGCGGGATCGTCATATCGCCGGTAACGCCGACCTGAACGATCGTTCCGCGCGGTTTGACCGCGGCAAAGGCAGAGCGCAACGCCGGCCCGGCCGCCGAGCAATCGAAAGCCGCGTCAAAGCTGCCCTTGTTCTCTTGAAAAGGCTGTAACCCGTCCGGATCGGCCGCAACGTTGATTGTCCGAGTCGCCCCCATGGCCGGCGCCCTGGAAAGAGCGGCATCCGTCAAATCCGTGACGACGATTTCCGCGGCACCGGCGTGACGAGTGGCCGCAACCGTCAGCAGCCCGATCGGGCCGGCGCCCGTCACCAGCACTTTCTTGCCGGACAGATCGCCTGCCTGAGCCACGGCGTGCAGGCAGACGGCCAAAGGTTCCGCACAGGCTGCCTCTCCTGCCGAGACGCCATTGCCGACCGGATGGCACTGCGTGGCCCGCACGATCAGCCTTTCCCGAAACATGCCGTTTTCGTGGGGCAAACGCATGGCCGAGCCCATGAAACGCATTTCGAGGCAATGGATCGGCTGTCCGATCCGGCAATATTGACATTCACCGCAAGGCTGCGACGGGTTAACCGCCACGAGTTGCCCGATTTCGAGCCCGGTGACACCCTCGCCCAAGATTTGAACAAAACCCGAGGCTTCGTGCCCGGCGATGATGGGTTCGCGAACCCGCACGGGACCGAATCCGCCATCCTGATAGTAGTGAAGGTCAGAGCCGCAGATACCGCCCGCCGCCATCACGAGAAGGACCTCGCCGGGCCGTGGCTCGGTATATTCAAACGTTTCCACTCTCAAATCACGCCGGGCGTGAAGTCGGGCAACACGCGTTTGCATCGCTTTGATGCCTTTCGTTCAAAAAAATGCTTGGTCCGCCGGAAGCGGACCGAATACCTATCGGATGAGACCCAGCAGTGTAGGCAGCCAAAGGGTAATCGCCGGTACGAAGGTGATCAGACCAAGCGCTATGAACAGCGGTATCATCCACGGCAGGATGGCAAGCGTCGTGCGCTCGACGGACAGCTTCGAGATGCGGGAGAGTACGAAGAGCACCATACCGACCGGAGGCGTTAAAAGGCCAATCATCAAATTCAATGTAATGACCAGGCCAAGATGGACCGGATCAATTCCGTAGCGCGCTGCAACCGGCATCAGGATGGGGACAAGGATGCTGATGGCAGCGATGGTATCGAGGAAAGCTCCGACGATCAGCAAAAGAATGTTGACGATGAGAAGGAAGGTCCACCAGTTATCCGTCAGGCCGAACAGGAAGTCGGAGAACAGTTGCGCGGCCTGGCTGACCGTCAGCAGCCATGCGAAGATGGATGCCGCCGTGACGATGAACAGGACCGACGCCGTGGTTTCGATCGTGTCGAAAGACGCCTTGGCCAATGTCCGCAGCGTCATCGTGCGATAGCGCACGAGCCCGAGAAATAGTGACCACAGTACGGCGGCCACAGCAGCTTCCGTGGGCGTGAACCAACCCATGGTCATGCCGCCAATCAAGAGGACCGGTGTCATCAGTGCCATGACCGCGGAAAAATCATAATACCAGTCGAGAGCGACAAGAAAAGCGAGCCCGATCAGCACCGCAATATTGATCGACAGGCCAGCAAGGATCATCAGGTATATCAAGGCGGGAAAGGCAAGCACGATCAGCACTTCGAGCGAAGCACCCAGCAGCTGCTTCAGTTCGAATGGCGTATCCGAGCCCCAGCCCTTGCGTCTGGCGAAGATATAGACGGTCACCATCATCAGTACGGTCATGACGACGCCGGGGATGATACCCGCCATGAACAGCGCCCCGATCGAGGCATTGGCCATCATGCCATAGATGACGAAGGGCAACGATGGCGGAAAGATGGGGCCGAGCGTTGCCGAAGCAGCGGTGACGCCGACTGCCGCTTCAACCGGATAGCCGTGGTCCTTCATGGCCTTGATTTCGATCGTGCCGATGCCGGCAGCATCGGCCAGCGCCGTTCCGGACATGCCGGAAAAGACGACCGATCCGATGATGTTGACCTGCGCCAGGCCGCCCTTCATCCAGCCCACCAACGCAAGCGCAAACCGATAGATGCGCCCGGTAACGCCGGCAATATTCATGAGGTTGCCGGCAAGAATGAAGAACGGCACCGCAATCAGCGGAAAACTCTCGACGCCGGCGATCATGCGCTGGGCTGCGATGATGTCCGGCGCGACGCCATAAATCACCAAGTATAGCAACGAGGCAACCGCCATGGAGACGGCAACCGGCGTGCCGATAATCAGAAGCAACAGGAATGATCCGAGAAGAAGAAGCATGCTCAGATTCCCCCCGCGTTGATATGCTCCTGCGCCTGCTCGCGCACCGATTTGGTACCTGTCAGATCCCTGATCAGGTTTTGCAGGGAGCGAAGAAACATCAGCGCAAAGGCTGCGAAGACCGTATAAAAAACTATGCCGCGCGGCAGATCGACGGTGACCATCCGCTCGTCGCCGACAATCTCGAGATATCGCCACATCAGCCACGTGACATAGGCGAAGAAGGCAATGGCGATGGCATCGACAGTGGTTTCTAAAGCTCTGACGATCCGGCCCGGCAGGAAGCGGTAGAGTAGATCGACCTGGATGTGACGTACCATTCGCACGCACATCACCGAGCCAAGGAAAACGACGACGACAAGGCAATTGGCGGCGATTTCCTCGGTCCAGGCGAAGCTGTCATTCAGCACATAGCGTGTGAAGAATTGCAAAAAGACGGCAAGACCCATGCCCCAGAAGACCGCAAGCGTCACCCAGTCCTCGACCGCGTAAGGAGAAAGATCAACCGGTGCGGCTTCTTCCTCAAAGGCATGCGCCATCTCTTCCACGCTGATCGGCGCGTGCGAATGCTCCGTCATCGGATCGACTCCGTTCATAAAGATTGCAGGAGGTTGCCCCGACGCACCGAATGCGCCGGGGCAAGGATCATCACTTGATCGCGCGGATGGCTTCCCAATCGGCCTTCTCGTAGCCGAAGTCTTCAAGTTTGACTTTCTCGACGACATTTTTCTCGAAGTCTGCCTTGTCGATTTCGGTGACGGTCAGCCCCTTCGTCTTGAATTCATCAACGAGCGCCTTCTCGCGCGCTTCGATGGTCTTGGTCGTACGGGCTGCGGCTTCGAGCATGACGTCCGTGAAGATCTTCTTGTCCTCGTCGGAGAGGCTTGCCCAGCGGGTCTTGGAGATAACGGTGTTGAGGTGATCGACGATATGACCGGTCAGCACGATGTTCTTCTGGACTTCATAGAACTTCTTGGCCTCGATCGTCGTCAGGGGGTTTTCCTGCGCTTCGACGGTCCCGTTCTGAAGCGCCAGATAGACTTCCGCGAAAGCGATCGGCGTCGTGTTGGCGCCGCATGCACGTGGCATTGCAAGATAGGCCGGAACGTCCGGCACGCGCATCTTCAAACCGGCCATATCGGCGCATTTGGAGATCGCACGGTTCGAGGTGGTATGGCGCGTTCCGTAGTAGCTGACGGCCACGATATGGTTGCCGGTCTTTTCCTCATAGCCCTTTGTCAGCGTCTTGAAGACGTCGCTCTTCGTGTAGGCGAGAAGATGGCTGGGGTCGCGGAAGATATAAGGATAATAGGTGACGCCGATTGGCTTGTAATCGCGCGCGGCGAAACTGGAACCGGAAATAATGATGTCCACGGTGCCGAGCTTGAGGCCCTGGTTGATGTCGGCTTCTTTGCCGAGTTGGGACGCCGGATAGACCTCGATTTTGTAGCGGCCATCCGTTCGCTTGGCGATCTCCTCCGCGGCCCATACGGAATCCGTGTGGAACGGCTCGGAGGTCTCATAAACATGGGCCCACTTCAAAACGGTTTCTGCATGAGCAGAAAGTGTTGAGACAAGGCTGACTGCGGCTGCGCCCAACAGTGTTGTCAGTTTGAGTTTCATTCTTTCCTCCTAGGTGAAACTGAACTTCCTGGATGACCGCGCCCGGATGGCGAAACGGTCAGTCTTCTCTGGTTGGCTCCTCCCCGAAGCTTTCCGAGAATCTCTTTTGCGCCAGCGTCAGATGACGCCGCATGGCCTCACGCGCCGCGGCAGGATCACCTGCTGCAATGGCGTCACGAATGATACGATGCTCTTCAAGCGCCAACTTCCAGGTGTGCGGACCTTCGAAATAGCTGGCGAGTTTCTTGAAGTAGGGTGACATCCGTGAATCGTAAATCAGCCCGGCGAAATGTTTCAGAGCCGAATTGCCGATGATGTCCGCAATAGCGGTGTGAAAATCCCGGTCGCAGACAAGTGCAACCGAGGCGTCGTTGAGCGATTGCTCCATACGCTCCAGAATAGCATCGATACGCGCAATGCTTGCGGGCGTCACAAGACGCGCAGCTTCCTCCGCAATTCCGCTTTCGATCAGGCAGCGCGCCTGAAGGATCTCCAAAGGACCTTCGGTATCATCGTTCGGCAGGACACCGAGGGCTAGCCTTGGTCGGCTGCTGATGTAGACGCCGGACCCCATCCGGATCTGGATATGTCCTTCGACCTCAAGCACGATCAGGGCTTCGCGAACCGTCGGGCGGGAGACAGCAAAACGCTCCGCAAGCTCTCGTTCGGGCGGAAGCCGTGAGCCCGGCTTCAGCTCTCCCGTCTCGATGAGCACTCGTATCTGTTCCGCAACCTGCCGATAAAGCCGGCGCGGCTCCAAAGCCACGAACATCAATCTCCTCCGGGCGCATCACTCCCCTGACGCACAACTGGTCAGATTGTCTGACCAATTTCTACTATGAGTTAATTCAGCTCTATGTCAAGGACCTCACGAGAGCGTTTAAGCATTCAGGCGGGAAAGGCGACGCCATAGCGCTTGCTGAGTTGCTCAAACGCTGTTGCGGTCGCCGGGTCCAACGCCACGCCGTTCCGCTCGCGCTCCTCCGCGACCTTCCATTCCCTGTCGCCGGGCGCCATCACCTGCCCGTTCTGACGAGGCCGCGATGTCCGCAACCCCTCCAGATAACGCCGCATGCCCCGATCGAACGTCTCCCGATCCACGAAAGCATCCGGTTTTATGGCCAGGACGAAAGCCCCCATCTCCCGAGGGGTGGCAAAGTCCGGTCCTCCCATCGGGGCGATTTCGAAAGACAGGCGCATGCCGGTCATCACCGCGCTGAAGATTTCGGCGACACCGGCAAGCCCGGCACCCTTGAAGCCGAATGCAGCGCCAAGAGGCGCTAACATGTCCACGAGATCGGCATTGGTGGTATCATTCCCATCCTCGTCCGAGGCGACGGCATCCGGAAGCGGATGTCCAAGGCTGCGATAAAGTAAAACGCGATTGAAGGGCACAGCACTCGTCGCCATGTCCAAGAGCCATGGATTGGCCTCTGTCGTCGGCACGGCAACCGAGATCGGATTGGTGCCGTGGAAACGTTCGGCCCCATCATGCAGCCGCACGAAACTGTCGGAATTGGCGAAGACAAGGCCGATAAAGCCTTGTCTTGCTGCCTCGATGGAATAAGCGCCGGCCGGACCGAAGTGGGATGTGTTGCGGATCGCAACGGCGCCAAGCCCAAAGCGGCTCGCCAACTCGATGGCATTGTGCATCGCCGTGTAGGTCGCCAGCGCACCATGGGCATGATCCGCATCGAGTGTCCTTGCCGCTCCGAAGCTGTTCAGCATCTTGATGCTAGGGTGCCTGTTCACGCGACCGCCTTCCAAGGCCTCTATGTAATGCGGAAGAAGGCGGATTCCGTGACTGTCCACGCCATGGCGCGTGCCGTGCATCATGGCGCGCGAAGCCGCGTCGGCCGTCGCAGGGTCCGCGCCCGAGGCCGAAATCACCTCGCGCGAAAACCGTGCCAACTCGTTCAGAGGCAATCGAGTCGACGGGTCGGATTGCTGCATCGCGAAAGCTCCTCCCTCACCTCTTTCGCAAAATGTATAATGCACACACTAGACGTTCGATCGAGGATGTGCAATCCCTGATCACCTGACGTTTTCCAAAGACCTTGCCGCCATGCAGATCGCATCCAAACCTCTTTCGTCAAAGCTCTACCGCCGCGCCTGCGATCTGCTGGCATTCGACATCTGTAGCGGTGCGCTGCCGGTAGCAACCCGCCTGACGGAAACGCGGGTTGCAGAACGCTTCGGCATCAGCAGAGCCCCCGCACGCCAGGCCTTGGTCGAACTGGAGCGACTTGGCCTGCTGAAGAAGGCCGAAGGCCGAGGCTATGATGTTTTGCCCGTGACCCGCGAGATAGGCGTTCTTCAGACTTCAGGCATCAATGACGGGCTTGAACTGCAGCCACGCTCGAGCTGGGAGGTGATCTATCCCGAAGTCGAGATCGAGGTCGTCTCACGCACTTCGCTTGCCAGCTGGCGTATCAACGAGGTCCTGCTGGCCCGCCACTACGGCGTCAGCCGCACCGTGGCGCGCGATGTTGTCGCGCGCCTGCAGGAGCGGGGCATCGTCCATAAAGACGGCAGCGCCAGATGGTGTGCTCCGGCTTTAACCGAAAAACACATTAATGAACTCTACGAACTTCGGTGGGTGCTTGAGCCGCTCGCGCTTGAGAAGGCCGTGCCTCATCTACCTGGGGGGCTTCTTGCCGCCTTCCGAGCGAACATCGAGATGACGATGGCGTCGTCAGAGGTGCGGAGCGAGCAGTTGGATCAGCTGGAGCAGGAATTGCACGTGGACCTGCTCAGGCGATGCGGGAACCAGGCACTCCTGCGGGCTGTCAGCCTGCCACAGGCCCTCTTGGTTGCACACCACTTCCTCTACAGACGCACCTCAGGCCTCTTCGAGAGCGAGCCGTTTCTGCCGGAACATCTCAAGATCGTCACTCGTCTTGAGCGCCGGGACGTCGCCGGGGCCTGCGAGGCGCTGGTCCAACATTTGAAGGTATCTCGCCACCGGGCAATGCTGCGCATTCGTGCCGTCGCCGAAACGATCGAACCGGCGGATTTACCCTATCTGGAGCGCCTGTAGCGGCGAAGCCGAGTTTATGTCTGGGCCAGCGGTCCACCCATTTCAAAATGGCCCGCGCACGGGAGGAGGTCCCATCATGAAGATTTCAGCCGTCGAACCGTTTATCCTGCACCTGCCGCTCACTTCGGATTCAATCTCCGATTCCACCCATAGCATTACGCACTGGGGAGTCGTGGGGACGAAAATCACCACGACAGACGGCCTGGAGGGCTATGGCTTTACCGGAACCCATGCCCACCTGCCGTCAGACCGGCTGATCACGGCGTGTATTCGCGATTGCTATGCGCCGCTATTGATGGGCGAGGACGCCTCCGACCATCAGCGTCTCTGGACGAAGCTTGCCCGTCATCCCGCCCTCCAGTGGGTCGGGCGCGCGGGTATCACGCATCTTGCGCTGGCGGCGGTGGACGTTGCGCTGTGGGATCTTGCGGCGAAGAAGGCAGGCCTCCCTCTTTGGTCATTTCTGGGTGGAGCACGAACCGAGAAGCTCGAAGCCTACAATACCGATATTGGCTGGCTCTCGTTCTCGATGAAAGCACTCATCGCGGGTTCTGCCCGTGCTGTCGAGCAAGACGGATTCACCCGCATCAAGATCAAGGTGGGCCACGACGATCCCAACATCGACATCGAGCGGCTGGAGGCGGTCCGAAAGCGCGTGGGTGGCGCAGTCCGGATTGCCATCGACGCCAACGGCAAATGGGATCTTCCCACCTGCCAGCGTTTCTGTGCACGGGCGCGCGACCTCGACATCTACTGGTTCGAGGAACCGATGTGGTACGACGACGTGGCAAGCCATGCAGCCCTCGCCCGCAACACCTCCATTCCCGTGGCCCTCGGCGAGCAGCTCTACACCATCGATGCCTTTAGAAGCTTCATCAGC
The DNA here is from genome assembly GCF_000757525.1 of Rhizobium sp. YS-1r. Taxonomy (NCBI): domain Bacteria; kingdom Pseudomonadati; phylum Pseudomonadota; class Alphaproteobacteria; order Hyphomicrobiales; family Rhizobiaceae; genus Rhizobium; species Rhizobium sp. YS-1r. The sequence continues at coordinate 231,197 of NZ_JPYQ01000009.1, read as the reverse complement.
GCTGGAGCAGTACACTATGTCCAGCCGGATGTGACACGGCTTGGCGGTGTTACCGAATATATCCAGGTCGCGGATCTGGCTTTGGCCAACCGCCTGCCTGTCGTCCCGCATGCCGGCGAAATGAGCCAGGTGCATGTTCACCTGAGCTACTGGCATCCAGCCTCGGCAATCCTCGAATACATTCCCTGGATCAAGGATCACTTCCACGAGCCGGCGAATGTGGAGAGCGGCATCTTCAGAAGACCACAACAGCCGGGAGCGAGCACGACCCCTCTCCCGCAAGCCTTTGCGCACTATGGCAAGTCTCTAGGATAAATCCGATAGCTGAGTGGCTGGATTTCAACAAGGAAATCCGGATCGCCGCCCATCGCTATAGGATGCAGCGTCTTGCGATCCGGATGATCTTTCAGACTGGGCTCACCGGAGAGGCACTGCCGCCACTCTGTTAACGCATGCCATCGGCTGCACGTTTCTCCTCCTCCTTCATGAAGGCGATGTCACCGACGACGCGCACACGCACGCGTCGTGCATCACCCGGCAGATAGGCGATCGGAATGTCTTCCGTGTCGAGCGTCACGATCGAGTTCGGATCCGCACCGGCCTCGACCGCACGCCGGCGAGCAATGCGGTCGGCCTCGGCGATCGCATTGTCGCGCGACATGTCGGAGAAGACCTGATCGACCTCGCCGGAAACTTGCGCCATTGCGGCACCCAACGCATTCGCCACGCCCGCATGTTCGACACGCAGCACCTCGCTCGCCCCTTTGAGCTTTTCCGGGATCAGGAACGCACCACCGCCGACGGCGATCAACTGCACGCCTTCGGCCGAGGTCTTCATCCGGTCGACGCCGTCCTCCACCATCGCCTCGATACGCTTGAGGAGGTCCGCGACCATCGCCTTGTCGAGATGCCTGACCCGATCCCTGTCGCCGATCTCGACGAGGCCGGCGGCAACCGCCACGTCCGTCGTGGTCAGCGTATCGCCGCCGAAGACCAGCGCCTTTTCTGTGATGCGATAGCCGACCGAACGCGGACCGATCTTGCGGGTTTCCGGATCGATGATGGTACCGCCGCCGAGCGCCATCGGCAAAAGGTCGGGCATGCGGAACAATGTGCGGACACCACCGACCTCGACGACATTGTTGGCTTCACGCGGAAAACCGCCGACAAGGCAGCCGATGTCGGAAGTCGTACCGCCGACATCGATGACCATCGCTTCCTTGAGGCCGGTCAGGAAGGCCGCACCGCGCATGGAATTGGTAGGACCGGAAGCAAAGCTGTAGACCGGGTTGGCGGCCGCGACATCGGCCAGAACGACGGTACCGTCGTTCTGGGTCAGGTAAAACGGAGCGTCGATGCCGGCACGCAGAAGCGCATCCTTAAAGGCGTCGATCGTCTTGCGCCCGAGGCCCTGAAGCGCCGCGTTCAGGAGCGTGACATTCTCGCGCTCCAGCAGACCGATGCGGCCGAGCGTGTGCGACAGCGTTATCCGTGCGCTCGGAATGACTGAGCGGATGATCTCGGCGGCTTCCAGCTCGCATTCGGCCGTCAGCGGCGAGAAGAGTGCGGTGATACCGATGGAATCTACGCCGGCATCGCGAATCTTCATAGCTGCATCGCGGATCTCATCGCGGGCGAGCGGCACAAGCGGGCGGCCGTCATATTCATGGCCGCCATGCACCATGAAGGAGAGCGGATCGACCGCGTCCCGCAACTCGTCCGGCCAGTCGATCATCGGCGGCAGCGACGCGCCCGCCGGCATGGCGATGCGGATCGCGGCGACCCGTTCCAGGCGAGCGCGCTCGACCACTGCATTGGTGAAATGCGTCGTGCCGATCATCACCGCATCGACCGGCGAAGCGCCCGGCGCCTGGGAGGAGACCACGTGGCCGATCGCATTGACCACGCCCTGCATTACGTCGGCGGTGGTTGGAAACTTGATGGCCGAAATTACCTTCTCGCCATCGATGAGCACGGCATCCGTATTCGTGCCGCCGACGTCAATTCCGATCCGCTTCATGCTGCAAACACCGATTTGAAATCAAGGTCATAACCGAAGGCGCGCGGGCCGACATGCTCCAGGCCCTTGGGGCTGGTCAGCACATCCGGCGCAGGCAACGCCACCACCGTCACGCGCTGGCCGTAACGTACCGTCTCCGTGCCGATTGCTTCGCCCGAAACCGTATCGAGCAGGCAGATCAGGTCCGGCGTCATGGCGATCGGCTGGCTGTCGCGGAAGGCGACCGCCCACTCGTTCTGGAAGGCGAGCTCGACCTTCGAACCGCGGTCGCCGTCGAGACCTTCGATCATCGCCGAACCGCGCAGGAAGCCGCCGGTCGTCGTGCGATCCACGTCGGCGATCTTGCCCTTGAAGAGCACCTTGCCGCCCTCGTGGGAAAGCACGGCCTCGACCGGATCGGTATGTGCGGCACGGGCGTCGAGCACGGCACGGCCGAGGCTGACGGCCTTGGTCACCGTGTAAAGAACGCCCCATTCCTTGACTTCCCGGCCGGTGCGCGGTGCCTTGCAGGTGGCCGCGGTGGAACCGACTTCGGTGCAGATCTTGCGAGAAATGCGCTCCATCCACTTCCAGGAAGCGGCCTTGGCGACGATCGCCTCGTTGTCGCGGCAATCGACCAGCGTCAGCGGGTACATCGGCAGGTCGCCGATCGCGAAGCTCGTCATCTGCGCTTCCGGATAGGCGCGGCCCATCGCATCGGCGTCGACGACCGGAATATCCAGCATGGCGGCGGCGAGGAAAGGCGAGAGCGCGTTGCCCCCGCCAATCTCGACGCTCATCACGGCGCGGAACTTGCGGCCGGTATATTCCTCCATGAGCTGCATGGCGCGGGCAAGATGGGCGGGATCGACAAGGCGTTCCTGGCCGACCAGTGGCGCTCCCATCTTCGAGACAACCGCAACGGCATCGCCGTCATCGAGCGCCTTGGGATCGATGAGCTTGACGCGCTTGCCCTCCTTGTAGAGTTTTTTCAGGTTCAGCTGGGCCAGATAGGGACTGCCGCCCCCGCCGGTTCCGAGAATCCAGGCGCCCACGGCAAGCGGGTCGATCTCACCCGCTTCGAAATCACGGATCATGTTTACCTCCGAAGAATGTGCTAGAACCTAGCCATGTGTGACGAAGGATGCCTATAGGGGACTGCCCCTAGAATGAGCTTGCCTTGATTTTGTGCATGCCTAAAACCATCATGCCGAGACGATCGAAAGGACCGATTCCCTGCCCGTGACGAAGAGCTCATACAATCCGGCTTCGGCCTCACCGAAAGCAGCGGAAGCCCGTCATCGCGTCATGTTTTTGAGCGTCGGACAGTCGCCGCGCACGGATATCATCGGCGACATGCTGGAAAACCTTGATATACCGATAGAGGCGCTGGAAATCGGCGCTCTCGACGGTCTTTCCCAGGCGGAAATCGATGATCTGAAGGTGCGCCCCGGCGAAACCAGCATCGTCACCCGGCTCGCTGACGGCAGCGACATCGTCATCTCCAAGCCGCGGATCGCTGAGCGCATGGCGAAGATCGCCGCCGCCTTCCAGCCCAACGAATTCGATCTGGTGGTGATCCTGTCGACCGGACTTTTTGGCGATTTCGAGAGCACCTGCCCGACGGTCAACGCCCAGCGCGCGATGGAATCGGCGGTCATCTCGCTCGCCGCGCACGGCTCCGCCGTCGGCCTCATCCAGCCGCTGCAGCAGCAGATTGGCGAACTCGAAATCCCGGCGCTGGCGCCCTACAAGATCAGCGCCAGCTATGCCGCCGACGGCGACAAGAAGCTGCTGGCAAGTGCCCTGATCGACCTTGCCGATGCGGAGATCATCGTCCTGAATTCCGTGAGTTTTACGGAAGCCGACCGCCAGATGGTCGCCAAGGCAAGCGGCAAGCCGGTCGTGCTCGCCCGCCGCATCGTCGCAAGCGCCATCCGCCTCTTGCTGCACGGCACCCATCCCGTCACGCTGCCTGGCGTTTCACCGGAATTCTCCGAAAAGCTCCTGCGGCTCACGCCGCGTGAACGTCAGGTCCTGTCGCTGGTGGCCGAAGGCCTGTCCAACAAGGCGATCGCCCGCCAGCTCGGCATCAGTCCGAAGACGGTCGAAATCCATCGCTCGAACGTGATGAGCAAGATGGAAGTCACCTCTTCCAACGCGCTCATCCGTATGGTGGTCGCAGCAGGCCATCCGTGACCGAAAAAGGCATTTTTGCGTAAGAAAATTGCGTTGAAAAGCCAATTTGCCTAAAAATTGGCCGCATTAAAGATGTCAGAATCATGTCGGACTAGGGGCATTACCCTATAGTGAAGGCGCGCTTCCGGGCGTTAGGCTCCCTGTCATCAAACATGCAGGGGAATTGACGACAGCATGCCATCCAAATCCAAGATTGCCTTCGTGACGATCGGCCAGGCGCCCCGTGTGGATCTCGTTCCCGAGATGATGGCGGAGATTACCGTCGGCCTGCCGGAAGGCAGCATCGAATTTCGCGAATTCGGCGTGCTGGACGGCATGGGCGCGGAAGAGCTCGATGCCATGCGCGCCAGAGACGGTGAGCATTCCTTCGCAACGCGCTTGAAGAGCGGCGAAGAAATCGTTTCCTCCAAGGCACTGACCGAAGAAAAGCTGAATCTTCTCCTGAAGAAGATCGATGGTGAAGGTTTCGACCTGATCGTCCTCCTGTGCACCGGCACGAAGATCGAGCCGCTCGAACATACACTGGTCGTCGAAGCGCAGCGCATCGTCGACTCGACAGTCGAGGCTCTGGCCGCCTCCGCCCGCAAGCTCGGGGTCATCGTGCCGCTCGAACGGCAGGTGCGCGACTTCAACGAGCGGCATGTCTTCAGCGGCGATCACAGCATCGTGTCGGCCTCACCCTATGCGGGCGACGACATGGGCATGCGCGCCAAGCAGCTCGATGATTGCGATCTCATTGTCATGCATTGCATGGGCTATTCGGCGGAGATGCTCGATGAGGTCCGCCGCGCCGTCGATGCCCCGGTTCTCCTGTCGCGCCGCGTTGTCGCGGGCGTCGTCCGTCAAATGATCTGAACAACCAACATACGAACAAGAGAGGGAACGAATGTTCGGCAAAATCATCAGGAATATCGCAATTGCGGGGCTGCTTGCCTCGTCGGTCCTCGCCTCGCCGGCTGGCGCCTTCGAGCGCACCGACAAGGGGAACGTGATCGTGTTCGGCGGCCGGCAGGCGATCCCGGTTCTCGATCCGCATATCCGCTACGACTGGTCGACGCGCATGATCCAGCAGGCCGTCTACGACGCGCTTTTGAAATATGAAGGCGATCCGGCCGAGTTGAAGCCGTGGCTCGCCGAAAAGTGGGAAACCAGCGCCGATGGAAAGACCTGGACCTTCCACCTTGCCAAGACCGCCAAATTCCATAACGGCGATCCGGTGACGGCGGAAGCCGTTCGCTACTCCTTCGAGCGCGGCCTGAAGCTCAACAAGGGCGTGGCCTGGATGCTCAAGGACTTTCTGGCGCCGGAAGGCATCAGCGTGGTCGACGAATATACCGTGAAGTTCGACCTTAAGGCCCCCTATGCACCTTTCCTCTCCTTCCTGCCCTGGTGGTACATCGTCAATCCTGCCGAGGTGAAGGCGCATGAGGTGGACGGCGATTACGGTCAGAAGTGGCTGACCGACCATGCGGCCGGCTCTGGCCCGTTCAAGCTCGGTCGCTGGGAGCCGAACGTCCTTTATGAAGTCGAATCCGTCGAGAACTACTGGAAGGGTTGGCCGCAGGGTGACAAGAACCGCCCGGCCGGCGTGATCTTCAAGATCATCCGCGAGCCCGCCGCCCAGAAGGCAGCGCTACAGCGCGGCGAAGCCGACATCGTCGAAGGGCTGACGCCGGATGATTACATGCAGATCAAGCGGGTGCCCGGCATCGCCATCGAAGACCACAAGGGCATGACCACCTTCGGCATCAAATTCAACACGCAGAAGGGCCCGACCGCCGACATCAACCTGCGCAAGGCGATCGCCTACGCGCTCGACTACGACGCGCTGATCCAGGTCTATAACGGCGCCGCAACGCTGGAAACCAGCCCCCTGCCGGACGCCATGAAAGGCCATATTCCGGTTCCCGGCATGCCGCGCAAGGACCTCGCCAAGGCCAAGGAATATCTTGCCAAGTCCGGGTATCCGAACGGCGGCATCACCCTGCCTTACGTGCATGTCGCCGGCCTCGAAGAAGCCCGCCGTATCGGCCTCGTGCTGCTCGACAGCCTGAAGCCGCTCAACATCAATGTCGAGATCAAGCCGGAGCAGTGGCCGAACATGGTCGCCAACGGCTCGAAGGTCGAGACCTCACCGGCCATGACCTCGGTCTACACGACGCCGGTCTCCACCGATCCGGACGCCGTCGCCTACCAGTACCACAAGGCGAGCTGGGGCCAGTATTACGCGATGATGTTCTACGACAATCCGAAGGTTTCGGAAATGATCGACAAGGCACGCGGCTCGACCAACTGGGATGAGCGCGCCAAGCTCTACGCCGACATCCAGACGCAGATCGTCGCCGACCAGCCGGAAGTCTTCGGCATGCTGCAGAACCGCCGCTGGGCCCGCCGTGACTACCTGCAGGGTTTCCAGTTCAGCCCGGTCCGCTTCACGGGTGAAGTTGACCTCTATCCTCTGTGGGTAAAGGCCGAATAACCTCTGGCTGCTCCCCCACCTTGCAGCCAGAATGGTGCATGGCCCGGCTCCCAGTTTCGGGCCATGCGCAATTATAATTGAATGGAGAAGACGATGCTGACATTCGCCTTCCGCAAATTGCTGACGCTGGTCGGCACGATGATCGGCATTGCCGCGCTGACGTTCCTCATCACCAATGTCGCGCCGGGCGATCCTGCTCGTCTCGTGGCCGGCCCCAACGCCACCGAGGACATGGTGGCGACCCTCCGGACCGAATATGGTCTCGACAAGTCGCTGCCCGAACAGTTCATCGTCTATATGGGCGATCTCGTGCGCGGCGATCTCGGCCAGTCCATCGTCACCACCCGTCCGGTCATGGAAGAGGTGCTGCGCTATGCGCCGGCGACGCTTGAACTCGTCTTCGTCGCCATGGCGCTCGGCATCGTCGTCGGCGTACCGCTTGGCATGCTCTCGGCCGTCTACAAGGACGGACCGCTCGACCATGTGACGCGCATCTTCTCAATCTCGGGCGTCGCACTTCCGGCCTTCTGGTTCGGCATCATCCTGCAGCTGATGTTCGCGGTCGATCTCGGCTGGCTGCCGGTCTCGGGCCGCCTGCCGCTCGTCACCCGACCGCCGGAGGCTTACACCGGCCTGCTCCTTGTCGACAGCCTAATCTCCGGCCGCTTCTCGACTTTCTGGACCTCGCTGCAGCACATCATTCTGCCGGCCGTCGTGCTCTCCTTCCCCTGCCTTGCCTCCATCCTGCGCGTCAACCGCGCCGAAATGATCGAGGTGCTGCAGTCCGATTATATCGTCGCGGCACGCGCCCACGGCATTGCTTCCTTCCGCATCGTCGGGCTTTACGCGCTGAAGAACGCCATGCTGCCGACGCTTGCGATGATCGGGCTGCGCTTCGGCTGGATGCTTGGTTCGACCGTGCTGGTCGAAACCGTCTTCGACTGGCCGGGCATCGGTCTTTATGCCGTGTCTTCCGCCCTTTCTTCCGACTTCAAGCCCGTCATCGGCGTGACACTGATGATCGGCTTCTTCTTCATCGTCGCCAACACCCTTGTCGATCTCGCCTATGCCTGGATCGACCCCCGTCTCAGGAGCGCGTGATGACGACCCAGATGACCACGCCGGTCTCCGCCCCGATCAACGATCCGGCGGCGCTTCCCCGCCCACTGACCTTCCGCGAACGGCATGAAAGCCAGATCCGCCAGTGGCGGCTCTATGGCCACATGTTCCGCAAGAGCTTCTCCTCCATGCTCGGCCTGACGCTGGTCGTGCTCTTTCTGCTGCTCGCGGCCTTCGGCCCGCTGGTCGCGCCCTTTCCGGAAGCGGCAAGCGGTGCGATCGACATGTCCAACAAGCTGATGCCGCCAGGCGGCGTCAACTGGTTCGGCACCGACGAGATGGGCGCGGACATCTTCTCCCGCGTCATCATGGGTGCCCGCACCTCGCTCTGGATCGGCCTCATCATCACCGGCATCGGCGCACTGATCGGCGTGCCGCTCGGCATCATCGCCGGTTATAACGGCGGCTGGGTGCGCGCGATCATCATGCGCATCACGGAACTTTTCCTGGCCGTACCGGGCCTGGCACTGGCGCTGGCGATCGTCGCGGCGCTCGGCCCCGGCATCACCAATTGCGTGCTGGCGCTCTCGCTCGTCTGGTGGCCAGGCTATGTGAGACTGGTCGAGGCGAAAACGCTCTCTGTCAAGGAGGAGCTTTTCGTGGAGTCGGCCCGTTCGATCGGCGCCAGGACGCCGTGGATCCTCTGGCATCACATCCTGCCCAACTGCCTCTCGCCGATCATCGTCAAGATGAGCATGGACATGGGCATGGCGATCCTGTCCGCCGCCAGCCTCGGCTTCATCGGTCTGGGGGCCCAGCCGCCGGCGCCTGAATGGGGCGCGATGATCTCGGTCGCCCGCACCTACATGCCGGACTGGTGGTGGTATTCGCTCTTTCCCGGTGCGGCCATCTTCCTCACCGTGCTCGGCTTCAACCTGTTGGGCGACGGCCTGCGCGATATCCTCGATCCCCGGAGTCGCGACCGATGACCGGACCTCTTCTCAACATCAAGAGCTACCGGCTCGACATCGGCACATTCGATGGTCCGGTGCATGTGCTCAAAGACATCAACCTCACAGTCAATCGCGGCGACACGCTCGGCATCGTGGGCGAAAGCGGTTCAGGCAAGACGGTGCTGGTCCGCTCCGTGCTCGGCATCGGCCCGAAAAACTCCAAAGTCGTCGAAGGCAGCATCGCCTTCGACGGGCAGGACATCACTCGGCTGTCGGAAAAGGATTGGACGAAGATCCGCGGCATCCGCATCTCGATGATCTTCCAAGACCCGATGACCTATCTCAACCCGCTCTTCACGGTCGGACGGCAGATTTCCGACGTCATCGCCGCGCATGAGAAGGCTGCCGGTCAGGGCGTTTCCTCCAAGGCGGCACGCCGCGCCCGTACCGAGGAACTGCTAGACCAGGTGGGGCTGCCGAACCCGGCCATGCTGTTTTCCCAATATCCGCACCAGCTTTCCGGCGGCATGCGTCAACGCGTGCTGATCGCCATGGCGCTCGCCGGCAAGCCGGACCTGCTGATCGCCGACGAGCCGACGACCGCCCTCGACGTGACAGTCCAGGCACAGGTGCTCGATCTCATCAACTCACTGGTCGAGAAGCTGAACCTCACCGTCATCATGATCAGTCACGACATCGGCGCGATCGCAACGATCGCGAAACACTGCGCAGTCATGTACAAGGGTGAGATCGTCGAACAGGGCCTGACGGCCGACATCCTCAGCCGTCCGCAGCACGAGTATACCAAACGCCTGCTCGCCGCCGTTCCGGATATCGACGCCGCGGCTGAGAAGGTTGCCGCCGAACCATCACCGGCCAACCCCGCCAAGCCCGGCGCGCTCCTTCAGGCGATCGATCTGAAGAAGGTTTACCGCAGCCAGTCCGGCACAGAATTCGCGGCCGTCAATGGCATCAGCCTTTCCGTGAAGACGGGCGAAATCTTCGGTGTCGTGGGCGAATCCGGTTCCGGCAAATCGACGCTGGCACGCATGCTGCTCCGCCTCATCGAGCCGACATCCGGCGACATCGTCTTCGACGGACAGAATATCACGAGCCTGACCGGCGAACCGCTCAGGCAGATGCGCCGGCACATGCAGTTCGTCTTCCAGAACCCGCATTCCGCACTCAACGGTCGTCACACGATCGGCGATGCGATCGGCGAACCGTTGCGCATCCAGACCGGCATGAGCCGTCGCGACATCGAAGCACGCACCGAGGCCCTGCTCGACATCGTGCAACTGCCGACCATGTTCAAATATCGTTATCCGCACGAGCTTTCCGGTGGCCAGAAACAGCGCGTCTGCATCGCCCGCGCGATCGCACTCAATCCGCGCCTGCTGATCCTCGACGAACCGACCTCAGCACTCGACATCTCGGTACAGGCACAGGTGCTGGATTTCTTGCAACAACTCCGCGCGGAGCTTAACCTGACCTACGTCTTCATCTCGCACAATCTCGCAGTCATTCGCCAGATCTGCGACCGGACGATCGTCATGAAGCGCGGCGAGATCGTTGAACAGGGCGACACGGAACAAATATTCCTGTCGCCCCGTCAGGACTACACAACGGCACTCATCGAAAGCGGCAGGAAGACCTCTCGGGCAGCAAGCCTGGGGGCCTAGAGCCGATCATATCCTTTAAGAGGTTGAATGAACTATCGCCGGAATGCCAGCAGCCTGCCCGTCTGGTCCGGCGGTAATAAGGATTTCTGAGAAGACACGCTTGCGGAAAAAGTCACCACATTGGTCATATCCGGCCCTGCATTTGCGCGGGCGGATAGCAGCGCATAAAGTTCCGGCACGAGCCCATCGCCGTTTTGTTCGGCAAGTTTGTGCAGACCGATGAAAAGGCTCATGTCACGACGTTCTTCGTTCATCATTGCGTTCCTTCATGGTCTGGAGCGCCCGCTCCAGACTGGATTTCGAGCCGTTGCGCAGCGGAACGAAGGTGACGCCGAATTTCTTGCAGCCGGTCTTCACCCTCAGACACGCATCGTGGCTGATACAGTCGATGGGGCAGAAAACGCAGTCGACCGACGGCAACACCGTATCGATGCGCGAAACAGCTTCGCGTAGGCCGCCGTCATGATGGATCAACTCGGCGCCATGCTTGCTGGCGATCTCGCGCAGATGCGCAACCTGACAGTCCCTCCCTCCGACATAGAGAAAGCTGCGGACGTCGATCGCGCTACCGCTGGCGACAGAGGATGCCGTCTTGCCGGTCTCCTCCGCGCCGCTATTGCCGTTCTTCCGCTTCTGTTTCTTCGCCATGACGCTCCTCGTTTGGCAGCCGAATCTGGTGGGACAATCCCTCGATGGAGCGCACCTTATTAAACTTGATTTTCATAGTAAAGATTAAAGTCGACTCTTTTTATCAGGATATATTCAGTCACCTGACAGGCCGGCTACGACAAAAATTTACCGTTTGATAAATTTTTTGGCTGTGATACGCTTTGATCAATAGTTGTCCATGAATCCATAAAAGAGGGAACCAAGATGGATCGACTGGGAAACGGTATTGAGGCCGGCCGCCTCACGCCGGCGGAATATGAGTCGAATTTCGCCGACCTGCACCCACGTTTCGACCGGCATGAAGCGCTGGTCGCATCCGACCGTTGTTATTTCTGTTACGACGCGCCATGCATGACGGCCTGTCCCACCTCGATCGATATCCCGATGTTCATCCGGCAGATATCCACGGGCAATCCGCTGGGTTCGGCCAAGACGATCTTCGACCAGAATATTCTGGGTGGCATGTGCGCCCGCGTCTGTCCCACCGAAACGCTCTGCGAAGAAGCCTGTGTGCGCAACACTGCGGAAGACAAGCCTGTCGAGATCGGCAGATTGCAGCGATATGCGACCGACATTGCAATGGAGACGGGCAAGCAGTTCTATGCCCGCAAGGCGCCGACCGGAAAGACGGTCGCGATCGTCGGGGCAGGCCCCGCCGGTCTTGCCGCGGCCCATCGGCTTGCCATGCATGGCCATTCCGTCGTGATCTTCGAAGCGCGCGAAAAGGCGGGCGGCCTCAACGAATACGGCATCGCCACCTACAAGGCCGTCGACGACTTCGCGAGCCGCGAGGTGGATTACGTGACCGCGATCGGCGGCATCGAAATCAGGAACGGACAGGCGCTCGGCCGCGATTTCTCGCTTGCCGAACTGACGACCAGATATGACACCGTCTTCCTCGGCATGGGGCTTGCCGGCGTAAACGGCCTCGGCGTCGAGGGCGAAGACCTTTCCGGCGTCGAGGACGCGGTGGATTTCATCGCCTCGCTTCGGCAGGCGAAGGACAAGGCAACCATTCCGGTCGGACGGAGGATCGTCGTCATCGGCGGCGGCATGACCGCGATCGACGCAGCGATCCAGTCCAAGCTGCTTGGGGCGGATGAAGTGACGATCTGCTACCGCCGCGGCAGGGAGAACATGAACGCCTCGACCTATGAGCAGGATCTCGCAACCGCCAACGGCGTCATCATCCGCCACTGGCTGGCGCCGAAGGCGATCCTCGGCAAGGACGGCAAGGTGGCCGGCATCGAGGTGGAATATACCGCGATGCGCGACGGCAAGCTCGTCGGCACGGGAGAAACCGGCGTGATTGCCGCCGACCAGATCTTCAAGGCGATCGGCCAGACATTCGCGGCGTCTGGCCTCGGAGCGCTGACGATGGACAAAGGCAAGATCGCCGTCGATGCCGAAGGCCGCACGTCGATTGAGGGTGTATGGGCCGGCGGCGACTGTATCGGGCTCGGCGAGGATCTGACCGTCTCGGCCGTCGCTCAAGGACGCGATGCCGCTGAATCCATCAACCGCATGCTTGCTGCCGGTGCGCAGCCTGCCGTTGCCGTCGCTTGAGGGGGAGTGTGAACCATGGCTGATCTCCGCAACAATTTCGTCGGCATCAAGTCCCCGAACCCCTTCTGGCTTGCCTCCGCACCGCCGACCGACAAGGCCTATAACGTCGAGCGCGCCTTCAAGGCGGGCTGGGGCGGCGTCGTCTGGAAGACGCTGGGCGAAGAAGGCCCGCCGGTGGTCAATGTCAACGGCCCGCGTTATGGCGCGATCTGGGGCGCCGATCGCCGCCTGCTCGGCCTGAACAATATCGAGCTCATCACCGACCGCGACCTCTACACCAACCTTCGCGAGATGAAGCAGGTGAAGATGAACTGGCCGGACCGGGCGCTGGTGGCCTCTATCATGGTCCCCTGCGAGGAAAACGCCTGGAAGGCGATCCTGCCGCTGGTGGAAGAGACCGGCGCCGACGGCATCGAGCTCAATTTTGGCTGTCCCCACGGCATGTCCGAGCGCGGCATGGGCTCCGCGGTCGGCCAGGTGCCGGAATATATCGAGATGGTGGTGCGCTGGTGCAAGCAGTACACCCGCATGCCGGTCATCACCAAGCTCACCCCGAACATCACCGACATCCGCAAGCCGGCGCGCGCCGCCAAGGCGGGCGGCACTGATGCCGTCTCGCTAATCAACACGATCAACTCGATCGTCTCCGTCGATCTCGATAATTTTGCCCCCAATCCGACGGTCGGCGGCAAGGGCTCGCATGGCGGCTATTGCGGTCCGGCGGTCAAGCCGATCGCGCTCAACATGGTGGCCGAGATCGCCCGTGATCCGGAAACCTATGGTCTACCGATCTCTGGCATCGGCGGCATCACCACCTGGCGGGATGCGGCGGAATTTTTAGCGCTCGGAGCCGGCAACGTGCAGGTCTGCACCGCTGCCATGACCTATGGCTTCAAGATTGTCCAGGAGATGATCACCGGTCTTTCTGACTGGATGGACGCGAAGGGCCACAGGAGCCTCGACGATATCATCGGCCGTGCCGTCCCGAATGTCAGCGACTGGCAGTATCTCAACCTCAACTACATCGCCAAGGCGCATATCGACCAGGACGCCTGTATCAAGTGCGGCCGCTGTCACATCGCCTGCGAGGACACCTCGCATCAGGCGATCACCAGCATGGTCGACGGCGTACGCCATTTTGAGGTGATGGAAGAGGAATGCGTCGGCTGTAATCTCTGCGTCAACGTCTGTCCGGTCGAAAACTGCATCACCATGGTCGGGCTTGAACCCGGCGCGCTCGACAAGCGCACGGGCAAAGTGGTCGATCCGAGCTACGCCAACTGGACGACGCATCCGAACAATCCGATGGCAAGGCAGGCAGCGGAGTAGCTGAACCGTGATGCCTCGGCCAGCTTGGCCGAGGCATTTTCCACCGCCCTTTCCGGATCAGAAGTGCCATACGATGAGGCGCTGCTTTGAGGGAACAAATTCGTCACCTCATATGTCTATGAACAGCGTTGCAAGAATGGATGTCAAAGGCCAACGAGGCATATGATGAAATCTCTCGCTCCGGCAACAACTGCGCTTTTGATGTTTTAAGAACGAACCGTAGGCCCCTTTTTAACTCTAGTGAACTGCTTCCTGGATGGTTACAGCTTGACCATCCGTCGGAGCCGCCTGACAATTCATCACGTATGCAAAATGTGCCTTGGACATTGAGTTAGTCGCAGGGCCCCATCGTTACTGACAACGACCGTCTCGCTGAAGCCGAGACCCAGCGCAGTCGCATAAAGATGGAACACCATCCCCTCCTCCAGCGCCCAATCCGACGTCGGCAGAAAAACGCCGGAAAAATCGCTGGTGCGCGGGGTGCGGGTGTATAGACCCAATGTGTAAGCCGTGACGTTGTCATAAGACGGCCGCAGGCCTGAATCGAGCGCTCCCTGCCTCATGATCGCATCCACGTCGCGGGCGATCGCCCCCGGCTTCATCGCTGCGATCTGCCGATCCTGAAGTTCCACCAGCCTGTCAGCGCTGGCAGAAAGGGCGGCAGGGGGTGCACCGACAATGATCGGCCGCATGATGCGCGCACCGTAGTTTCCGACGCGCGGAATGAGTTCGACATGCAAGATGTCGCCCTCTTCGATCTCCTCGGTCTTGAACGCGCCATGCAAGAACTCGTGGTTACCGCGCGCCTTTACGACAGGTCCGACTTCGCCGGTATCGGCGCCCTCGCGCAGGAAGACACTGGAGGCGATAGCAGCCGCATCGCGGGTCGTCATCCCAAGCCTGGCATGACGCGCGATTTCCAGCATGGCCTTGTCGGCGATCAAGGATGCCTGCTTGAGAAATGCGATCTCTTCTTGCGACTTCACCCAGCGCAGACTATCGCTGAGCCCCGGCATGGGCACGAATGCCGCCTGTGGAAGAAGCGTCTTCAGACGCATGAACGTCTGGGCGCTCATGCTGTAGGAGTTGGTATCCAGCCCGATCCGCACACCGGCAAATCCGCGATCGCGGATGCTGCCGGCAACCGCAGCCAGCGCCTCATTCGTATCGGCAAAACCGACGATATCCGTAATCCAACTCTTCTCACGGCACGGCGCCTCGTCGAGTGCGCGCAGCGTGAACCAGGCATCGCCCTCGCGTGGCAGGAAGGCCGCGCGATACATGGTTTCAGACACGGTATAGCCCGTCAGCCAGGCCAGGAGCTCGCCGCTGTCGACGAGTAGTAGATCCACACCGGCGGACATCATGGCGCCCCGGGCGCAAGCGATGCGACGTTCAAATTCTGCCCGGGAGAACATCTCAGACTGCCTCGCAGATATCGAGGATGGTCAGCATGTAGACGCGGATCATGTCGAGGAAGTCAACGATGTCGACACGCTCGTCGGGCATTGTGTTGTAACGACCGCCCGGCCCGCAGACGATGCCTTCCATGCCAAGCTCATGATAGAGGTGGCCGGCATCGGTGCCGTAAAAGCGTGTCGGGGTGATCGCGCCGGTGGGCTGCTTTTGGCCGCGGACGGCTTCGTAAGCGGCGTTGATCGACCTGACGATGCGCGAATCCGGGGAGACTTCAAAGGGCGGCATCAGCGGACGGCCTTCGATCATTTCCGGAACGAGCTTGGCTTTGAGGCCCGGGAAGCGGCCCTCGAGCGCGCGCAATTCCTTGTCCAGATCGGCCAGAACACCCTCCTGCGTCTGGCCCGGAGCATAACGGCACGACCCCTTGAGCCGGACGAAATCGGCCACCTGCGGCGGACGCCACTCTTCCAGATTGCGACCGAGCGCGCCGTGGACGACGCCGACATGGCCGCGGTTGACAGAGCGGTGAACATCGCTCCTGGCGCCGCTGAAGGTCATCGCGTTGATGCGCGGGATGATGTCGCAAGCAGCTGCGATGGCATCAACTGATTCCTCCCGCTTCGACAGATGGCGAGTGTCGCCGGTCAGCTCGATCACATAGCTCAACGCTGCAGCATGCATGGTGACCGCGACGAGGTCGCTCGGCTCGCTGTTGATGAAGTAATCGGCCTTAACGCCGCTTTTGATTGCGGCAAGCGTGCCGACGCCGCCCTGCAATTCGCCGACGACGAAGGTCAGGATCACATCGCCCTTCAGCTTGATGCCGGCGTCAAGCAGCGTCTTTACGGCGCAGAAATAGGCAGCATCGCCCGCCTTCATGTTGGAAACGCCGATGCCGTAGATGAACTTGTCATCGACAAGGCCGGCATAGGGATCGACCGTCCAGCCCTCGGTGACCGGGTTGGTATCAAGATGGCCGTTGAACAGCAGGCTCTTGCCGCCGCCCTGCCCTTTCAGACGGCCGATCGTGTTGAAACGGCGCCCTTCGTCGAAGGCCTGAAGTTCGGCCTCGACGCCGATCTTTTCAAGCTCTTTCGCCATGAAGCGGGCGAGGTCCTTCTCGCCCTCGGTCTCCGAGTGGCTCTTGTGCTGGACCATCGTCGACAGGAAATCGAGGCAGGCCTTTTCGTCGATCCGGTCCAGCAGGGACTTCGGGTCCATTGTCATGCTCCTTGATGCGGTGTCATTGATATTGGGCGGCGGCGCGCGGCACCGCCTCGATCAGGCGGCGGGTATAGTCCGCCCGGTCAGGGCTATCGATCTCATCGGCCTTCACCACCTCGATCAGGTCGCCGCGATACATGACGGCGATCCGGTGGGCGATCTGGCGGATCAGGTTGAGGTCGTGGGTGATGAAGAGATAGGCCGTACCGCTCGCCTTCTGCAATTCCAAGAGAAGCTCCACGACCGAGGCCTGCACCGAGACGTCGAGCGCCGAGGTGATCTCGTCGCAGATGACGAGTTTCGGTCTGGAAGCAAATGCGCGGGCTATCGCCACACGCTGTTTCTCGCCGCCCGAAAGCTGGTGCGGATAGCGGTTCGCGTGGGTGCGCGGCAGGCGTACCTGTTCCAGCATGTCGCCGATCTGCTTGTCGAGATCGGTGGTATCCCCGAACAGTTTCAGCGGACGTGACAGAATTTCCGAGATCTTCTGGCGCGGATTGAGCGATGCATCCGGGTGCTGGAAGATGATCTGCACGTCCTTGCGGTAAGCATTGTCCATGTCGGACGAGCTGCGGATCTCGCGCCCGTCGAACCAAATCCTACCTTCGAAGCGATTAAGCCCGGTCATTGCCTTGGCCAGCGTCGACTTGCCTGAACCGGATTCACCGACGATACCGAGGATTTCGCTCGCATTGACGACGAGGTTGATGGCGTTGTTGCCGGTGACAAGGTCCATCTTCCTGCCGGTCAAGGCCGCGAAGAACGGCTTGCGGCCGAAATAGACGCTGACGTTTTCGACCCTCACCAGTGGTTCGTCAGTCGCAACGACATCATCCTTCACCAACCGATGGGCGGGATCGGGGACGGCGGCGATCAATTCGCGGGTGTAGGCCTGCTTCGGACGGGTGAAGATCTCGCGGACGCTGCCCTGCTCAACGATATCCCCGCGCCTGATGACCGCCACACGG
The DNA here is from genome assembly GCF_000757525.1 of Rhizobium sp. YS-1r. NCBI lineage: Bacteria > Pseudomonadati > Pseudomonadota > Alphaproteobacteria > Hyphomicrobiales > Rhizobiaceae > Rhizobium > Rhizobium sp. YS-1r. The sequence continues at coordinate 213,651 of NZ_JPYQ01000009.1, read as the reverse complement.
CTGGCGGTGCGTGCGACCAGCGCGAGATCGTGTGAGATATAAAGTGACGCGACGCCGGTCTCGGCCTGCAGTCCTACAAAAAGGTCGAGGATTTGGCGCGAGGTGATGACGTCGAGCGCCGTGGTCGGCTCGTCGAAAATGATGCATTGTGGGTTGCAGGCAAAGGCCGAGGCGATAACCACGCGCTGCTTTTCGCCGCCTGACGCTTCGTGAGGCATGCGATGCATCATCTGTGCCGGCGTCTTCAGGCCCACATGCGCCAGCAAGGCCTCGCCCTCCTTCCACGCCTGCTGACGTGTCAGCCTGCGATGGCGCACGAGCACTTCCGACAGTTGGGTACCAAGCGACAGCGTCGGGTTGAGCGACGTGCTCGGATCCTGAAACACCATGCTGATACGCCGGCCGCGAAACGTTTCCATCTCGCGTTCGGATTTTTCCAGCAGGTTGTCGCCGCAGAGCAGGATCTTGCCACCGGGTTCGCGCGCATTCGTCGGCAGGTAGCGCATGATTGACCACGCAAGCGAGGTCTTGCCGGACCCGGATTCACCGACGAGCCCGAGAATTTCGCCGCGCTTGATGGCAAGATCGATGGTCTTCAGCGCGTGGTACGGACCGTTCGCGGTCTCGTAATCCAGCGAGTAGTTTTCGATCGCAAGAACCGGGCAATCTTCTGTATCGGTCATAATGTCTACCTCAGGTTCGCGGATTGAGGGCATCGCGAAGCCCGTCGCCCAGAAGGTTGAAGCCGACAGCGACGATGGCGATCGCCACACTCGGCCAGATCAGGATGCCGGCACTCAAGTGCATGTAGCGGCGCGCTTCAGAGACCATCAGCCCCCATTCGGCGGCCGGCGGCTGGGCACCAAGACCGAGGAAGCTCAAGGTCGCGAACAGCATCACGGCAAACGAGACGCGGATGGTCATCTCGACGATGATCGGAGCAATGACGTTCGGCAGCATTTCGCGGCGGATGATATAGGCGGAGCTTTCGCCGCGGGCGATGGCCGCATTGACGTAGTCCTGCTTGCGGACGGAGAGCGCGACGCTGCGGGTGATGCGTGCCATGCCCGGTGCAAAGGCGATGGCGACGGCAATCAACGCATTGATCGTGCTGGAGCCGAGAAGGTTCACCACCAGCAAAGCGAAGAGCAGGCTCGGGATCGACATGACAGCATCGATGGTGCGCATGATCAGCTCGTCGGCGCGGCCGCCAAGGAAGGCGGACGCGGTGCCGATCAGGGCGCCGATCAAAGTGCCCGCGATGGTGGCGAGCACGGCCATGACGACGGTGGCGCGGGCGCCGATCAGCAGACGGCTGAATATGTCGCGGCCATACTGGTCGGTTCCGAGCCAATAAGAAAGGCTCGGCCCCTTGTAGCGGGAGAGCGGGGAGAGAGCTTCCGGGTCGTGCGGTGCGACCATCGGACCGAAGACGACGATCAGCATGACGAGTACCACGAGCAAGATGCCGATGGCACCCTGCGGCGTCCTCAGGAGACGTTTCATGAACTCAGTCATACTGGATCCTCTTGTCGAGCCAAGCGTAGAGGATGTCGGCAATGAAATTGACGATTGAATAGGTGGCGGCCATGATCAGCACGCCTGCCTGGATGGCCGGCAAGTCGCGCGCCTGGATGGCGACGATCAGCTGGCGGCCGATCCCCGGTATTGCGAAGATCTCCTCCACGACAATCACGCCACCGAGTAGGTACCCGACATCGAGGGCCACGATAGTGATGGTTGGCAGGAGCGCATTGCGCAGCGCATGACGACGAAGAACCTGGCCCGATGAAATGCCCTTCAACCGGGCAGCGCGAATATAATCCGTATGCAGCACATCGACCAGCTCGGAGCGGACCATGCGCGAGACGTGGGCGATGAGAATGATCGAGATGACGCAGACCGGCAGCACGAGATGGACGATGCCGTCCACAAAGTTTTCCGTCAGCGGCACATAACCAGTCGGTGGCAGCCACTTCATCCAGTCGGCGAAGATGAGCACGGCAATCGTCGCGGTAACGAATTCCGGCAACGCGACACCGGCGTAGGAGACGAGGCTGACCACGATGTCGGCAACCTTGCCCCGGCGAATGGCAGCAATGATCCCAAGCGGAACGGCAAGGATCAGCATCAGACCGATGGAGAACACTGCCAGAAGCAGCGAGCGCCCGAGCGCTTCGAACATCGCCGGGCCAACTGGCTGGCCTGTGCGAAGCGAAGTACCAAGGTTGCCCTGCAGCACGTGCCAGAGCCAAGTTGCGTATTGCCGCCAGACGGGAGCATCGAGCCCCATGGTCTGACGCAGCGCATCGAGTGCCTCCTTGGTGGCGTTCTCGCCCAACATCATGACGGCTGCATCGGCTGGTAGGATCTGAGTGATGGCGAAGACGATGAGCGACACGACGAATAGCGTGTAGACGATCATCGCCAATCGCTTGGCTATGTAGTTCGCAGACAGGAGCGTGTTCCTTGGCAAGGGGGCCGGACACCCGGCGGGGCGTCCGGTGACATTGACAAATCAGCCGCGCTTCGGCGCATTGTCGGCAAGCGAAACATAATCAAGGCGGAATACCGACGCACGCGGGTGAGCCTCGAACCCTTGCACCCACCTACGCTTGGCTGCCAACACGTCGAAAAAGGATGGGATGATCGAGGGAACGTCCTCGTTCATGATTTCCTGCGCCTTGGTATAGAGCTCGGTACGCTTGGCTGGATCGACCGTCCCGCGGGCTTCGGCGACCAGCGCGTCAAAAGCCTTGTTGTTCCAACGCGTCTCGTTCCAGGACGCATCGGAGGTATAAAGCAACTTGAAGATGCCGTCCGGGGTCGGCTGCATATTGTAGAAACCCACGTAGAAGCTGCCCTTCTTCCAGACCTGTTCGAGGTAAGTCGCGTGCGGCATGGTCTGGACATTGATGGTGATGCCAGCTTCCTTGGCCATCTCGCGCAAGGCAACAGCAAGCTGCGTGCGAACCGCAGGCCGGTCGGAAGCGATCAAGGTCAATTCGAGGCCGTTTGCATGTCCAGCCTCGGCTAGCAGCTTCTTCGCTTCGGCAATGTTCTTCTCGCGCTGCTTGACGCCCTTGAAGAATTGGTAGGACGCGTTCAGAGGCGTGTCGTTACCGGGCGTGCCGAAGCCCTCGGTGACGAAACCGACCATCGCCTCGCGGTCCACGGTAAGCGCGATCGCCTTGCGGACGCGGGCATCGTTGAACGGTGCCATGTCACAACCGAAGTTGATGTTGCAAAACTGGCCCGATGGCGTGCGCAACGTATCGATGCCGTCCGTTCCGTCGATGCGCAGAAACTCGGTTGGCTGAATGGTCGAGATGATGTCGACATCGCCGGCAATCAGGGCCGAACCTTCTGCAGAGATGTCGGGGAAGACCTGCACCTCGATGCGGTCGAGATAAGGACGCGCCGGATCATAGTAGTCGGGGTTGCGCTCAACGACGATCAGGCGATCGGGCTCATAGGAAACGAGCTTGAACGGGCCGGTGCCGACCGCCTTGGTAGAAAGGCTCTTCAGGTCGCCGGTCGCGATCGCGGCCGGGATGATGCGAGCGTTGGTGTAGGCCATGGCGACGGGGAGGTCGGCATACGGGCCTGACAGCTTGAACAGAACCGTCGTATCGTCAACGGCAACGACATCGGAGATCGGGCCGACATTGTTGCGCCCCGGGGAAGCGGTCGCAGGATCGAGGATCGCCTTGAAGGTGGCGACGACGTCTCTGGCGGTGAACGCGGAACCGTCGTGGAAGACGACGCCCTTGCGCAGCTTGAAAGTCCACTCGGTCAGACCATCATTCGCGGCCCAGCTTTCGGCGAGATCCGGCTCGATCGACATATCGACCTTCAGGCGTGTCAAGTTGCTGTAGAGCAGCTCAGTCACCAGATATTCCGGGTTGACGCGGGTCAGCAGCGGATGAATGACGCTTGCCGCCTGGTCGACGGAGATGCGCAGCGTGCCGCCCTTGGCCGGGGTTGCGGCCTGAGCGATACTCAGCGGCGGTGCGGCGAGGACGGCGGCAGTGCCAGCAAGGAAGAAGCGACGTTTCATTTCCAGCATTTTCGAGTTCCCTTTGATGTTCTAGGTGCGATTTTCAGGAATGGCGTCTGCGGCAAAATCTGCCGAGAGATAGGCGAGAATGCTCTTGGCGAGCGCGATAATATCCTGGCGGGTCGTATGTTCTTCCGGGCTGTGGATGCAGCTTTCCGGTCGGCCCAATCCACCGAGAAGCACCTCCGGACCAAACCCAGCCTTCTGGACGTAGCCAAAATCGGAACAGCTCGCAGCGCCCCACTTACGGAAATCCTCCGGCTGATAGCCGAAGCCGAGCGACAGCGCCTTTTGCCATCGCGGCCAGTGCGGGCCTTCGGGATCGTCGGTGGGAATAAGATGTCCGACCAGATCGATGGCGAGCCCGAGCTCGGTACCGTCAATACAACCGCGGACAACCGCCTCGATCTCCGCTCGCGCCTCCTCAAAGGCTTCTTCTGGCGCATAACGGCGGCTGACGAGGATCTTGAGCTCGGCCGGCACCTGACCGCCCGCAGTACCGCCGTGGATGGCGGAAATCGTCAGCTGCGGGCGCAACGGTCCGGTGGCATGCGGCGGCGGGGCGAGCTTGGAGGCTCGCGCGGCGACGCCCGGCTTCAAGGCTGCGAGCGCGTTTAGAATCGGCAAGGCACCCTCGATGGCGTTGACGCCGGTGCCAGTTCGGTTACCCTCGCCGGCATGAACGGCATGACCGGTGATCGTCACCTGAAGATTGAAGATGCCGAAGCAACCCGCCCATATACGCGGCGCGGCCGTGCCGTTGAAGTTGAGGATGTGACCTTCAAGAAGCCGCTGTTCGGCCAGATAACGAATGCCGGGATAAAGTCCCCCCTCCTCGTCGGTGCACAAAAGCAGAACCGGATCATAGGCCAACGCCACCCCGCAGCGTTGGGCCGCATGCAGCGCCAGAAGCGTCGCCGCGATCGTACCCTTCATGTCCGCCGCGCCAAGCCCATAGAGATTGTCGCCTTCGATCGTCAGCGAAAGAGGATCACGTGTCCAGCCAGGTGCGACGGGGACCGTGTCGACATGGTAGTAAAGGCCGCAGACCGGTTGCCCGGTTTGACGGCGCGCGATCAGATTGGTGCGCCCCCCCGCAGCCGGCGCCCCCGGAACATGCCACAGCTCACGCGGCACGATAATGCGCTCGAACTCGAACTCCAACGACGTCAGCAGTTCCATCATCAGGTCGGCGAAGGCATCGTAGCCGAGCCCCGGAGGGAAAGATGTGTCGATCGCGACCATTCGCGCCAAAGCCTGCAAGGCGATCTCGACATCACGGTCAATCGCTGCCATGGCAGACATCAGGGAGCCTTGCGGCGAAGCAGGTTGCTGATCGATCATAGCACCCCCCGGGAGGGCCTCCGGCACAAGCCTCTCAGCTTGCGCATTAATATAAACTATATAGTAATACTGCGTAGACAAAGACCGCGTGTCAACTCCAAAGAAGAGGCAAATGATTGCCACAATCGCCCAACATTTCATCAGACGCACCGAGGCTCACCGAGTTGTCGTTGCCGCTTTACGAAGTGGTAAAGCGACAAATCACTGAAGCGATCATGATCGGCACGCTGGAGCCCGGCTCCGTCCTGCCCAGTGAAGTGGCCCTGTCACAAACCTACGGCGTCGCCGTCGGCACCATCCGCCGCGCCTTGATGGACCTCACGAACGACGGTCTGCTCAGCCGACGCCGCAAGACCGGGACGATCGTCACCGGCCGCAAACCCCAGCACAGCCTGAGACTGTTCTTCCAGTATTTCCGTCTTCATGGTCTCGACGGATCACTCAGCAAGTCGGTAACAACGGTGACGTCGCTTGATTTCGAAACGGCATCCGCCAGTGACGCAGACAAGCTGCAGATCGCAAAAGATGCGTCGATTGTTCGTTTTCACCGCTATCGAAGCGTCGACGATCGGCCCATCATGCACGAAACACTGACGCTGCCTGTTGAACGGGTTCCCGACTTTCCAAAGCGGAAGGAGGACATCCCGCCGCTCTTCTATCTTCACCTGCTCGATAAATACGGGATTCGCATCTCCGCGATCCGCGAGCAGATCGGCGCCGATCTCGCAACCGACATCGATGCGCGATGGCTGGATCTTAAACTCCCGGCAGCTGTGCTGACGATCGATGAAGTGGCGTATGACCAGATGGCCGTGCCCGTCCTGATTTCAGCGCACCGCGCAACGACGCAAAATCACAGATACGTCAACGAGATACGTTAGGCGCGCGATTGACAATGTCTAGCAGTACAAAGAGGTATCCTGAAGAGACCAGGCTAGCATCGGCCTTGAGGGATACTGCCGGGCTTGTAGTTTCTAGGAAATGTCCAATAATTGAGCAATGTCGAATGCTCTGCGCATCGCACGCGGCCGCTTCGGGAGAGTGGCGCTGCTGGATATGGATCGCCCCCTGGTGTGGCACGCGCACCCGCATTGCCACGTCCTGTTGAAGGTCGAGGGCGCCAATACGCAGTTTTCTGTGCGCGACAGGCTCGTGCCGCTCACCGACGAAAGCGCCGTTCTCATCAATGCCTGGGAGCCGCATGCCTATGCGCACGACCAGACTCGCCCGAAGACGGTGATCCTTGCGCTTTATATTGAACCGCAATGGCTCGGTCATTTCCGACCGAACTGGGCGGCGAGCCATGCGCCCGATTTTTTCGCCTCCAATATAGGCTTAATCACCCCGGACATACGTTCGCGCACCCGCACGCTTGCGGAGGCCATGGTACAGGAGCCAAACAGCAGCAAAGCCCACGAGATTCTTCTCGGCGAGCTGATGACCGCCGTCATCGAGCGTTTCGCCGAATGGCGTGCGGTGCCGAATTCGATCCGCGACCTGGCATCGCGCTCCGTGCTCGACTTCCGCATCCGCAATGCCGTCGAGCGCATGAAGGCGGCACCGGGCGACATCACCGATCTCGACCGATTGGCAATCGACGTCGGTCTCTCGCGCGCGCATTTCTTCCGACTGTTCGAAACGTCGATAGGGGTGACCCCGCGCGTCTTCCTCAATGTGCAGCGACTAGAGCAGGCCGTCGCGGCCGTCGCCGACGGGAGGGACAGTTTCGCCACGATCAGCGACCGGCTCGGCTTTTCTGTGCCGGCGCATTTTTCGCGCTTTTTTCACGATCATGCCGGATCCTCACCAAGCATCTTCCGTAGCGTCACCCGGCTCTCGGCCCCAGGATTTTGAGACTCCTCGGTAAGGTCTGATACGCCTCGGTATCGCCTGATCGCCCGCCCTCCTCCACCCTTCGCGCCACGGCACCCCTTCACGGATGGGTGCGGGAGGAGCGAATGACGAGATTGGAGACGACGGGAGCCCTGATCGGGCGAACCATCGAACGGGTCGAAGATGCCGGACTTTTGACCGGCCGCGGCCGATACATTGACGACCTGCCCGTCCGACGCGACACCGCGCATCTGGCAATCCTGCGCTCGCCGCACGGTCATGCCGAAATCAGGGCGATCGATACGACTGCGGCCTGCGCGCTGCCCGGTGTATTTGCCGTGCTGACCGGCGACGACGTGGCGCGGCTCACCCGCAGCATGACGGTCGGGGTCAAGGCCAATGTCGAATGTTGGCCGATTGCCCGCGACCGGGTGCGCTATGTCGGCGAACCCGTTGCCCTCGTCGTCGCCGAAAACCGTTATGTCGCCGAAGATGCGCTCGACCTGATCGAGGTCGACTACGCGAAGCTGGCCGCCGTCATCGATCCTGAAAAGGCACTCGCAGCAGACGCCCAGGTCCTCCATCCCTCGCTCGGCACCAACCTCATCAACGAGCGCATCTTTCGTTACGGCGACCCGGAGGCGGCTCTTGCCACGGCTGCACACCGCATTTCCATCCGCATCGCATATCCGCGTAATTCCTGCACGCCGATCGAGACCTATGGCGTCATCGCCGAATACGATCCGGGCGAGGATGCCTATGACGTCACGGCGAACTTTCAGGGTCCATTTTCGATCCATGCGGTGATTTCCCGTGCGCTGAACGTGCCCGGCAACCGCATGCGGCTGCGCGCACCGCCCGATTCCGGCGGTTCCTTCGGCATCAAGCAGGGTGTCTTTCCTTATGTCATCCTTGCCGCCGTCGCCGCACGCGTCGCCGGACGGCCGGTGAAATGGATCGAGGACCGGCTTGAACATCTGACGGCGTCCGTCTCGGCAACCAATCGCGTGACGACGCTGGAAGCCGCCGTCGCCGCCGACGGCCGCATCACCGCGCTTTTCTGGGATCAACTGGAAGATTGCGGCGCCCATCTGCGCGCACCGGAGCCGGCAACGCTCTACCGCATGCACGGCAATATGACCGGCGCCTACGCGATCGAAAACGTCGCGATCCGCAACCGCGTGGTGCTCACCAACAAGACACCGACTGGGTTGAACCGCGGCTTCGGCGGACCGCAGGTCTATTTCGCGCTCGAGCGCTTGGTGCACAAGATCGCCGTCGAGCTCGGCCTCGACCGGCTCGACGTCATTCGCCGCAACCTCGTTCCGGCCGACGCCTTTCCCTATCGCACAGCGACCGGCGGGCTGCTCGATTCGGGCGACTACCGTGTCGCGCTCGATCGGGCCTTAGCGGAAGGCGGCCTTGAGGCAATGCGGCTACGAAGGGACGAGGCGCGCGCCGAAGGGCGGCTTTACGGCATCGGCTATGCGGCGGTGGTCGAGCCGAGCGTCTCAAACATGGGCTATATCACGACGGTCCTGACGCCGGAGGAACGGGCGAAGGCGGGTCCGAAGAACGGCGCGCAAGCTGTCGCGACGATCGCCATCGACCCACTTGGCTCCGTCACCGTCAAGGTCGCCTCGGTACCGCAGGGCCAAGGGCACCGCACCGTTCTCGCGCAGGTGGTCGCCGAGCGGCTCGGGCTTTCCCTGGAGGCGGTGCGCGTCAACACCGAACTCGACACGGCGCGCGACGCCTGGTCGATCGCCTCGGGTAACTATGCGAGCCGCTTCGCTCCCGCAGTCGCGGGCGCCGCAGCACTTGCGGCCGACCGTATCCGGGGTCGCCTTGCCGCAATCGCCGCCGCGCAGCTCAACGTCACGGCGGACCGCGTGGACTTCCGGGCCGGAAAGCTCGTCGATCGCGACAATCCGGACAATGCCGTCTCTTTCGGCCGCGTGGCGGCGGCAAGCCACTGGGCGCCCGGCACCCTGCCCGAAGGCACCGCCCAAACGATCCGCGAGACCGTCTTCTGGACGCCGGAAGAGCTTCAGGCTCCGACGGCGGCAGACGGCATCAACTCGTCGCTCTGCCACGGCTTCATCTTCGACTTCTGCGGCGTGGAGATCGACCGGACGACCGGCCAGGTGCACATCGACCGCTATGTGACGATGCACGACTGCGGCCGCATCCTGCATCCCGGCATGGTCGATGGCCAGGTCCGCGGCGGCTTCGCCCAGGCCGTCGGCGCCGCACTCTACGAGGAGTATGCCTATGGCGGCGATGGCAGCTTTCTGACCGGCACGCTCGCCGACTACCTGATCCCGACCGTGATGGAGACGCCGGAGCCGCTGATCCTCCATCACGAGACACCCTCGCCCTTCACACCGCTCGGCGCCAAGGGGGTCGGCGAGGGCAATTGCATGTCGACGCCCGTCTGCATCGCCAACGCCGTTGCCGACGCGCTCGGTATCGAAGACATCCAGCTGCCGCTGTCGCCGAGCCGGGTCAGCGAATGGCTCTATGGCGAGGAGCGCCCGCCGTCGAAGCAGCAGGACGCGCTCCCTGTCGCCACCTATGCCTCTGGCGAGCGAATGCTGACCGGCTCGGGCTCGTCCGAGGTCGCCGCCAACCGCGAGGCCGTCTGGGCGATGCTACTCGACCCGAACACGCTGATGGCGATCATTCCCGGCGCGCACGAGGTCAAAAAGGTATCCGATACACATTTTCGCGCCGAGGTCACGCTCGGCATTGGCCCGGTCAAAGGCCGGTACCGCGCCGACATCCGCCTGTCCGACCTGGTCGAACCGGAAGCGGTCACGCTGTCCGGCGGCACGGAAGGCGCGCTCGGCTCCGGCCGCGGTACGGGCCGCGTCACACTGATCGAAACCGAGACCGGCACTCGCATCGACTATCGCTACGAAGCGGCGATCGGCGGCAAGGTCGCCTCGGTCGGCGGACGCCTGCTCGACGGCGCAGCGCGCGTGGTGATCGGCCAGTTTTTCCAGGCGCTTGCCCGCCACGCCGGCGGTGTCGCCCCCGGCGCCATCGGCCTGAAAAAACGCCTCTCTACTCTGTTCAGGAGACGCCGATGAAGCCCGCATCCTTCGACTTCCTCTGTCCGGAAACGCTGGAGGAGGCTCTTGCCGCGCTGGCCGAAGGCGGCGGCGAGGCGCGCGTGATCGCCGGCGGACAGTCGCTGGTGCCGATGCTCAACATGCGGCTCGCCCGTCCCGGCCTGCTCGTCGACATCATGCGGCTAAATCCGTTGCACAAGATCCAGACATCAGGCGACGAGATCGTTGTCGGCGCGGGCGTGCGCCAAGCGGAACTGGAAGCCCGGCCAGACCTTTCGCGGCACCTGCCGCTCCTTGCCGCGGCATTCCCCTGGCTCGGCCACGTGCAGACGCGGGCGCGCGGCACGGTCTGCGGCTCGGTCGCGCATGCCGATCCCAGTGCGGAATTACCGCTCGCACTGGTGACGCTCGGCGGTACCGTCAGCCTGCGTAGCCGCAGCCGGAGGCGCAAGGTCAAGGCGGACGACTTCTTCATCGGCATGATGGCCACCGACCTCGCCGAGGACGAGATGATCGAGTCCGTGCACTTTCCAAAGGCCCGGCCCGGTTGGGGCTTTTCCTTCCGCGAGATCGGGCGCCGGCATGGCGACTTCGCCATCGTCGCTTGCGCCGCCATCGCCGACGACGAGGGATTGCGGCTCGGCATTGCAGGGGTCGACGACCGACCGCGCGTCTTCCGGCTCCCGGCGCTCGACAACGACCAGTTCGACGATGCGATCAACGACATCGCCTGGTCCCTGAATGCCCGCGACGGCATTCATGCAAGCGCCCGCTACCGACGCGAACTGGTCCGCAGCCTCGGCCGCGAGACGCTTAAGGAGGCAAGCCGATGCCGCACCTAAACGCTGCCCGGAGGCACCTGGTCCACTTCACGCTCAACGGCCGAATGATCCGCGCCGAGGTCGAAAATCGCATGCTGCTCTCGGACCTGCTGCGCCACGAGATCGGCCTCACCGGCACCCATGTCGGCTGCGAGCATGGCGTATGCGGCGCCTGCACCGTGCAGATCGACGGAAAGCCGGCGCGGGCCTGCTTGACACTCGCCCAGCAGATCCGCGGCAGCAACATCCGCACCGTGGAGGCGCTGGCGACCGACCCGGCGGTGCTCTCCCCGCTCCAGGCGGCCTTTCGCCGCCACCACGGCCTCCAATGCGGCTTTTGCACCCCCGGAATTCTGATGTCGCTCGACGCCCTTTTGCGCGAGCGCCCGGACGCTGGCCGGAAGGAAATTCGCGAGCACCTCTCCGGTCATCTCTGCCGGTGCACGGGCTACGCGACCATCATCGAGGCGGCGCTTGACGCCGCGGAGGAACAACGGAAGGAGGAGACACCGAATGCTTGACCTTGGAACCAGTTTCCTCGCAAGCGTCGAGCGCGACCCGGATGCGCTCGCGATCGTCGACGGCGATATGCGACTGACCTATCGCGGCTGGTATAGCGGGATTTCGGCGCTTGCCGCCGCACTCGACGAGACCGGCCTTAAACGGGGCGACCATGTGCTCACTGCCATGCAGAATCGCTGGGAAAACGCGTCACTGCACTGGGCCTGCCAGTTCCTCGGCCTGATCGTCACGCCGCTCAACTGGCGGGCCAAGGCCGACGAAATCGACTTCGGCATCGCGGATGCCGGCGCGAAAGCCGTGTTCTACGAAGCCTCGACGGAAGAGGCCGTGCGCCTGTCGCGCCTCGCGCAGAACCTGCCACGGTTCTCCGCCGATGCGCTATCCGGCCTCATGGAGGGCAACGCCCCGGATATCGTACCTGTGGCGGACGCCGCAGACTGGTCGCTGATGCTCTATACGTCCGGTACGACCTCGAAGCCGAAGGGCGTTCCGCGCCGGCACCGCGCCGAACGCGCCGGCGCCCTCGCCCATGTGGCGCAAAACCTCTACCGCCATGGCGAGCGGACGCTCGGCGTCATGCCGCTTTATCACACGATGGGCGTGCGCTCGCTAGTCGCGTCCTCGCTGATCGGCGGCACTTTCGTCTGCCTGCCGCGTTTTGACGTGCCAAAGGCGCTCGACCTGATCGAGCGCGAAAAGATCACCAATCTCTATCTGGTGCCGACGCTGTACCACGACCTCGTGCATCACGAGGCCTTTTCGCCCGAGCGCATCGGCTCCGTCACCAAACTTGGCTATGCGGGCGCGTCGATGACCGACGGGCTGCTGAGGCGGCTGGACCAGACATTTCGGCCGGACCTCTTCGTTAACCACTACGGCTCGTCGGAAATCTACACCTTCACGATCGAGCAGAAGGCGGCAACGAAGCCCGGCTCCGCCGGCCGCGCTGGCATCAACCAAATGATCCGTGTGGTCAAACTGGGCAGCCGCCACCCGGACGAGCGGGCGGCCGTTGGCGAGGAAGGCGAGATCATCGCCTTGATGAAGAGCGACGAGGCATTCGAGGGCTATTGGAACCGTCCAGACGCGGACGCCAAGGCGCTTCATGACGGCTGGTACTTCACCGGCGACACCGGCTTCGTCGACCGTGACGGCGATCTCTTCGTCACCGGCCGGGCCGACGACATGATTATCACGGGCGGCGAGAACGTTTCGCCGGTCGAGGTCGAAAGCTGCCTGTCGCTGCATGAGGGTGTCGCCGAAGTCGCCGTCGTCGGCCTGCCCGACGAGCGCTGGGGCAAGATCGTCGTCGCCTTCGTCAAGCGACGCGGCGCCGTCACGGCCGAGGATCTTGACCGCCACTGCCGCGATTCCGGCCTTGCCAATTTCCGCCGCCCGCGCCGCTTCGTCTTCGTCGAGGCAATCCCGAAATCGCCCGTCGGCAAGCTCCTGCGCCGCCTTCTGGTGGCGGGCGAGTACATCGAGGAACGCACTCCCGAACACCAGTGAGCGACCAAACGCCGCCAGACCAACGAAAGGAAAACCCATGACTGAACCAGCCGCATTCCAGAACCCGCGCCTTGCCGAACTCGACGGCTTCACCGTCACGATCGACGCGGCCCGTCAGCGCGCCGACATCACGCTCGACCGTCCACCCTATAACGTCGTCTCGATGTTAGCGCGTGACCAGTTGCGCCTCGTCTTCGAGGCCCTCGATGAGGATGAGCGCGTGCGCATCGTCATCGTTGCCGGCAAGGGCGAGCACTTTTCGTCCGGCGGCAATATCAAGGGCTTCCTCGAGGCAAGCCCGGAACACGTCTCGCACCTTGCCTGGAACATCGCAGCCCCGGCCCGCTGCTCCAAGCCCGTCATCGCGGCCAACCGTGGCTATTGCTTCGGCGTCGGCTTCGAACTGTCGCTTGCTTGCGATTTCCGCATCGCGACCGACACCACGCGCTACGCGCTGCCCGAGCAGAAACTTGGCCAGATTCCGGGCTCCGGCGGCTCGGCCCGCCTGCAAAAGATGGTGGGCGTCACTCGCACTAAGAACATCGTGATGCGCTCAAAGCGGATCACCGGTCAGGAGGCCTACGACTGGGGCATCGCCTCGGAGATCGTCGCGGATGGCGACCTGGAAAAGGCCGTTGATGCGCTTGTCGAGGAATTGATTGGCTTTTCGCCGCTCGCCCAGCGCACGGCAAAAAAGCTCCTGAACGACACGGACGACGCGCTGCTGTCGACGGCCATCGAACTCGAGGGCCATTGCTACAGCCGGCTTCGGACATCGGAGGATTTCCGCGAAGGCGTACTCGCCTTCCACGAGAAGCGCGCGCCGGCCTTCGTCGGCCGCTGACCCATCGGCCGGAGGGGAACCCGGCTTCATTTCCACGAGGAGGGAGCGGCCTCGGAACCGCTTCGGGAGGATTAATCATGGATACGACACCGCAGACAACCCAGGAAAGCCCCCTTGTCGAAAGGGGGCCTGGCATTGCGTCGGGTCTGCGCGACCTGCCAAAACATCTCGGAATCAAGACGATGAGCGCCGGGCTCGTCGCCGCCATCTTCGGCTGCTCCGGCCCGGCCCTTATTGTCATCGGCGCGGCCGAGGCCGGCCACCTGACCAACGGGCAGACTGTCGCCTGGCTCTTTGCGATCTACGTTCTCGGCGGGATTATCAGCCTGCTGCTTGCGCTCTACTACAAGCAGCCGATCAATGGCGCCTATTCGATCCCGGGTGCAGCACTCGTTGCCGGTTCGCTTGCGACCATTCCGTTCAATGAAGCCGTTGGCGCCTTCATCCTGGCGGGCCTGCTGGTTCTGCTGCTCGGCGTCACAGGGCTCATCGGTAAGGTGATGCGCTGGCTGCCGATGCCGATCGTCATGGCGATGATCGCCGGTGCGCTGATCCGATTTGCGATCGGAACCGTCACCGCACTCGGCAATGCTCCGCTGATTGCCGGCGCCGCGATCCTCGCCTTCTTTGTCTCGATGCGGCTGACCAAGACTATTCCGCCGGTGCTGGCCGCCCTCGTCACAGGCCTGATCGCGGCGCTTGCGACCGGTGCGGTCGGAGGCGGCACGGCCAACATCGCCTTCGCCGCGCCGGAATTCACGCTGCCGGTCTTCTCCGTCGACGCCTTCTTCGCGATCGCCGTCCCGCTCGCCCTTCTTGTGATCGGCGCGGAGAACGCGCAGGCGACCGGCGTGCTCATGGCCGAAGGCTACAGGCCGCCGGTCAACGCGATGACCATCATTTCCGGCATCGGCGGCATCGCGGCCGGCCTCCTCGGCGGCCACAATGCCAACATCGCAGGCCCGATGACGGCGATATGCTCATCCGAACAGGCCGGAGAAAACAAGGAGGGGCGCTATGCCGCGACCGTCGTCAACGGCCTACTCTTCGCCGCCTTCGGTCTCATCGCCGGCGCTGCCGTTCCGATCGTGCTCAGCCTGCCGTCTGCGCTGATCGGCACCGTCGCCGGTCTTGCCATGATCGGCGTGCTGCTATCCGCCTTCCAGAATGCCTTCGGCAAGTCGCTCGGTAACCAGACCGGGGCTTTCGTCGCGCTCGCCGTCGCCATGTCGAACATCTCGCTCCTGGGCATCAGCGCCCCCTTCTGGGCCCTGTTCGCAGGCGTCATCGTGTCGGCGGTTGTCGAAGCCAGGACCCTCAACGAAAAGCAGGCTGCATGACGCCGCGACGGTTTTCGAGCCGGCGTCGAATTTGAACGCATACCCTTCCCCAAGGACATTTGTTCTTGGGGAAGACGGTTGAGGCCTGGATAGCGTTGGTGCTTCGGTCGAGGAATGACGTCCCAACGCTGCGCCACATCACGATCGATTTGCCGATCCCGGCCGCGCTCTAATAGGCAAGTTAGTTCTGCCCTGGGAGAGACGTCCTACAGGGGAGCGACGTCCGACAAATGCGACTGACCTCGGGAGATCAATCCTGGCCCAGGTCGCACGAACTCGCCGGCCGCATAGGGCCAGCCATTCCGATCATCGGAACGCCGGGCTTTCGCCTTTGCCGCAGAGGCGCTGCTTGCGATAGGAGCACGATCTGACGGAGTTTTTAGGGGCCATCCACAACCGCTGCGGATTGCAAAAGGGTTGGCGATCGACCAGACGCCGCAAGGCGCAGTCGGATATGAGGGGGGAGAATATGAAATTCCATGCAGATCATGCAGTCGGTGTTCTCTTCATCGCTTCAGGCGGCGTCGCCGCCTATCTCGGTGTAGATTACGGCTTCGGCAGCCTTTCCGAAATGGGACCGGGCGCTTTGCCGATATTGCTTGGCGCCACGCTGTTGATCTTTGGCGTTGCACTTCTGCTGCAGGCGCACTTGGCCAGCGAGGGGAGACCGTCCATCGCCCTTATGCCACGCGAGGAACTGCGGCCTTTCGTGGCCATCCTGGCTGCTCTTTTTGTATTCGGGCTGCTGGTTGACAGCGCAGGTCTTCTTCCAGGTCTCTTCGCGCTCGTCTGCATCGGCTGGCTTGCCGACAGGCGGGGGCGGCTGAAGGAACTCCCGCTCCTCCTCCTCGCCATCGGGGCGATCATCGTCGCGATCTTCTACTTCGGCCTGGGCATCCCCTTCCATCTGCTTGACTGGAGCATCTAGCGTGCCGGACTTCTTTTCATCCATCGTCTTGGGGCTGCAGGTCGCCGCTAGCATCGACAATCTCTTCTATTGCCTATTAGGGGTGACGCTCGGAACCGCAATCGGCGTCCTGCCGGGCGTGGGGCCGATCATCACCATCTCGCTGCTCCTGCCCTTGACTTTCGGCCTGCCGCCGACCGGATCGCTGATCCTGCTTGCTGGCATCTACTACGGCGCGGCTTATGGCGGATCCACCACATCGATCCTGCTCAACCTGCCGGGCGAAGCCTCATCGGCCGTGACCTGCCTGGACGGACACCAGATGGCACGGCGAGGCCGCGCCGGCTCGGCGCTTGCCATTGCCGCTCTAGGTTCCTTCTTTGCCGGCACCGTCGGCACGGTGCTGATCGCTGCTGCCGCGCCCGCTATGGCCTCGATCGCGGCAAGGTTCGGCTCCGCCGAATATGCAGCTCTCGTCTTCTGTGCCCTCGTCGCCACGGCCTCCATCGCCAAGGGCGGCTTCATCAAGGGCATCGGATCGGGCGTCCTTGGCGTGCTGCTGGGTCTGGCGGGCGCCGACGTCGCCTCCGGCGTCTTCCGTTTCACCTTCGGCCTTTCGGAACTGCGCGATGGGATCGACTTTGCCGTGCTGGCGGTCGGGCTTTTTGCGGTTTCGGAAATCATCACGACGATTGGCGGCGCGGGAAAGCCTGAGATCGCCACCTCGAAAGTCGGCCGGCTCTGGCCAAGCCGTGACGAGTTTCGCCGCGCATGGCCGGCCGTCCTGCGCGGCACGACGCTCGGCTCCTTCCTCGGGATTCTGCCCGGCGCCGGTCTCGCGATGAGCTCTTTCTCCGCCTATATGGTCGAGAAGAGCATTTCCAAACACCCAGATCGTTTCGGGGCCGGCGCCGTCGAGGGCGTAGCTGCACCGGAAGCGGCCAACAATGCCGCGTCCCAGACCGCCTTCATCCCGACCTTGATGCTCGGCGTTCCCGGGAGCCCCGTGATGGCCCTATTCCTCGGCGCGTTAATGATCCAGGGCATCAACCCCGGGCCGAGTATGATCAGTAACAATCCTGCCCTCTTCTGGGGCCTAGTGGGTTCCATGTGGATCGGCAACCTGATGCTCGTAATCCTAAACCTGCCGCTGATCGGTCTATGGGTAAAGCTTCTCGCGGTTCCTTATCACTGGCTCTACCTCTTTGTGCTCGCCTTTGCGTGCGTCGGGGTTTATTCGATCGGTTTTTCATCCCTTCAGATCCTGACGCTCGTCGTTTTCGGCGCCGTCGGCTATCTCCTGAAGCGGGCCGACTGCAGCCTCGCCATGTTCATCCTCGGCTTCGTGCTCGGACCGATGTTCGAGGAAAACTTCCGCCGCGCCATGTCGCTGTCGCGCGGCGATCCGATGACCTTCATCCATCGCCCGATCAGCCTCACCTTCCTCGTGCTCGGCATCGCGATCTTGCTCGCCGCCACCACGTCGCTCGTCAGAAAGGGTGCGCAGGAGGCAACGGACTGAAACACGTATCGTCCTCCCGGGGACAATTCGGCCGGAGCATCAAACCATGCTCCGGCCCTTTTTTCGGGTCTGTATCAAGTGAGGATCAGCAAACAGGAACAAATCCGATCGTCGTTTGCGCCCTCTGCCGTCGGCAAGCGAGGATGAGCACGCGCTGGGGCCATTTTGCGCACGGGGCACAACATCGATCTGGCGGACTAGCAAGACGCCGACCGGCGCCTACACCCGCAGTCCTCGAAACGTTGCACCAACATCGTCAAGCTCCTCGAGCCTTAGCAAGGCGGTTGCCAGCTCCTCCCCCACGGCCTTCGAGATGACACCGTCAATATTGGCCAGGAACTTCTGCAGGTAGCCTTCACGGGGGATCGGATTGCGCCGGGTTCCCGGCATGTCGTCGATCGTATGGGTGAGTTCCCGTCCATCATTCAGACGGATCGAGACGCTGGCACGCGATCTGCTGATATCGGCGGCGGCGACCGGATCCGGGCGGTGGACGACCTTGTCGGCAATCGTATTGACCACCGGATCGATGAGGCTCTCAGGCGCATAGGCATGCTTGTCCATGTGGCCTCGAACCAGCGCCTCAGCGACGGTGTGCTGCAGGCTGATGCGGCCATGCCAACTCGTCTTTGGCCGACGTTTCTCCTCGACAGGTTCGCAGACGGTGGCGAAGGAACGGGGCATGATATCACAATAAATGACGTCGACATCCTGCGGTCTCACACTATGGGCCTCGCGAAGTGCGATGGTGGCAGCGATGAACGGGATCATCGTGTAGGCGCAGGGATGGGCCTTCGAGGCAATGTTCAGCACCTCCCATCGCTCGCCGAGCTCGTCGGTCAGGGCCGCGAAACGAAACTCGGTACCGGACTGGACATGGCTCTTGAACCAGCCGAATTTCCCCTCAAATACCGGGTGGGGACCGGAAATGCCCTGCCCCGCCAAGGCAATCGCGCGAATAGCCGCTGATGCCGCCATGCCCACGTGCAGGGTCTTGGTCGATGTCCCGTCCTCAAAAGAGGCAATAGACCCGGCCGACAAGCTGGCAGCCGTGCCGATCGCATGCATAGTCTGCTCGATCGAAAAGCGCCTGACACGCGCGAGCCCCCACACCGCACCAAAAACGCCGTAGACCGAACTTGGATGGAAACCGACTTCGTGCATCCTGACCGGCGAGATCATACCGAGACGGCAGAGAAGTTCGCTGCCGACCAGCACGGCCTCCAGAAGATCCTTTCCCGAAAGGCCGAGCCGTTCACATTCGGGCAGCAGGGCCGACAGCACGACACCGGTTGGATGAATATTGGACTGGATGTGAGTGTCGTCGAATTCGAGCACGCCAGACATGATGCCGTTAAGGAAAGCCGCATTGGCAGGCGTGGTCGGCGCGGCATCCATGAGAGAAAAGGCCTGCCCCCCGGCACCGTCGGATTCGGCAACGGCCCGCCGCGCGGCGGAAACGACGTCAAGCCGGCATGACGCGATCATCACACCAATCACATCGAGAATCCTAAGCCGGGTATTTTCCAAAACCGCCTGGGGAACGCTAGCGAGCGAAAAACCTGTCATCCATTCCGCAACAACTGCGCTTAAGGTCGGAGCGGAGAGACGTCTGTCGAGCATCGGGCAGATCCTTGTAGCTGATACCGAAAGCGATACGCACCAACCCGCTGGCGCGTATCGCGGCATCTTCGCAATCCGGTTGCCGGCAGCGGCTATTTCTTGCTGATATCCATGCTCTTCAGCAGTGAGCCGAAATAGGCATATTCGGCCTCGAGTTCCTGCTGGAGTTGCACGCCGGTGCGGAACCGCGGGGAAAAGCCTGCGCGGGTAAGGGCCGCGCGGAATTCCTGGCTCTCATCGGCATCCTTCAAAGCTCCTTCAATCATCGTGACCAGTTCCTGAGGCGTACCGGCGGGCGCCATGACCGCTTGCCAACCGCCGGTGCGTACATCCTTCAGCCCCACCTCCCGGAACGTCGGGACATCGGGGAAATCGGCCAGACGGGTCTCGCTGGGCACGGCGATCGGCACCAGCTTCCCCTCCCGCGTGGGCGGAATCACCATGGCGTCGATGACGAACTGCACGTCACCCGACAAGAGTGCCTGCACGGCCTGCGATGCGCCGCTATAGGGAATATGCCGCGCCTCGACCCCGGTGCTGCGCAGGAAATCGACCCCAATGATATGGCCGGTCGAGCCGACGCCGACGGAGGCATAGTTCAGTATGCCAGGATTGGCTTTCCCATAGGCCACGAGTTCCTCGTAGGTCTTGACGCCGAGCTCCGGCGGCACGCTGAGCATGCGGACCGATTCACTGATATTGGCGATCGCTACAAAATCCTTGAGAGGATCGAAACCGATCTGGGTGAGATGGGGCGCGGTGGTAAAGATGGCACTGCCGGCAAGCAGCAGCGTTGCCCCGTCCGGCTTGGCGCGGGCCGCTTTTTCCGTGCCGATCGTCCCGCTTGCCCCGCCGATGTTCTCGACGACGACCGTCGTTTTGAGGCGCTTGCTGATCTCCTCTGCGATCATGCGGCCGGTGATGTCGCCGCCACCTCCCGGCGCGTAGGGGACAATCATGCGCACCGTCGAAACGGGATATTGCTCTTCAGCAGAGACTCCGACTGCACTTGCCAGCGCGATCGCTGCCGCCACCAGGCCGTTTTTCATCCCCGTTGTCCAAACTACCATCGATTCCTCCTCACATCATGGTGTTATCTTGAACGCACAGTGGCAGCCGCTCTGAACAAATGCAAAATCTCGCCGGGTGCGTTCCGAGCTGCGAAATTCGCGATAAAGAGCGGCAGGCGGACCAAAGCGAACGCCTATGTCGTCGGGCAAAGGCCGGTCATGCCAGTTTCGTCTCGGCAGCCTCGGTCCTGCAGCGTCTGAAGAGCGCCGATCCGTCACGCTTCAAGGAGAACAGCCTTCGGACGGTGCAAATAGCCGTCAAGATTTGGCGCATGGAAATAGCTGGGCAGATCATACTCAATGGCGACTGGACGAAGTGCCCGCCCGTATCTCCATGCGCCGCGGCGGGCGGAGATACGGGCCATCTCAACGCTCTCAACCTCAGTAACATTATCGGGTGAGGCAATGCGGGCGGCCATCTCGCTCATCGCTTCGGGGGCGCCATGCTTTCCTCTTCTTCTGTGCGTTCAGACGGCAGCCTTCCGGCGGAACGGCGAACGATCCGGATCGGGGTCCGGCATCGCGTCCAGAAGCATGCGCGTATAGTCGCTCTTCGGATGATCGAATATCTCCGCGACCGGTCCCTGTTCCACCAGCTTGCCGCGATAGATCACGGCGACGTCGTCGCAGATATAACGGATGACGCCGAGGTCGTGGCTGATGAAGAAATAGGTGAGGTCGAGTTCTTCCTGCAACCGGTGCAGGAGATTGAGAACGTCCGCCTGGACCGAGACGTCGAGCGCCGAGGTGGGTTCGTCGAGGATCAGGAATTCAGGCCCGACGGCAAGCGCCCGGGCGATGCCGATACGCTGCCGCTGGCCGCCAGAAAATTCATGCGGATAACGGAAAAGATGCTCCGGGCGAAGGCCGACCTGCAGCAGCAGCTCCAGCACCCGCTCGGTGCGTTGGCGGGCATTAAGGTTCACCACGTCGCCATGGATGACCAGCGGCTCGGCGACGATATCATGGATCGTCATGCGCGGATCGAGCGAAGCGTAAGGGTCCTGGAAGACGATCTGCAGGCGCGATCTCAGGCGCCGCATCTCGAGCGGCGTCAGCTTGTGGATGTCCACGCCGTCGAACAAGACATTGCCCGCCGACAGCGTTTCGAGCCGCAGGATGCAACGCGTCAGCGTCGTCTTGCCGGACCCGGATTCACCGACCAGACCGAAGCTCGCACCTTTCCTGATCGACAGGCTGACATTGTCCAGCGCGGTAAAACCCTCGCCGCGACCGAAGAAACCCTGGCGCGGGCCGGGATAGTTTTTTGTGACGTTCTGGATATCGAGGATCATGCGGCGGTCTCCGGCATAAGCCCGTTCAGGCCCTTCAATTCACCGCGCTTGGTATGGGCGGTTGGCACGGAGTGCAAAAGCGCCTGGGTATAGCTGTGGCTTGGCCGCTTCAATACATCGTCCACCTTTCCTGCTTCGAGAATGCGGCCGCGATACATGACGGCCACGTGGCTGCAGATCTGTGCCACGACGCCGAGATTGTGGGTGATCAGCAGCACTCCGATATTGCGTTCAGCCACAAGATCATGGATCAGCCGCAGGATTTGCGCCTGCACCGAAACGTCGAGCGCGGTCGTCGGTTCATCGGCGATCAGCAGGTCGGGCTTGCCGATCATCGCCATGGCGATCAGTGCGCGCTGGCGCATGCCCCCGGAGAACTGGTGCGGATAGTCATGAATACGCTCGGCGGCCTTCGCAATGCCGACCTTTTCCAGCATCTCGACTGCCACACGTCGGGCCGCCTTCTTGAGATCGCCACGCGAGGCACCGGGATCGAGCCCGAGCACGGACGGGTCCGCATGGCCGGCATGCAGCGCCACGTCCACTAACTGCGTGCCGATCCGGAAGGCCGGGTTAAGGTTGGTCGTCGGATCTTGGAAGATCATGCCGATATGCCGGCCACGCAAGCCCCTCATCTCCCTGTCGGTCGCCTTCAGCACATCCTTGCCCTGGAACTTAATCGAACCGGCGACATAGCGCCCCGGTGGCGACGGAACGAGCCGTGAGACGGATAAGCCCGTCAGTGATTTACCGCTGCCCGTCTCGCCGACCATGCCCCAGATCTCGCCGCGCTCGATCTTCAGGTCGATGCCGTGGAGGATCTGCGTCTCGCCCTCGTAGCTCTTCATGGCGAGGTTGAGGTTCCTGATGTCGAGAAGCGTCATCGTGATCCCTCCCCTATCGTCGAGCCTTGGGGTCGAGCACGTCACGCAGCCCGTCGCCCAGCAGGTTGAAGGCAAGCACTGCCAAGAAAATCGCAACGCCAGGAGCCACCGCCGTCCACCAGTAATCCGGCATATAGCTGCGCGCACCGGAAAGCAGCGTGCCCCATTCCGGAATCGGCGGCTTCACGCCGATGCCGACGAAGCCGAGCGAGGCGACGGTCAGTATCGCGAAGCCCATGTCGAGCGAGGCCTTGATGACGATCGGCGAGACGATGTTCGGCAAGATGTGCCTGCCGAGGATGCGCGGCCAGTCGGCGCCGAGCGCATGGGCCGCGACGACGAACTGCTCTTCCTTCTTGACGATCACTTCGCCGCGCACGAGACGGGCATAGGCCGGCCACCACGTGATCGAGATGGCGATGATCATGTTCCAGACGCCCGTGCCGAGCGCTGCCGCCACGGCCATGGCAAGGATCAGGCTTGGGATGGTGAGCAGAAGATCGGTGATGCGCATCAGGATTTCGTCGATCCAGCCGCCGAAATACCCGGCAATGGCGCCGACGATCGTGCCGACGACGATAGCGATGAAGACAACGGCGAGACCGGAAAACAGCGAGACCTGTGACCCGACCAGCACCAACGAAAACATGTCTTGGCCGAGCGCATTGGTGCCGAACCAAGCCGTAGCCGACGGCGGCTGGAATTTCGCACCGGTATTCGTGCCGCCGACGACATGCTCGGGATGCGGCACGATCCACGGTGCGAGGATGGCGATGACGATCAGTGCGATGACGATCGCAAGGCCGATGATCGACAGCCAACTCTGGCGAAACCGATAGAAGGCGCGGCTCCAGTTTTCGAGACGCGCGGACTGGCTGCGCTCGGGTATGGCAATGGGGGTCATTTGCTCAGTCCTGCTCATGCGTAGCGTACCTTCGGGTTGAAGACGCCGTAAAGAAGGTCCACGACGAGCATGGTAACAAGATAGATGATCGCGATGATGAGCGTCACGCCGATCACCGGCATGAAATCCTGGGTCAGGATCGCCTGGGTGGCGTAGAGGCCCAGCCCCGGCCAGTCGAAGACCGTCTCCACCAGAACCGTGCCCCCGAGCAGCCAGGAGACGTAGAGGCCGATCACCGTCAGCGTCGAGGTCATGGCGTTCTTGAGCACGTATTTGAAGAGGATCAGCCGGTTGGAAAGACCGAGCGCCCGCTCGGTCATGACATAGTCCTGCTGCAGCACTTCGATCGTCGAGGCGCGCATCATCCGCATGATGGTGGCAAGCGGCGAAAGCGCCATGGCGATCGCCGGCAGTGCCAGATGTGAGAGCGCGATCTGGAACGCGTACCAGTCACCCGCGATCACAGCATCGATCGTATAGAGGCCCGTCACGTGGTCCGGCGGGCTTTCGATCAGTGGGTAGCGGCCGGACAGCGGCAGGATGTCCAGCCAGGCGGCAAAGGCCATCTGCAGGAGGAGGCCGAGGAAGAAACGCGGCATGGCGATGCCGCCGAGCGCCACCGTGCGGGTCGCATAATCAAGCGCCCCATTCTTGTAGACGGCCGTCAACAGACCGAGCGGAATGCCGATGACGACCGCAATGAACAGGGAGGCGAAGACGAGCTCTATGGTCGCCGGCAGATATTCCACGATGTCCGCGAAGACTGGACGACGCGTGAAGACCGACATGCCCCAATCGCCGGAAACGAGACCGGTCAGATAATCCCAGTATTGCACTGGCAAAGGCTGATCCAGGCCGAATTCGCGCTTCATCTGCGCGATCAGCTCGGGCGTCGCATTCGGACCCGCGGCAAGGCCCACCGGGTCGCCGGGCAGGATGCGTGCCACGATGAACAGAAGCAGGGTCAGGCCGAGCAGGACCGGTAAGAGCAGGACAAGCCTGCGCAAGATATAAAGCAGCATTCGCAAACTCCGGAGCGGCGGGCTTCCGTACCGAAAACCCGCCGGCGGCAAGGGTTCAAGCGATCGACAGCGGCCAGATTTCCATCGTGTTGGCGGCAACCGGGCTGAAAACATAGTCCTTTACGTTGTCGCGCATCGCAAACTTGCGCAGTTCGAGAATGCCGATGATATCGGGCGCATCCTCGACGATTACCGCCTGGAACTTCTTGTAGAGTTCGGCACGCTTGGCGGTATCGACTTCGGCGCGGGCATCCTCGATCAGCTTGTCGACCTCCGGGTTCTTGTAGACCGGATTCTGCCACTGCCCATTGCGCGAGGAATGGTAGGCGGCGAACGCGGTATTGTCCGGGTCGGCATAGTTGGGCGACTGGAAGATCGAGTAGAAGTCGACCATCGTCTCCGGCGAACGGGCCATCGCCACGGTGTCCGGCCAGGTCATGGCACGGATGTCGAGTTTGATGTTGAGTGCCTTCAGCGATTCCAGCATGATCAGGCACCAGCGGCGCTGGTTCTCGTAGCCGGCGGCGTGGTGTATGGAGAGCGTGATGCCGCCGTCCTTGTATTGCGACCTGGCGAGATATTCCTTCGCCTTCGCCATGTCCTGGTCATAGCCCTTCTGGTCCGGATCAAAGCCGAAGATGCCGATGGGCAGCGGGCTCTTCATCAATTGGGCCGGGCCTGCGGCATCCAGCATGCCCTGGTAGTTGAACGCGTAAGACACTGCCTTGCGCAGGTTCTTGTCCATCAGCGGGCCCTTGGCCGTGTTCATCTTGATGGTAAACGTGCGGTAGTCAGGTTCCATGATACGGACGACATGCGGCATGTCTTTGATGGCGTCCATGTCCTCGGCGAACATGTCGAGCGCGAAATGCACTTCGCCGCGCTGGAGCATCAGCCGGGCGGTCGAGGCCTCGCGGACGATCTTCCAGATCGCGCCGTCGAGATTGCCACCCTTATGCCAGTCGTTCTCGACGCGGCTCAGTTCATAAAGGTCGCCCGGCTTGACGCGTCCCATCTTGAAGGCACCCGAACCGGCCATGTTGGCGAGCAGGAAGGCTTGCCCGTCGTCAGTCCCCTTGTTGGCTTCGACGAGCTTGGAGTTGACGACGAACATCCAAGGCAGGACGGAGAGAAGCGGCGCGAAGGGCTTCTTCAGCGTCATCGTCACCGTTGTCTCGCCGGTCGCCCGGATGCTGTTTTCGTCGAGGATCCCCGACACCATCCAGGCCGGCCCCTTGGCAAGGCGCAGCAGGCGAGCAAAGGAATATTCGACATCCTTGGCGGTCACCGGCGTGCCATCATGGAATTTGGCATTTCCGTCGAGCTCGAATGTGTAGACGAGGCCGTCATCGGACTGGTTCCAGCTCTTGGCAAGGCCCGGCGCCGGAACCGATGGATTGTTCACCACGCGCACCAGCGGATCGTAGGTATTGCGGAACAGCCATTGCGGCGCGTAGCCGGTGGCCACATGCGGATCGAAGTTCGGAATGTCGACAGTGCTGGCGAGAACCAGGATCTTCCTGCCGGCCGAATTGGCGAGGCGGGGCATTGTCGCGGCGGCGGTCATGCCTGCAGCGCCGATCAGAAATTGACGTTTATTCAGATTGAGCATGTTCCATTCCCCTTTTTTTGTCTGCATTGCTTGTGTGGTCGTCCCTGAGAGGACACGACGTGAGCCAGTGACTACCGGCTCGCCGCTGGCGAAAGGCGGGCGGATGCCGCCAGCTCCTTTTTGCGCTTGCTGAGGCCATAGATAGCTTCGGCGGCCTCGGCGCTGACGTAGTCTTCCTCGACGTCCTCCTCGATCAGTTCTACCGACCGGTTTGCCGGATCGCCAAAGCCGGCGCCGCCGCCGAGCTGCAGCTCCACCACGCGATCGGTGCGGTCCACGACCAAGAGCCCGCCAGTACCGACATCTTCCAGCACATTGCCTTCCTCGTCGCGGACATAACCGTGCGACAGGAGGCCATTCTGACCGCCGAATAGGCCGGCGATCGGCGCGTTGACGCCTTCCGGCGAGACGAAGACGGTGACGGAGGTGCCGTCGTCATAACGCTTGGCGAGCCGGATGCGCGCGCCAAGCCCGCCGCGAAACTCGCCGGCGCCGGCGGAATCCTGAACGAAGCCCTTTTCGAGGATCACGACCGGCGAGCGGCTTTCCAGCATTTCGATCGAGGAGGTCGCCGCGGAGGTTGGCCACAGAACGGACGACTTCCCGTCCTTGGCGGAGCTGCCGCCCTGTCCGCCGCCAGAGAGCAGGTGGTCGTAGAAGATCTTGCCATCCGGGGTCTTGCCGTAGACGGTCAAAAGGCTTGGCAGACCGGTATGGGCGATGACCTTTTGCGGAGCGGCCTTGGAAAGCGCCCGAAAGATGTTCGGCGAAGTGTACCAGCCGGTGCGGGTGCGCAGGCTAACCGGGGCCGGCTTATTGCAGTTCATCACAGAACCCTTCGGCGCCTTGACAGTCAGCGGTCGGTAGCAGCCCGCATTGCCGCGCACCGAAGGCGTCAGCATGCATTTCAGCGGATAGGTCGAATGCGCCGTCGTATAGCTCAGCGTGCAGTTGATGCCGCCAAGCGGCACCTCCGGCGGAGCGCCTTCGAAATCGAGCTCGATCTCGTCGTCCTTGATCACCACCTTGACCGGCACGGTCATGTGCGTTCCAAGTGGATTATAGGAGATGGTCGAGGTGTGGACGCCGTTCGGAATGGCGCGGATCGCTTCGCGCATCGCTTTTTCCGAGCGGGACTGGACGACCTCGGCGAGCGCCTGGAGATCGGACAGGCCGTATTCGTCCATGAACGCCACCATGCGGCGGGCGCCGGTGTCGTTGGCGGCGACCAGCGAGCGGACGTCGCCGAGCACCTGATGGGAGTCGCGAATGTTCTCCGCCATCAAGCGGAAGAGGTCTTCGTTCTCGACACCCGCCTTGATGAGCTTCATCGGCGGGATCTGCAGGCCTTCTTCGTAGATTTCGGTCGCCTTCATGCCGTTGCGGGTGCCGCCGATATCGCCGACATGACCGACCGTGCCCATGACGGCGACGGCCTTTCCGTTCTTGAAGACCGGGGTCATGACTGCGATGTCGAACAGATGGCCCGCGCAGAGCCAAGGGTCATTGCAGACCAGAACGTCGCCCGGCTCCAGCGTATCAATCGGGTAGCGCTCCAGCGCCGCCTTGACCACCATCGGCAGGGTGAGGTTGAAGACCGGCATGACGCGGGCCGAATGGGCCAGCGTTTCGCCGGAGGCATCCAGGATCGAGCAGCCGAAGTCCTGGGATTCTGAGATGATCAACGAGTACGCGGTGCGGCAGACCGTGTGCCACATTTCTTCCGCCACGGTGACGAGGCGGCTCCACATGATTTCGAGCGCGATCGGATCGGACTCAATCCTCTCGATTGCTTCCGCCTTGGTCATCTGCGGGGTAACCAGTTCGATGCCCTTGCCGACTGTGGCGATCTTGATGCGCAGATTGCCGGCGGCATCGACGGTCAGCACGTCGCCGGGCGGCACGATTGTGGTCGATTCACGCTCCTCGATGATCGCCGGGCCTTCGACCGTCATGCCCGGCGTCAGCTTATAGCGGTCGTAGATGGCGGCATCGATGAAACCTTCACCGAAATAGCACTTGCGGCTTCCCTTGAGCGCGACGTCGCCCGAGGCAGCGATATCCGCCTGCTTGATGGAAAGCTGCGGGATCGCGCCGCTGGCGCGAAGGCGGAAGGAGAGGATTTCGAGTTCGGCTTCCACCGGAACGCGGGTATAGCGGGCGGCATAAACCTCTTCGAAGGACTTGCGGATGGTCGCATAGGCATTCGCATCAAGTTCGCCGGCCGGGATCGGCACGTTGATCTCGTGCAGCTGGCCGATCAGGCGCATGTCGGCGGTGCGTTCGAAGACGACGTCCTCGGGCTTGGCGCCGGCAGCAATGAGTTTGGCCTTGCCTTCTTCGGCAAGCTCACCGAACTCGGCATTCAGGGATGCCGTGTCGAGGTCGGCCGAAAGGCCCATCGGCCGTGAACGGACGAGATCGAAGGACAGCGGCGCCGTCAGGAAGCCGAAGGCCGAAGCGGCACCGCTGGCCTGCGGAATGATGACTTCGCCGACACCGAGAATGCGGGCGACACGGGCGGCAAACGCCGGGCCGGCGCCGCCGAAACCGATCATCGAATAACCGCGCGGATCCTTGCCCTTTTCGACCAGATGGATGCGGGTGGCGCTTGCCATGTTCTCGCCGACCACCTGATGGATGCCCCAGGCGGCTTCGACGGTGGAAATGTTGAGCGGTTCGGCAATCGTCTTCAGCGCCTTTTCGGCGGCATCGAGATCGAGCGTCATGCGGCCGCCGAGGAAGAAGGCCGGATCGTAATAACCGAGCGCGACGCTGGCATCGGTGACCGTCGGCTTGGTGCCGCCGGCGCCGTAGCAGGCCGGACCCGGAGACGCGCCGGCCGAATGCGGACCAACCTGCAGCAGACCGACTTCGTCGATCGCGGCGATCGAACCGCCACCGGCGCCGATCTCGATCATGTCGACGACCGGCGCCTTGATCGGCAGGCCGGAGCCGTTGCGGAAGCGGCGCACACGGCCGGCTTCGAGATAGGAGGCGATATGCGCCATGCCGTTTTCAATCATGCAGGCCTTGGCCGTCGTGCCGCCCATGTCGAAGGCGATGACGTTTTCCTGGCCGGCCGCTTTGCCGAACCATGCGGTCGCCAGCGCGCCGCCGGCGGGGCCGGATTCGAGCAGGCGGATCGGGAATTCGCGGGCTTCATCGACGGAGACGAGACCACCGGCCGAATGCATCAGACGGAACGCGCCGGTAAAGCCGCGGGCCTTCAGTTCTTGCTCGAAACGCTTCAGGTAACGGTCCATCAGCGGCTGCACATAGGCATTGGCGCAGGTGGTGACGAAGCGCGGATATTCGGAGATTTCGGCGACGACTTCCGAAGAGATGGACACCGACATGTCCGGATAGTGGTGCTTGATGATTTCGCGGACCCGCTTTTCGTGAGCGGGATTGCGGTAGGAATGCATGAGGCAGACCGCGATCGCTTCGACGCGGTCGGCGACCAGTTTCTTCACGGCGCGGAGGACCGAAACCTCGTCCAGCGGCTTGATGACGCCACCATCGGCGCCGATGCGCTCGGAGATCTCGATGCGGCGCGAACGGCTGACCAGCGGCTCGGGGAATTCGATGAAAAGGTCGTAGATGTCGTAGCGCTGCTCGGTACCGATCTCGAGAACATCGCGAAAACCTTCCGTGGTGATCAGGCCGACCGGGGCGCCCTTGCGCTCGATCACCGCATTCGTCACCAGCGTCGTGCCGTGAACGATCTCGGAGAGGTCTGCAACCGAAATTCCGGCTGCGTCGACCAGTTCTCCGAGACCGCCCAATGCGCCCTGGGAGGGATCTTTTGGCGTCGTCAGGCACTTGTGCAGGCGGATGGAAGCCGCCTTTTCGTCGAACAGGATGAAGTCGGTGAAAGTGCCACCGATATCGACGCCGGCACGGAAGCTCCTGGAAGTCTCTTGCATTCGTATGTTCCCCATAACGGATGGCCGAAGACGCGCAACGGCCCGATCAACGCCGTCATCTTCTCGCGGCGCGCATGGCTCATTCATCTCGGGTTCTGGGTGCCCGGCATGCGGATGGGTAAACCTTCCCCCTGCAGAGGGGATGGATCTAATGCCTGCCTGTTCCGCCGTTTTTTTAAGCATGAATTGTTTTGACATCTTTATAGGCGGCAAGATCAAAGGAGTCTAGCGCTAGTTTCATATTTGACAACAAGTTCCAATAATGGAACTATGCAGGGTGATTTACGCGCATAGGACGAAACATGAGCTCTCTCGAAGATGCGATCTCCATTCTCGGTTGCTTCTCGCTGGCCGAGCCTTCTCTGTCGCAGGCGGAACTGGCGCGCCGCACCGACTGTCCCAAGGCGACGGCATCACGCGTGATGAAGGTTCTGCGCGAAAACGGAATTCTTGATTTCGATCCCGTGACGCGCCTCTACACGCCCGGTGTCCGCCTCTTCGAGCTTGGGCAGATCTGTCGCTCGAACCATAATTTCCTGGATCTAGTGAATACCGAGCTGCAGGAGGTCTGCGCCATCGGCGGGCATACGGCCTATGTGACCGTATTTGACGGATATCAGCTCGTCGTGCTGCGCATGGTGCGCGGCTCAAGCCCGCTGGCGATCACCTCGACGCCCGGATATCGTGCTTGGCCACATGCGACCTCAAACGGACGCGCCATGCTGGCACTGCTGAACGAGGAGGAATGGAAGCTTCGCGTTCCAGACAAGTTGCCCTTCGTGACGACGCAAGCGCCGCAGAACCATGCAGAATTGCTGGACCGGATCCGGATCATTCATGAAACCGGACGCTCACATTCCACCAACGATTCCTACGATGGCGTCTCTTCTGAAGGTATGGCTTTCCGCGATCCAGGCACCGGAGAGGTTATCGGAGTGGCAATTTCCTACCCTACAGTGATGGGAACACCTGAACTGCAGGATAAGATAACGCGCCTCTTGGCTAACATGAAGACCAATCTGCTTCGCCATAAGTAGGCCGCCGCGTCATACGGATATATCGAGACAACAGATGCGAACCGTTGACCCAGTCGTTGAGCAGGGGCTCACATGATGTTGGCAGGCTTCTCGCATCTTTCAACGACGGACGGTTTGGCAGCCATCAATGTTTGTTCATCGCCCACGTGTCAGGCCCTTGAGAGGAAATCGTTACGCAACCTTCAATTGGCCAACCGTAACCAGTTGGGGGCACGGGGAGCCTTGATAGAATAACCATTCAAGCCTTGACGAACCAGAGTGGTTCAAAGGTGTTCAAGGCGAACCAAGGAGGTCTTCCACATCTCGGTGAGATAGCGGCCATGCCGACGAACCGGAACTCGCGGCATCGACCGCCGGCCGATGAAGAAAACCGTCGTTCTGGCACATGGCGAACTGGCGGCAATCGCGGGCATGAGGGAACGTCTTTCGGCAATGCAGCCCCACCTTACGATCGTCGACCCCTGTCCTGACGCGACCTACGAACTCGCTTCTAGGGACGTGTTGGACATTTCAAATATCTGGCACCTTCCCGGCTTGCGCACTCCAGTTCGGACGGAAGGATCGGCACAACGATGCTCAATCGCTGGCTGCGGACATGCAAGAAAGATTGGACAAGGCGGCCGACGAAAAGGCGCGGTGTCATTATCCGCAAGGTGAAACGCACTCTCGATGAAACCGAGCAATAATCCTCCCGCCTGCCTATAGCTTGATCCGCATCAATGCCACCTTCGCCCGAACGTCCTTTTTTATACCTCTGCCGGATCGAGCCGGGTCACGCGAAGCTCCCGCAACGATGCGCTTGGAGCGTCATCAGCGGCAGCAAGGGACCGGATCGGCTGTGACGTCTGCAAGACGGACCCACCG
This sequence comes from Rhizobium sp. YS-1r, assembly GCF_000757525.1. NCBI lineage: Bacteria > Pseudomonadati > Pseudomonadota > Alphaproteobacteria > Hyphomicrobiales > Rhizobiaceae > Rhizobium > Rhizobium sp. YS-1r. The sequence goes on along the minus strand of NZ_JPYQ01000009.1, from coordinate 181,632 downwards.
CCCTTCAATCGAGCGCCTCCGAGGAGACCTTAAGGTGGAAGAGCGGAGGCGGCGGCATCTGCCGTCAATAATGGCTTCCGCTGCTTGCCGACCGGCAGTTTGTTGCACTGCCCCGCAGTTTGATGACACGCCTTTCCAGCGAACAGGAGCCGAAGGACATGAAGCTCTTTTTGTGCGGCGACGTGATGACGGGACGTGGTATCGATCAGATCATGCGGCATCCTGCCGATCCGGTCCTATACGAGCCCTATGCTCGCTCTGCGCTCGACTATGTCAGGTTGGCGGAACGCCGCTCCGGCGAAATCCCAAGGCACGTTCCCTTCGACTATATCTGGGGCGATGCGCTTGCCGAAATCGAACAACGCAATCCGGAGTTGCAGATCATCAATCTCGAAACGTGCATCACAGCAGACGGCCTACCCGAACATAAAGGAATCAACTATCGCATGCATCCCGGCAATATCGGTTGCCTCGATGCAGCAAAGATCGACTGCTGCGTCCTTGCCAACAACCACGTCGCAGATTGGGGACTGGAAAGCCTGAAGGACACCTTGCTGGCATTGCAAACGGCCGGGATCGCATCGGCGGGCGCCGGTCTCGATGCAGATGCCGCCATTCGCCCAGCCGTGCTTCAGGCGGCTTCAGGTAAGCGACTGCTCGTCTTTGCCTTTGCCTGCGTCTCTGCCGGCGTCCCGGAACACTGGGCTGCGGGGCGTAATTTGCCGGGCGTGAATTTGCTTCCTGATCTTGCACAAGCCTCGCGTATGAACGTCGCACATGCCATCAATGCGTGGCGGCGATCGGGCGACATCATCCTCGTTTCTCTGCACTGGGGAGCCAATTGGGGTTATGATATATCTTTGGAACATCGAGACTTCGCCCGCAACCTTATCGACTTCGCCAATGTCGACATCGTTCACGGTCACTCCTCGCATCACCCCTTGGCAATCGAGGTCCATGCGGAAAGGCCAGTCTTCTACGGATGCGGCGATTTCATCAACGACTATGAAGGTATCGGCGGACATCAGGCTTTCCGACCCGACCTTACGCTGGCCTATTTCGTCGATGTTGACGACGAAACACATCATCTGCGCCGCCTCGAGATGATCCCCTTCCGCCTGCAACGCTTTCAGCTTACCCGAGCCACTTATGAGGAAGCCCTTTGGCTATGCGAGACATTGGATCGAGAATGCCGGCATTTTGGCGGACATGTCCGGCTTGATGAGCAGAATACGCTGTTGTGGTCTCCGCTGACCGATACCGACAGCAGCTGAGGATATGCACTCCCATAGAGCCTGCCGCATTATTGATGCGCATCAATGCGACCATCGATGAACGGCCGTGTTATTTGTTGGTATAAGCCCCTTTACCATCGGAGCAGATACAGTTGCCATGCCCGCATCTTCTCTGTTTGCCGACCTCTATGAGTTCACCATGCTCGATGCATATCATGCTCTCGGCATGGAAAGGACCGCTGTCTTCAGCCTGTTCGTGCGCAAACTTCCCACAAACCGCAATTTCCTGATCGCCTGCGGCATTGAGGGCCTGATCGAAGACATTGAGGAATTGCGGTTTCGCGACGAAGACGTCGCATACCTCGCTTCCTTGAAGCGGTTCAGACCGGAGTTCCTGTCCTGGCTTAAGTCTTTTCGGTTCACCGGCGACATCTATGCCCTGCCGGAAGGCATGCCCTTCTTCGAAAACGAACCTATTCTGGAAGTGGCCGCCCCCATTGCCGAAGCGCAACTGCTCGAGACGCTCATTCTCAATCAAGTCGGGTTCCAGACCATGATCGCGTCAAAGACGGCGCGGGTGGTCGCGGCGGCTAAAGGCCGTGCGATCGTTGATTTCGGCGGGCGCCGTGCTCACGGGATAGACGCGGCTATCAAGGGTGCACGCGCAGCCTTCATCGCCGGAGCCTCCGCCACCTCGAATGTGGAGGCTGGGCGCCTCTACGGCATTCCGGTGACGGGAACGGTTGCACATAGTTTTATTGAAGCCTTCCCAACCGAGATGGAAGCCTTTCGGGCGTTCACCCATTTGTTTCCGGAGACCACGTTGCTCGTCGACACCTACGATACGCTTGCCGGCGTCAATAACGTGGCCGCTCTGGCAAGAGAGCTTGGCCCCTCCTTCAAGGTACAGGCGGTCAGGCTGGATTCCGGCGACCTGCTCCAGCTTGCCCGCGGCGCCAGGCAAATCCTCGACGAGGCCGGCCTGAGAAATGTGCGGATTTTCGCAAGTGGTGGCCTCGATGAATGGAAGATCGCCCGGCTTTTATCGGAGGGAGCACCGATAGACGCTTTCGGTGTCGGTACAGACATGATCGTGTCCGTCGACGCTCCCGCTTTCGACATCGCTTACAAGCTTTGCGAATACGACGGCATCGGTCGCATGAAGCTCTCTGTCGGCAAGCGTAATCTTCCCGGCAGCAAACAGGTCTTCCGCCACTTCATGGGCAGCCACGCAACGGGTGACACCATCACCACAGCCATGGAGAAGCCGCACGGGCAGCGGCCGTTGCTTCAGCTCATGGTGTCCAGAGGCAGGCGCCGGAACCGCGCATCGGATTTGTCTGCAATCCGATCTGCCGCGGCTGCCTGGATCGCTGAACTTCCGGACCCTGTTCGCTTACTTGAACCCACAGCGCCCCCTTTCTCCGTTGAAATCAGCTCAGCTCTGAACGCATATGAGGTGCACACGAGAAATCTGGCAGAACAGGCGGGCGGATCGCTGCCTAGCAACCCCTCATTATAGAAAGATCGGCGCACATCCGGTGGAAGGTGAAAGATATACGATCATTGTGAAAGTCGACCGCGCAGCGCGTCTATTCAATTCCCTTGATCCAACGCCGTTCCGAGAGAGGGATTTGGACCCGGAGGCCGAACGTTTCATCGTCGAATGGGCCCAAGACGCGCCTCGCAGCATGCGTTTCGAAATTGTGATACAAGTTCCAGGGCAGGAAGCCGGAGCCGAGGCGGCCCTGACGATGCGACAGGCAATTCGATATAATTTCGAGGACCGCATTGCTCGTACCAGCCGGGAACTGCGCGAGCTTATTCGGGAAGGTCGCCGTGAACTTCTTGTCGGAGTTCCCATCCTGGCATTGAGCATCGCGGCAAGCCAGCTCATTATAAACACAACGGGACCAGCGACGCTGGCCAGAGTTTTCAGCGAAAGTCTCCTTATTTTCGGCTGGGTCGCGAATTGGCGGCCGCTCGAAATCTTCCTTTATGATTGGTGGTCTATCGCCCTCCGACGCCGCTTGTACCAGCGCCTCGCAGCCGCCGATGTAAAGGTCGTTGCGACATGAGGACATGGGCGACATCAGATCTTGTTCAGCGAAACGTCCAGGGTCATAAGGCACACCACGTCATCGGCCTCCAGCTTCAGCCTAGCCACCGTTTCCAACGGTGCGACCGGCACCGCCACGACGATCTTGCTCGGTTTGCGTCGTCTCAATCCCGGATCGCACCAGCATCGTCACCCCCGTGGCAATTCCATCATCAACGATAATGGCCACGCGACCGGAAACGTCTTGAACAGACCGGCCGCCGAGATAGCGACGACGCCGGCATTCGATCTCTGCTATTTCGCGCCGCTGCACGCCCTCGAACTCAGTCGGTGAAACCCGGGCCAGGCGAATGACCTCCTCGTTACGCACGACAATCGGCTCGGGGCCGTCCATGACAGCTCGCATGGCGAGCTCTGGCTGGATAGGTACCCCGATCTTGGCGCACCAACAACAGATCGAGAGGTGCGCCAAGATATCTCGCGACCTCGACCGCGACCTCTACTCCGCCGCGCGGAAGCGCGAGCATGACGACATTTTCGTCTTTGTGTCCCTTAAGGGCCAGCGCGAGCTTTCCACCCGCATCGGAACGATCGACGAAGGACATTTTTCAACTCCTCGCATTCGATTCAGTAAGATGTGTCGTGAACCACGCCGTCGCTTCCGCAATCACTGAATCCAGGGCTCCCGGTTCGGGAAACAGGTGGGTCGCACCGGAAACAATCTTCAGAGCCTTCTGGCAGTTCAATCGGACGAACGCTTGCTCATTCAGCGACAGCACCTCACGATCGTCTTCGCCAACGATGAGCAAAGTGGGAGCACGGACGGCCTCGAGAGCCTCGCCTGCAAGATCGGGTCGCCCGCCGCGTGAGACGACGGCCCCGACCGCATCTCCCAGTTCGGCAGCCGCGACCAGAGCGGCCGCGGCCCCGGTACTGGCGCCAAACAGGCCAAACGACATCCCCGTCAAATCGGACCGGGCGGAAGTCCATCTGACCACGGTGACCAGTCTCGCCGCCAGGAGGGAAATGTCGAACACGTTCTTCCTGTCGGCCTCTTCATTCGCCAAAAGAAGATCGAAGAGCAATGTCGCGAATCCGGCTTTGTTCAACGCCGCGGCAACGTAGGTATTCCTCGGACTCAGTCGGCTTGAGCCGCTGCCATGGGCAAAGACAACAATGGCCCTCGATGCTTTCGGGAGCCGCAAAACACCCGGAAGACCGAGTGGCGGAATTAAAATGTCGCGAGCAGTCATATTCACGACCTCGGAAAGTGACGATTGCCTGACGACAAGACAACCGCACTATTCCATCTGTGGCATTGATCCCCATCAAGCTGTTTGGACGATGGCTCCGAACTTGTGACGTTCGAAGCGCATTTCCCAGAGGCGCGTACACTGTTGGGCGCACATCGATGATCGCCTCCCACGACTAGGCATTGGCAATGGGCTTACTTGTGCTCAAAGATGCCCATAAAAACAGCCTCGTCGAGAACGTGGGCTCGGGCCGCTTCTTCGACTCCTGTCCAGTGGGACTGTGGTTTGATCCGCAAATGTCTGATCGACATTGCAAGCAGATGAAACTGATACCGATACGGTCCGTCGCCGTGGGGCCGGCATGGAACCTGTCTGAACGGCCAGTGACCTCACGCTGGTATTCCGGAGGGACAATCGTTCACCCTCGTGCATATTGGCCGCGTTCGGCCATGACCTGGGATTGCGGTCAGCACCGCCCGCGTTGAAGGCGTTCACGCCTCCACTTCCTCCAAGTGCCCTGCCAGAAAATTCCCTCCATCTTACACTCGAGGCCCCGCATGTCTTGGAGCTCTGCAAGCCACCGGCTTCCTGATCATCGCGGCGACACTTTCCGGCAGGTCCTCAAGCGTCGCCACCGTACGTTGATACGCATGTATGCGCAACGGATTGGCACCTCTATTTCGAGGAGATCCGCCATTTGATTGAAGAGGGCTGCACTGTCGGCCGTTCTGGACAGCCATCGAGGCTAGTCGCTGGCGACGAACGGCGTTGCATTGATCAGCGTCAAAACCCGCGTCGGAAAACTGCGGTATTGTTACACGTTTTCGCAAAGGAGCGAACTTTCGCAAAGGAGAGAAGGGATGAGAGTCTCGGAAGCCATGCATAAGAATGTTTCCTGGGTACCGCCGACGATGCCCATTCCGGAAATCGCGAAAATCATGAAGGAGCAGGATATTGGAGCCGTGCCCGTCGGCGACAATGATCGCCTGATCGGAATGGTGACGGACCGCGATATCGCGATCCGTGCATTGCTGGACGGACGTGACGTATCGTCCATGAGCGCACGCGATGTGATGACGCCAGACATCTCCTACTGCCGCTCGGAGGATACCCTCGAAGAGGCTGTCCAACTGATGGAAACGAAGAAAATCCGACGGCTGCCCGTCATCGACTCAAACAAGCGGATGGTCGGAATCCTAAGCGTCGGCGACGTATCTCATTTTGGCAGGAAGCGCCTCACCGACGAGCTTATGAAGGCGGTGAGCGAACACCATCCCTAGGGAGCCGCCCCTGGGGGGAGGAGTCGGGTAAAGACAGGGACGGCTGTCGGCAGGAATCCACCTGCCCACAGGGCAGTTTACTGGACGAACTCGGGTGGGAGCCATGGAAACACCGGTCGAAATCGAGGTTCACGGGATCAACGTGTTACCTGCTATTGGCGAGGTCCTGGAGGGGCATATCGGCGAGTTAGCGAGTGGTTCCGGGCGTATTATCACCAGCGGCCGCATCGTTGTTACCGGGTCGGCGCATAGACACCGTTCCGGCGGGCTCTACGATATGCGTATTCATCGGGCGTTGCCGGACCGGGGGGAGATTGCGGTCGATCGTATCGATCACGGCGATGAACGCTACTCCGACATCCACTTCGCGAGCAACGACACGTTCAAGCGGGCTCGCCGGCTGCTGCAGGCCGAGGCCCGGCGGCTCCGGGGCCAGACGAAGCACTATGAGCCGCGGCCGGCCAGCACGATTGCAAGCATCGACCCCTCGGGCGAATTCGGCTTCATCACCACCCCGGACATCCAGCAGATCTGCTTTCATCGAAACAACGTCCTGAAGGGCGCGTTCGATCGGCTCGAGCCCGGTGTTCACGTCACCTTCGCCGAATAGGTCGGTGAGAAAGGTCCTCAGGCAAGCACCGTCAAGCTGATGGGAAAGCACGGCCAGCGATGAATGGAAACCCTCAACCCAGAACATCCGATCAGCGCATCAGAAAGGATCGCACCGCCCTTTCTCCGCGGCCGCATCTGTACGACTACGAGGCGGAGCGGGCACGTTTCGACTGGGCCAACGCCTGGACGTTGCTCGATGGCCTGCCGGGCGGCACGGGCTACAACATCGCCCATGAGGCCGTCGACCGCCATGCGGCCGGATCGCACGCCGAGAAGCTGGCGATCCGCTGGATCGGCAAGACAGGAGCGCGGCGTGACCTGACGTATATAGATCTCCGCCGCGATACGAACCGTTTTGCCAACGCGCTCGTCAGTCTCGGCCTCAAGCCGGGAGAGAGGGTTTTCCTTCTCATGGGACGGCTGCCTGAACTCTACGTGGCGGTCCTCGGGACGCTAAAGGCCCAGTGCGTGGCCTCGCCGCTCTTTTCGGCCTTCGGTCCCGAACCTATCGCGACCCGGATCGGCATCGGCGAGGGCCGCGTGCTCATCACGACCCCGGAGCTTTATCGCCGCAAGGTTCAAAACGTGCGCGACCGGATGCCGAGCCTGTCGCATATCATCCTTGTCGGAGACGGCGAAGCCGACGGCCCCGGCATCCATCGCTGGTCGGCGCTCGTCGAGGCGGCGTCGCCCGACTTCGAAATCGCCTCGACCAATCCCGAGGATATGGCGCTCCTGCATTTCACCAGCGGCACGACGGGGCGGCCGAAGGGGGCAATCCATGTGCATGGCGCGGTGCTGGCACATCATGTGACGGGCCTCTACGCGCTCGATCTGCACGAGGACGATATTTACTGGTGCACGGCAGATCCCGGCTGGGTTACCGGGACGAGCTACGGGATTCTTGCACCGCTTACGAATGGCGTCACCAGTATTGTCGTCGAGGCCGAGTTCGATCCCCAGACGTGGTATTCGACGCTTGAGCACGAGCGGGTGACGGTCTGGTACACCGCGCCAACCGCCATCCGGATGATGATGCGGCTCGGCGCGGATGCCGCCAGGGGCTACGATCTTTCCGCGCTACGCTTCGCGGCAAGCGTCGGCGAGCCGCTCAATCCCGAGGCCGTCGTGTGGGGCATTGACGCCTTCGACTTGCCGTTCCACGACAACTGGTGGCAGACTGAGACCGGCGGCATCATGATCGCCAACTTCCCGGCTCTTGACATAAAACCCGGTTCAATGGGCCTTCCGCTGCCTGGCATAGAGGCGGCGATCCTACGCCATGACGAAGGTCAGGACGTGGAGGTGATACAGGAGCCGATGGTCGAGGGCGAACTGGCGCTGAAGAGGGGCTGGCCCTCTATGATGCGCGGCTACCTCAATGAGGATGAACGCTATCGCAAGTGCTTCGCCGGTGACTGGTATCTGACGGGCGACCTCGCAAAGCGCGACGCGGACGGCTACTACTGGTTCGTCGGCCGTAGCGACGATGTCATCAAGTCGGCAGGGCACCTGATTGGGCCGTTCGAGGTCGAAAGCGCTCTGATGGAGCATCCGGCGGTCGCCGAAGCGGGCGTGATCGGCAAGCCCGATCCCACCGTCGGCGAGGTTGTCAAGGCCTTCGTCGCGCTGAAGCCCGGCCATGAGCCCTCGGAAGCGCTGCGCAAGGAACTTCTCGGCCACGCGCGCAAGCGCCTGGGGCCGGCCGTGGCGCCCAAGGAGATCGACTTCCGCGCCAACCTGCCCAAGACCCGCTCCGGCAAAATCATGCGGCGGCTCCTGAGGGCGCGCGAACTCGGCCTTCCCGAAGGCGACCTGTCAACCCTTGAAAGCGACGAGAAATGACACAGAAGCCGCATCTCGGCCCCGAACACGGCCAGCATCTGTTCCGGCGGATGCTGCGCATCCGGCGCTTCGAGGGCAAATGCGCCGAACTCTATCAGACGCAGAAGATACGCGGCTTCCTGCACCTCTATGACGGCGAAGAGGCAGTCGCCGTCGGCATTATGGAGGCCCTGGAAGATGGCGACGCAGTCGTCGCCACCTATCGCGACCATGGGCATGCTCTCGCCAAGGGGCTACCCATGGGCGTGCTCATGGCGGAGATGTACGGCAAGGTGGATGGGTGCTCACGCGGTCGCGGTGGGTCCATGCATTTCTTCGATCGCTCCAGGCGCTTTTACGGTGGCAACGCGATCGTAGGCGGTGGACTGCCGCTCGCCGTCGGTATCGCCATGGCCGACAAACAGCTTCGCCCGGGAGCCGTGACGGCCTGTTTTTTTGGCGAGGGAGCTGCCGGCGAAGGGGAGTTCCACGAAAGCATGAACCTCGCGGAGCTCTGGGATCTGCCGGTGCTCTTCGTCTGCGAGAACAATCTCTATGCCATGGGCATGCCGCTTGAGCTGGCAGAAGCCGAAACGGACATCTTCCGCAAGGCCGCCGCCTATCGCACTCCAGCCGCAGCGGTCGACGGAATGAATCCGATTGCCGTGGAGGCAGCGGCCAGGAAAGCGGTCGAGTCGATTCGCGTCGGGAACGGACCCTATTTTCTAGAATGCCGCACCTACCGTTTCCGAGCCCACTCCATGTTCGATGCCCAGCTCTACCGCACACGCGAGGAGATCGACCTCTGGAAGCAGCGCGACCCCATCCCACGCATGCGGAGGTGGCTGGAAGAAAACCACATGGTCTCGCCGCAGGTGCTAAGCGAGATAGAGGCGCAAGTCGAAGCCGAGATCGAGGAGGCGGTGGCTTTCGCGGAACAGAGCCAATGGGAAAAGATCGAAGACCTCGACCGCTTCGTTGTGATCGACGAGGTGCCGAAATGAACGGCCAGACGGCCAAAGCGGGCACGAACCTTTTAACCTATCGCGAGGCCTGCCGACAGGCGATCCGCGAAGCCCTCATCAACGATCCGCGCACTTTCCTGATGGGCGAGGATATCGGTCTCTATGGCGGCTGTTATGCCGTCTCCAAGGGCCTCCTCAGCGAGTTCGGCCCCGACCGCATCCGTGACACGCCGCTTGCGGAAGCCGCCTTCGTCGGTGCCGGCATAGGCGCTGCGATGGCGGGCCTGCGGCCGATTGTGGAGATTATGACCTGCAACTTTAGCCTGCTCGCGCTCGACCAGATCATGAACAATGCCGCCACGATCCCCCATATGTCAGGCGGGCAATTCGCCGTACCGTTGGTCATCCGCATGGCGACGGGCGCGGGACGACAGCTTGCCGCACAGCACTCGCACAGCCTGGAGGGCTGGTTCGCCCACATTCCCGGCCTCAAGGTGCTGGCGCCCGGCACGATCGAGGACGCACGCTTCATGCTGAAGGCCGCACTGGCCGATCCCAACCCGGTGTTGATCTTCGAGCATATCGTACTTTACAACGCGGAGGGCGAGCTGGACCCGGACATTACCGAGGTCGATATCGCGAAGGCGAGGATCCGCAGGCCCGGCCGCGACATCAGCATCCTCACCTATGGCAACGGCCTGCCGAAGTCATTGGCCGCTGCCGAGACGCTGGCCGCAGAAGAAATCGAGGCTGAGGTCGTCGATCTGCGCATACTGCGCCCGCTGGACAACGCCACCATCTTCGAATCCGTCGCCCGTACCCGTCGCTGCGTCATTGTCGATGAGGGCTGGAAGAGCGGGTCTATTTCGGCCGAGATCGCGGCGCGTCTGTCGGAAGAGTTGTTTTTCGAGCTCGACGCTCCGCTGCGCCGCATCTGCAGCCGCGAGGTGCCGATCCCCTATGCGGCGCATATGGAAGAGGCGGCATTGCCGCAGATCTCACAGATCGTGCATGCCGCCCGCAGCCTGGTGACGCCACAATGAGCGATTTCGTGATGCCATCGTTGGGCGCCGATATGGAGAGCGGCAAGCTCGTCCAGTGGCTCGTGAAACCCGGCAGCACCGTCAAGAAAGGCGATGTCATCGCCGTCGTCGAGACGCATAAGGGCGCGTTCGAGATCGACATTTTCGAGGACGGCGTCATCTCCGAACTCCGCGCCAAGGAGGGTGAGGAACTGCCTGTCGGCGCAGTTCTTGCGCACCTGGCAACGCCGGTCGCGGAGGAAGCGGCCCCCAAACGAGCTGCGAGGCCGACGGCCGAGGCCGAACGCCCCCCCGAGGGCGCCGCCAGGGATGTGGAGAGGCCGCCTACCGGGGCACCGGCAGCGGAAGCTACGACACCAGAGGAGATCATTCCCGCGCCCCAGCCGTCGATCGGTCCGGCCCGGGTTAAGGTGAGCCCGGCCGCCCGTCGGCGAGCTGGTAAGCTCTGCATCAATCCGGACCTGCTTCAGGGAACCGGTATCGACGGTTCAGTGACCTTTGCCGACGTCGAACTGGCGGCGGCAACAGGCGCGCCGGCGAAGGCGGCCTCCTCTGCTGCGCGCAACAAGGGTTTCGACCCCGACGAGATGCGCCAGGCCATCGCGGCCGCCATGTCGCGCTCCAAGCGGGAAATCCCGCACTACTATCTCATGAACACTATCGATATGAGCCGGCCCCTCACCTGGCTGGAGGTGTTCAACAGGAAGCGCGAACCGGCGGAGCGACTGTTACCGGCTGTCCTCTTTCTTAAGGCGACAGCGCTTGCTCTGCGTGAAAATCCGCGGTTCAACGGTTTTGGGGAGGGTGGCCGGTTCCGGCCGGCGGACGGCATCCACATCGGTTGGGCGATTTCGCTGCGGGGTGGTGGTCTCATTGCTCCCGCCATTCACGAGGTCGACAAACACTCCCTGCCGAGCCTCATGAAAGCGTTGCGCGACTTGGTGGCGCGCGCCCGCAGCGGTGGCATCCGGGGCTCGGAGATGATGGACCCGACCTTCACGGTTACCAGCCTCGGCGAGCGCGGTGTCGAGTCCGTTCTGGGCGTTATCTATCCGCCGCAGGTCGCCATCCTGGGCTTCGGCCAGGTGCTCGAGCGGCCGTGGGCTGTAGGGGGCCAGATCACTGCTCGCCCCCTCGTCACGGCATCACTCGCCGCCGACCACCGCGTGAGCGACGGCCATGCCGGCGGCCTGTTCCTTTCTGCCGTAGACCGCTTTCTGCAGGACCCTGAAGCCCTATGACCGAAGCTGATATCCGCAAGCTTGCTTGCGAGCTCCTCTCCGAAATCGCACCAGAAACGGATCCGGACGCGCTTCCTGGTGACAAGGACATCCGCGAGGAACTCGACATCGATTCAATGGACTTCCTCAACTTTGTGATCGCGCTCCACAAGCGGATTGGTGTAGCGATTCCCGAGGAGGACTATCCGAAGCTATTCACCATGGACGGCATCGTCAAATATCTAACGAAGCGGCGCTAGCTGCTCGCGCAAGGAAACCCTGATCAGTCCTCGGCATGACGCGCGACCTATTCCCCTCCGAACTTGACATAGGAGCGCTTCGCAGAACCCCAACGATCTTTTCTGCCGCCTCTCTTGACATGGATCGCCGGCATACCGACTGAATAGATTCGATGCGTACTGATGCGTTCTTCCCTGAGCGGAAGTGTTTGGCCGTCTGCGCCTCTGGAGGACCTCGTCGGAATGACGGGATCGTCTACTGAAGACGCGACAGTAACCGGACCCAGATATGTCCGGCGCCGGTCGATCTTGGCTGAGCGCTTCCCGCGCTCCAGACTGCGGCTCGACGATCTGGAGACGATCCGCGCGATGCCGCACGTGCCGGAGATGTGCCTCGCTTGGCTGCCCTGCTGCTTGGCGCGCGATGATGTGGCAGCTAGGAGTTTACGGCAGATATTGAAAATCGGTACCCGCGGCGACATTCGATACGTATGAGGTTCGGCCGAAATCCCCCGCCATGCTTCCTAAAGTGCATCTGGCGGTCGGTACGCTCGCGAAGGAAGGCCCCCGGGCTCATGGAATAAGCAGTGACTTAACGCCCCCCAACCGTATCCTCCGGTTCGCCCAACAGGTCGAGCATGGCCCGCACTGCCCGGGTGACATGTCGTTCCGCATGATAGAGCGCCGAGAACTGCCGGAGCGGCATCGCGAAATCGGCAATATGCAGCCGACCGGAAAGGGAATGTACCGCCGCCGCGCGGCTGGAAAGCACCGTGGCGGCAAGCCCGGTTTCGACGGCGGCCATCGCGGCCTCGTTCGACGGCATTTCCATGACCACTGAAAGCGACAGCGGCTCGATGCCGAGATTGGCAAGCTGAGCCTCGAAGGCCGCTCGAGTGCCGGACCCCTGCTCGCGCATGATCCAGTTGGTTTCCAGAAGATCGACCGAATGGATCCTGCGTCCATCGGCCCAGGGGTGGCGACTGCCGACCACCAGAACAAGCCGATCTTCAGCAACCTTGCGGCGCTTAAGGCCGGCTAGAAAAACCTGCCCCTCCACGACCGCCAGCTCCGCAGTGCCAGTCAGCACCGCATCCGCCGCACTCTGGGTATTGCCGACCGTGAGCCGTACGTCGACCCTCGGAAACCGTTCGTGGTAACTTACGAGCCGCGCCGGAAGCCAGTAGCTTGCGACAGTCTGACTGGCATGGATGCGCAGGGTTCCGGAGGCCGAGCCGCCAAGATCGGCAAGCATAAGCTCGGCGGATCGCGCTCGTTCAAGCACATCGCGCGCCTCCGGGACAAAGAGCCTGCCGGCCTCTGTAAGTTCGATCCGCCGTCCGACACGGTTGAACAGGATCACTGCGTGCCGCGCCTCAAGGGCGGATATTGCCGCGCTTACCGCCGATTGAGTGAGGTTCAATGCCTCGGCCGCCCGCGTAACATGTTCGCGAGCCGCCACTTCCAGAAAAATCTTGAGCTGTTCAAGCGTCATCGACATCAATCGCCAAAATCGAACAATTTCAGAAAACTTATCAATTGGATTTGTGATTTTGCAAGATGGAGAATGATTTTCGACAAAATAGAAAATACTTGGAAAAATCATGAAGTCGACACCGACGTCCGCAGAACATCGTCCCCTTCTGTCCACGATCCGCCTCGCCCCCACAACACAGCTTCTTCCTGGCCTCTTTCTCACCGCCGCGATTGCCACGACGGCCATCGTCATCCGCAATCTGACCGGTTGGATGGCGCTGAGCCCGCTTATCGTGTCCATCCTCATCGGCATGCTGATCCGTAACGCCCTGCCCCTTTCGGCGACCGCTGAACCAGGCATAGCCTTCTCTTTGAGACGCATATTGCGCTTCGGCATTGTGTTGCTGGGTTTGCAGGTGACGCTTGCCCAGATCCTTTCTCTGGGCGGAGCAGGCTTGGCGATGGTGGCCTTGACGCTGGTTGCGACCTTCCTCGCGATCCGCATCGTCGGAAGGGCGATGGGTGTGGAGCAGGAACTCACCGATCTTATCGCTGCCGGCACCTCGGTCTGCGGCGCATCGGCGGTCATCGCCGCCAACACGGTTGTGCGCGGCAAGCAGGAGCATGTCGCTTACGCCGTCGCCTGCGTCACGCTGTTCGGTTCGCTCTCGATGCTCATATATCCGCTATTGGCTGGCCCGCTCGGCCTTGATGCACGCGGTTATGGGCTCTGGACCGGCGCAACGATCCATGAAGTCGCGCAGGTCGTCGCCGCCGCGTTCCAGGGAGGCGATGTCGCCGGCCAGTTCGGCACGATCTCCAAGCTCGCCCGCGTCGTCATGCTGGCGCCGCTGATCATGACGCTTGCATTCGCCATGCGTTCGGGCGCGGAAGGTCCGGCCAAGGCTTCGGCACCCATGCCGTGGTTCGTGCTGGGGTTCATCGGAATGATGCTGGTCAACAGCGCGGTCGCCATCCCCACAGGCGCCAGCCAGACGCTGGTGACGCTGACCAACTTCCTGCTCTCCATGGCGCTTGCCGCCATGGGCCTTCACACGGATATTCGCAAGTTGAAGGCCGAAGGTTGGCGACCACTCGCGCTCGGCGCCTTCGGATGGCTTTTCATCGCAGCATTCGGTTACGCGATGCTGAAACTGTTCGCGTTCTAAGAACGAGGACTTGCGAAATCAGGGCTGCGTCGGAAATGGCGCGGTCTTCGCTTCCAGGCGGATCAACAAGGCTTCGGACGGTCGTTGGAGCGAGTTTCGTCGTCGCGCACAGCTTCGTCATGATACCAGCAAGTATCCAACACGTTTGCCGCGACCTCATGGATTTCATCGCCCGGCACTGTCCTGCCGTTGCCCGGCCGCTGTCGGGGGCGGATCGGGAACTGGTAGATCTTCGCCGTTTCACGATGGATGTTCGTCTTCATCCTATCGTCTCCTACGTTCCTAGGCCGTGCATCTAACGCACACAGAGCACAAATTTGCACATTTTTTGTGCTTATTGCATTATTTTATATCAAACGCACCCGTGACGCTAGGCACTAAATGAGATGCCAAAATTCCCCGCGAGTAATCTCGCATCGCAGAGCATCAGGAGCAGGCAACGCAGACTCGACGCCCGAGGTTCCGAACGGCCGTCTCAGAAGCGTCAAAAGCGGTGATTTCCTATGACGCATTTTCCGTATTGCTTCGGTCTCCCCGCATTTACCGCCTGCGCGACAGACATCTTTACACTTTTTTAAGCAGAAGCGCGATCCAGGGCTCAAACTGGCACGGGAAATGCGTTCATCCCGTTATCCCGGAGGCGCGGCTCACTCGGACGTCGCAACCTCAGGATGGCTCAACCATGAACATCACGGCCTGAGAGACAAAAAAATGACAAAGTACAAGCTCGAGTACATCTGGCTCGATGGGTACACACCGGTACCAAACCTGCGCGGCAAAACGCAGATCAAGGAATTCGACACTTTTCCGTCGCTGGAGCAGCTTCCGCTGTGGGGCTTTGACGGTTCGTCGACCAATCAGGCCGAAGGCCGCAGTTCCGACTGCGTGCTGAAGCCCGTCGCCCTCTATCCGGACCCGGCCCGCAAGAACGGCGTTCTCGTCATGTGCGAAGTCATGATGCCGGATGGCGTCACGCCGCATCCGTCGAACAGCCGCGCCACGATCCTCGATGATGAAGGTGCCTGGTTCGGTTTCGAACAGGAATACTTCTTCTACAAGGACGGCCGTCCGCTGGGCTTCCCGGAACACGGTTACCCGGCTCCGCAGGGCCCCTACTACACGGGCGTCGGCTTCAAGAACGTCGGCAACGTCGCGCGTCAGATCGTTGAAGAGCATCTCGAGCTTTGCCTCGAAGCCGGCATCAACCATGAAGGCATCAATGCCGAAGTGGCCAAGGGGCAGTGGGAATTCCAGATTTTCGGCAAGGGCTCCAAAAAGGCCGCCGACCAGATCTGGATGGCGCGCTACCTGCTCCTCCGCCTCTGCGAAAAGTACGAAATCGACGTCGAATTCCACTGCAAGCCGCTCGGCGATACCGATTGGAACGGCTCGGGCATGCATTGCAACTTCTCGACCAAGTATATGCGCGAAGTTGGCGGCAAGGAATATTTCGAAGCGCTGATGGCGCAGTTCGACAAGAATCTGCAGGCGCATATCGACGTCTATGGCCCGGACAACCACATGCGTCTGACCGGCAAGCACGAGACGGCACCGTGGAACAAGTTCTCTTACGGCGTTGCCGACCGCGGCGCGTCGATCCGCGTTCCGCACTCCTTCATCAACAACGGCTACAAGGGCTATCTCGAAGATCGCCGCCCCAACTCCCAGGGCGACCCCTACCAGATCGCTTCCCAGGTTCTGAAGACGATCTCGGAAGTTCCGATCTCCAAGGCCGCTGCCGCCTGATAAAGTGAAACTACCGACTGTGAAGACGCCGGCCTCAGCGCCGGCGTCTTTCTTCTATGTGATCGAGCCGGGCTTCCGTTCAGCTTTTGTTGATTCTGAGCCCGTCCATGTAGAGTTGCTCCAGAAAGCGGGCCGCATCCTCAAAACGCCCCTCGCCTGCGGACTCCTGGCCGAGCACGGCCCGGACTTGCACGTCGAAGTCTGCATAATGCTGCGTCGTCGCCCAGATCGAAAAGATCAGATGATAGGGATCGCATCTGGCGATCTTGCCGGTCCGTGCCCAGGCACGGATGACCTCCGCCTTCTCGTCGACAAGCTTTTTGAGCGGCCCCTTCAGTTCGTCCTCGATATGTGGCGCGCCCTGCAGGATCTCGTTGGCGAAAAGCCGGCTTTCGCGCGGGAAATCACGGGCCATTTCGAGCTTGCGGCGGATATAGGACCGAATCTCCGCCTCAGGATTGCCCTCGGAATTGAAGGCGCGTAGCGGCTCCAACCAGGTGAATAGAACCCGATCGATCAGCGCCCGATGGATCGCTTCCTTGGTTCGGAAATAATAAAGGAGATTGGGCTTCGACATGCCCGCCGCATCGGCGATCTGGTCGATGGTCGAGCCGCGGAATCCGCTTGAGGAAAAGACATCGAGCGCCGCTTCAAGAATCCGCTCCTCCTTTTCTTCCTGAATACGTGTGCGCCTTTGCGTCTTCGCCGCCCGTGGGATGGTCATCCGATTTTCCCGCCCCTCTCTGCTTTTGTTGGTGCCGCTTCGCCGCCCCAGAATTTCCTCTGGATTTTTCGTGATTTTCGGCTTGAGTGACGGCACGGAAATTGTAATGTTTTACCAATCGGTCAAATTATCGGCGACAAGCAAAAAAGCAATGCCGATCTTCAATTGCCAGAAGCGGATGAAGGACCGAAGGGAACGAAAAGCATGCCGCCGACGACCGGCGGGGCACAAACAGGTGAGGACAGAAAAATGGTGGCAGCACCCGGCGAGAACTTGCGCATCAATGGCGATCGCCTGTGGGATTCCCTGATGGAGATGGCGAAGATCGGCCCGGGCGTTGCCGGTGGCAACAATCGTCAGACCCTGACGGACGCGGATAAGGAAGGCCGCAGCCTCTTCAAGACATGGTGCGAGGATGCCGGGCTCACCCTCGGCATCGACCGGATGGGCACCATGTTCGCGACCCGCGCCGGCACCGATCCCGACGCCCTTCCCGTCTATATTGGCTCCCACCTTGATACCCAGCCAACCGGCGGCAAGTATGACGGCGTACTCGGTGTGCTCGGCGGGCTCGAAGTCGTGCGCACGATGAATGACCTGGGGATCAGGACCAGGCATCCGATCGTCGTCACCAACTGGACGAACGAGGAAGGCGCACGGTTCGCGCCGGCCATGCTCGCTTCGGGTGTCTTTGCCGGCGTGCATACGCTCGATTATGCCTATGGCCGCAAGGATCCGGACGGCAAGACTTTCGGCGACGAGTTGAAGCGCATCGGCTGGATCGGCGATGAGGAGGTCGGCGCCCGCAAGATGCACGCCTATTTCGAATACCACATCGAACAGGGACCGATTCTTGAGGCTGAGAACAAGCAGATCGGCGTCGTCACCCATTGTCAGGGCCTCTGGTGGCTGGAATTCACGCTGACCGGCAAGGAGGCGCATACCGGCTCGACGCCGATGAACATGCGCGTCAATGCCGGGCTTGCCATGTCGCGCATCTTCGAAATGGTGCAGGAGGTGGCGATGAGCGAGCAGCCGGGCGCCGTCGGCGGCGTCGGCCAGGTCTTCTTCTCGCCGAACTCGCGAAACGTTCTGCCGGGCAAGGTAGTGTTCACCGTCGATATCCGCACGCCGAGCCAGGAAAAGCTGGACCGCATGCGGGCGAAAATCGAGGCCGAGGCGGCGAAGATCTGCGAAAAGCTCGGTGTCGGCTGTTCGGTCGAGGCGGTCGGTCATTTCGATCCGGTGACCTTCGATCCGACGCTCGTCGGCCGCGTGCGGAATGCCGCGGAAAAGCTCGGTTACAGCCATCGCGACATCATTTCCGGCGCAGGGCACGACGCCTGCTGGGCGGCCAAGGTAGCGCCGGCCACGATGATCATGTGCCCCTGCGTCGGTGGGCTTTCCCACAACGAGGCGGAGGACATCTCCAAGGAATGGGCAGCCGCCGGCGCCGACGTGCTCTTCCATGCCGTGCTGGAGACCGCGGGGATTGTGGAGTAGGCTCGATAGTGACCAGCTAGCAGGAGGGCGGCACCGATGAGCGATCCAGATGCAGACCTGGAGAAGATGGATCACGCCGCGCTGCTTGCAACCGCACGAGCGATGCGCCAGGCGATCCGCAAACACCGCGACAGTTCGATGCACGAGCTCTGTTGGCACCATCCGGACATGTGGGCGCTGCTGCCCGAACCTCCGACCGGCAAACAGATCGTGCCCGACTGGCCGCAATTCATGCGCGGCTGTATTCGCTACCGCCAATCGCTCGACCAGCAACTGGCCGACGCGCCACGCAGCAACACGGAGTTTGGAGAATGACCACAGTCATCAAGGGTGGAACCATCGTCACCGCCGACCTGACCTACAAGGCGGACGTCAAGATCGAGGGCGGCAGGATCGTCGAGATCGGCCCGGATCTTACCGGCGACGAAGTGCTGGATGCTGCAGGCTGTTACGTGATGCCGGGTGGTATCGATCCGCATGTCCATCTCGAAATGCCCTTCATGGGCACCTATTCCTCCGACGACTTCGAAAGCGGTACCCGCGCCGCGCTTGCCGGAGGCACGACCATGGTGGTCGACTTCTGCCTGCCGGAGCCCGGCCAGTCGCTGCTCGATGCCTTGAAACGCTGGGACAACAAGGCGACCCGGGCGAACTGCGACTATTCCTTCCACATGTCGGTGACCTGGTGGGGCGAACAGGTTTTTAACGAGATGAAGGCGGTCGTCCTCCACCACGGCATCAACACCTTCAAGCACTTCATGGCCTACAAGGGCGCGCTGATGGTGAACGACGACGAGATGTTCGCCTCCTTCAGCCGCTGCGCCGAGCTCGGCGCCCTGCCCCTCGTGCATGCGGAAAACGGGGATGTCGTCGCCGCCATGCAACAGAAGCTGATGGACGAAGGGAACGATGGCCCGGAGGGGCACGCCTATTCCCGGCCTGCCTCCGTAGAAGGTGAAGCGACGAACCGCGCGATCATCATCGCCGACATGGCGGGCGTGCCGCTTTATGTGGTCCACACCTCCTGCGAACAGGCGCATGAGGCGATCCGCCGTGCCCGCCAGAACGGCATGCGCGTCTATGGCGAACCGCTGATCCAGCACCTGACGCTCGACGAGAGCGAATATTTAAACAAGGACTGGGACCACGCCGCTCGCCGGGTCATGAGCCCGCCCTTCCGCAACAAACAGCATCAGGACAGTCTCTGGGCGGGGCTCTCGTCCGGTTCGCTGCAGGTGGTCGCGACCGACCACTGCGCCTTCACGACCGACCAGAAGCGGTATGGTGTCGGCGATTTCAGAAAGATCCCGAACGGCACCGGCGGGCTTGAGGATCGCATGCCGATGCTCTGGACCTACGGGGTGGCGACCGGCCGCATCACCATGAACGAGTTCGTCGCGGTGACTTCAACCAATATCGCAAAAATCCTCAATATCTACCCGAAAAAAGGGGGGATCCTCGTCGGCGCCGACGCGGACATCGTCGTCTGGGACCCGAAGCGTTCCAAGACGATCTCGGCGAAGAACCAGCAATCAGCGATCGACTACAACGTCTTCGAGGGCAAGGAGGTCACCGGCCTGCCGCGCTATACGCTGACCCGCGGTGTCGTGACCATTGAGGAAGGGGCGATCAAGACCCGCGAAGGCCACGGCCAGTTCGTCAAGCGCGAACCGTTCCAGGCGGTCAACAAGGCGCTGTCCACCTGGAAGGAGATCACCGCGCCACGCAAGGTGGAACGCACCGGCATTCCGGCAAGCGGAGTGTGATGTGAGGGCGATGCGGGGACATATCCAGACTGCCCCACTTTGCTCCAGCGGACATTTCCGCCTCCTCAGCGAGCGTGATTGTAAAACGTCAGGTCGGAATTTCCACCAACCCGTCCAATTCCGGCAGCAGGATGACGCTTTCCTGTTCGTTCGGATCGGTGCGGGCGATCACCGCGGTGCACGGCGTGCTCAAAAGGTTGGCCGGCAGATGCGGCACGCCTGCCGGAATGTACATAAGCTCGCCGGCATGCAGCACGACATGGTTCTCCAGCCGGTCGCCATACCAGGTGTGCGCCGAGCCGGAGAGCATGTAGATCGCCGTCTCGTGGGATTCGTGCAGATGGGCTTTCGCCTTCACACCCGGCGGGATGGTCAGCAGATGCATGCAGATGCCTTTCGAACCCACAGTCTCCGTGGCGATCCCTTGGAAATAACTCAAGCCCTGCTTTCCGTCATAGGTGGCATCGGGCTTCACGACACGGCAGGTGGGTTTTGATGCGCGGTCCATTGCGTCGATCCTCATTTGGCGGGGACAAGACTTCAGCATATCATATCCGGTCCCCGATCAAGGGCGAAGGAAAGCGAAAAACGGCACTTGCGCTCGCTTTGCTTTTTCTGGCGACAGGTTCAAATGCCGATGCACAGATATCTGTTATCGACGGTGTTTATGGTGACGAAGGCGGCTGCCGCTTTGCACGCACCAACGAATGGGAAGAGTTTTTCGCGACCCTCACCGGCGAAAGCGTGACCACCGCCCTCTCCCACTGTGAATTCAAAGGAATGGCCAAGCCGATTGTCGGCGGCTTCAGGACGGAGGCGGTCTGTGATGAAGAAGGGGAAGAGCAGAGGCATGAGTCGGTGATCGATATCCTTCGCAATGGCGATGTCTATACTGTGCGCTTCGCAGATGGACTTGAATGGGGGCCTTTTACAAAATGCCGATGAACGAACACCCTTCTTCCGTCGTCTCGGCAAGAAAGCTTGGCCTGACTTTCGAGACCAGTGACGGTCCGGTACATGCCCTCTCGAATGTCGATCTGGAGGTCCGGAAAGGTGATTTCGTCTCCTTCATCGGCCCGTCCGGCTGCGGCAAGACCACTTTCCTGCGCGTGATTGCCGACCTGGAGAAGAACACGACGGGCGAAATCTCCGTTAACGGCATGACACCGGAAGAAGCGCGCAAGTCTCGCTCCTACGGCTACGTCTTCCAGGCACCGGCGCTCTATCCCTGGCGGACGATCGACAAGAACATCGCGCTGCCGCTGGAGATCATGGGCTACTCGGCAGCGGAGCGCGCTCAGCGTATCGAACGCACCCTCGATCTCGTCAACCTGTCGGGCTTCGGCAAGAAATATCCATGGCAGCTTTCGGGCGGCATGCAGCAGCGCGCCTCGATCGCCCGCGCCCTCGCCTTCGATGCCGATCTGCTGCTCATGGACGAGCCGTTCGGCGCGCTCGACGAGATCGTTCGCGACCATCTGAACGAACAGCTTCTGAAGCTCTGGTCCCGGACGGAAAAAACCATCTGTTTCGTGACGCATTCCATTCCGGAAGCGGTCTATCTCTCGACCAGGATCGTCGTCATGTCGCCCCGCCCGGGCCGAGTGACGGACATCATCGAGTCGACGCTGCCAAGGGAGCGCCCGCTCGATATCCGCGAGACACCGGAATTCCTCGAAATCGCCCACCGCGTGCGTGAGGGCCTGAGAGCGGGACACAGCTATGAGGAGTGAGGTATGAACTCCGTCTTCCTTCTCTGGCTCACGGGCGCCATGGTGACATTCCTGTCCGCCGCGACTGCCTCACGTGCCTATGTCACCAACAGCAATATCCTCGTGCTTCTCCTGTCGCTCGGGCTTTATTGCATCGGCAACCTGATGATGGTGCGGCTGATGCGCGAGGCAGGGCTGGGACTGGCGATTTCCGCTTCGGCCATTGCCCAACTCCTGCTCATCAACGTTATTTCTTTCGCGATCTTCGGCGAGCGCCTAAGCACAACCCAGCTTGCCGGCGTCGGGCTCGGCGTCGTCGCCATGGTGCTGATGCTTTTTCCACTGGAGGCCAAAAGCTGATGCAGCAGGAAAGGCTCCTCCATCACCGCATCCTGCCGGTCGTCACGATCCTTTTTATCATCGTTGCGGTGTGGTATGCCGCAGCGGTCTTCATGAACGCACCCTTTCAGCGCGATCTCGACCGGCGCGGCAATGTCACGTCGACACCCATGGATTTCATCGAAAGGACGCTCTCTCAGCCGAAGCCGGTCCTGCCGGCACCGCATCAAGTGGCGAGCAACGTCTTCGAGAATACCTTTCTGCGCCGCGTCACCTCGAACCGCAGCCTCGTCTATCATAGCTGGGTCACGCTTTCGTCGACCGCCGTCGGCTTCACGCTCGGCACCCTGCTCGGCATCCTGATCGCCGTCGGCATCGTGCATGTGAAGGCGCTCGAGCGCAGTCTCATGCCCTGGATCATCGCCTCGCAGACCGTGCCGATCCTGGCAATCGCGCCTATGGTCATCGTCGTGCTGGCGGCGGTGAACGTCACCGGATTGATCCCGAAAGCGCTGATCTCGACCTATCTTTCATTCTTTCCCGTTGCGGTCGGCATGGTGAAAGGCCTGCGCTCGCCGGAACTCATCCAGCTCGACCTGATGCGCACCTATCATGCCAGCGCGGCGCAGACCTTCTGGAAGCTGCGCGTGCCGGCGTCGATCCCGTTCCTGTTCACGTCGATGAAAGTAGCGATCGCGGCAAGCCTGGTTGGCGCGATCGTCGGCGAATTGCCGACCGGCGCGGTCGCCGGCATCGGCTCAAAACTCTTGGCAGGTTCCTATTACAGCCAGACGATCGACATCTGGGCGGCGCTGATCGCCGGTTCGGTACTGGCGGCCATTCTGGTCACCTTTGTTGGAGTGATAGCGAAGATCGTCGACCGCGCGATGGGCGGGAGGCCGGCATGAACGCGATCTTCCGCTCCTGGCAGGGCGCACTTGCCTTTCTCCTCTGTCTTGCAGCCCTCGCTTCTCTGCCCCTGCTGAAGACGGATACACCTTCGCCTTTCAGCAGTGGCACCTTAGCCCTGATCTTCGCACTCACGATCGGCACCGCGCTGCTTTCTTTCAGCAGGCTCCCCGCACCCCTTCTGGCCGCAATTTTGTTTGTCGGGCCCCATCTGGCGACCTGGTTCCTGATCAGCGGACTTGCGGGCTACGAGGGCAAGGCGACTATGGCCTTCTTCCTTCTGATTGCCGCATGTTGGCTCCTCGCCTGGCGCTGCGTCACGGTGCTCTCCGATATGCATCCGAAATCGAAGGGCGGCGATACCTTCCTGCAGCTCCTCATACCGGCGATCTTCGGTGCCTGGATCCTGATCCTCTGGGAGGCGATCACCCGCGGCGCAGGCATTCCCTTCATCCTCCTGCCGCCGCCATCGGCGATCGGCGCGCGCATCGCCGGATCGGTCGCGACGTTGTGGGCGGACGTGCAGCAAACGATCTTCAAGGCTGTGCTCTTCGGCTACATCGTCGGCTGCGCATCCGGCTTCATCGTCGCGATCCTCGCGGACCGCGTAGCCTTCCTGCGGCGCGGACTTCTGCCGATCGGCAACATGGTTTCGGCCCTGCCGATCATCGGCGTTGCACCAATCATGGTGATGTGGTTCGGTTTCGACTGGCAGTCCAAGGCAGCGGTCGTGATCATCATGACCTTCTTTCCGATGTTGGTGAACACGGTGGCAGGCCTTGGCGCCGCAGGAGCCATGGAGCAGGATCTGATGCGCTCCTATGCATCGGATTATTGGCAGACGCTGATGAAACTCCGCCTTCCGGCCGCCATGCCGTTCATCTTCAACGCGCTGAAGATCAACTCGACGCTGGCACTGATCGGCGCGATCGTGGCGGAATTCTTCGGCACGCCCATCGTCGGCATGGGTTTTCGCATCTCGACTGAAATCGGCCGCATGAATGTCGATATGGTCTGGGCCGAAATCGCTGTTGCGGCGGTGGTCGGTTCGGTTTTTTATGGTGTCGTGGCGCTTGCGGAAAGGGCGACGACGTTCTGGCATCCGTCTAACCGTGGGGGTTAGGCGCTGAAATCCGGACCCCAGCAAATGGGGCCGGTACGACAGAGGGAAACGACAATGAAGAAGATTATGATGACATTGATGGCGGGCGCGTTCTCGCTCGCGAGCGCCCAGGCGATGGCCGCCGACAAGGTCACGCTGCAGCTCAAATGGGTGGCACAGGGTCAATTTGGCGGCTATTACGTCGCCAAGGACAAAGGCTTCTACGAGGAAGAAGGCCTCGACGTGACGATCAAGCCCGGTGGGCCTGACATCGCGCCTGAGCAGGTGATCGCCGGCGGCGGCGCCGACGTCATCGTCGACTGGATGGGAGGCGCGCTCGTCGCTCGCGAAAAGGGCGTGCCCCTCGTCAACATCGCCCAGCCCTTCCAGAAATCGGGCCTCGAAATGATCTGCCCCAAAGACGGTCCGGTGAAGAACGAGGCCGATTTCAAGGGCCGGACCCTCGGCGTCTGGTTCTTCGGCAACGAATATCCGTTCTTCGCCTGGATGAACAAGCTTGGCCTCAAGACCGATGGCGGCAAGGACGGTGTAACGGTGCTGAAGCAAAGTTTCGACGTGCAGCCGCTCGTCCAGAAGCAGGCCGACTGCATTTCGGTCATGACCTATAACGAATACTGGCAGGCGATCGACGCCGGTTTCAAGCCGGAAGACCTGGTTGTCTTCAACTATACTGAAATGGGCAACGACCTGCTCGAGGACGGCCTCTATGCCAGGGAAGACAAGCTGAAGGATCCCGCCTTCAAGGAAAGCATGGTCAAATTCGTCCGCGCCTCCATGAAGGGCTGGAAATACGCCATCGATAACCCGGACGAAGCCGCGGAGATCGTCATGGACAATGGCGGACAGGACGAGAACCACCAGAAGCGCATGATGGGTGAAGTCGCTAAGCTGATCGGCGACGGATCGGGCGTGCTGAAGCCGGAACTCTACGAGCGGACCGTCAAGGCACTCCTCGATCAGAAGATCATCACCAAGCAACCTGAAGGTGCGTACACGACCGAGATCACTGACGCGGCATTGAAATAAAAATCGTCTGCCGTTCACCAATTGAGAACGCGCGGCTTCTTTCTGCGCGTTCTCTGAAATATTTTGATACAAAATATAACCAAAAGTCATCTCTCCCATAACGGGTGCGGATTGATTTGTGCGGCGCAAACACGTAAAAGTTCTGCCCGGATGGAATCTTTCACTGCCGGTCTTGTAACCGTTTTGTGCGGTTCCCACCTTGATCCGGGGTCATCGCGTGCGGGGGGATGCGACGAGACCGGAGAGGTTCCCAGCGAAATACTTGCCCCTGATATTAGGTCGGACATAGTCGCATGTTTCGCAAGTTCCCGAAGTCTGCCGGTATTACGGCTCTCCTCCTCTCGCTTGCCGCGAGTTCCGCTTTATCGCAGGAGGTCACTCCCTCGGCCCCCGCCGAGCCGAAACTGCCATCTATCGTCGTCACCGAGGCTGTGACCAAGCCGCTCGTGGATCGAGTGATCGCGACCGGCACGATCAAGCCCGTTGAAGAGGTTTATGTACAGCCGCTGGTCGAGGGCCTGTCGATCAAGACGCTCAATGCAGATGTCGGCGACGAAGTGAAGGCCGACAGCGTTCTTGCAGCGCTGAATGACGACGCGCTCCTCCTGGAGAGGAGCCAGCTTGAAGCCAACAGGGCGAAGACCGAGGCTGCCCTTGCACAATATAAGGCGCAAGTGATTGAAGCGCAGGCCAATCTTGATGACGCCACGCGTCAGCGCGACCGTACGAAGCGGCTGAGCCAGAGCGGTACGAGCACGGTTTCCCAACTCGAACAGGCGGAAGCCCTCGTCGAGGTGCGTCAGGCGCAGTTGAATGCCGCCAAACAGGCGGTCGCGGTTGGGGAATCCGACATCAACGTGGTCGACGCCCAGATTGAAGACGTCGACCTGAAACTTGCCCGTACAGGCGTAAAGACACCCGTCGCCGGCGTGATTTCCCTGCGCAATGCCAAGGTAGGCGCGATCGCCAGCGGGACCGGCAATCCGCTCTTTACGATCATCAAGGACGGTGCGATCGAACTTGTTGCCGACCTCTCCGAGACCGATATCCAAAAGATCGAGGTCGGCCAGAAAGCGGTCGTGACGATTGCCGGAGGCAGGACGAAGATCGAAGGCAAGGTGCGCCTCGTTTCACCAACGGTCGACTCCACCACGCGGCTCGGCTCCGTACATATCGTCGTCGACGACGAGAGCGGCGCGCGCGCCGGCATGTATGCCAGCGCCGATATCATCGTCACTGAAACAAGCGCGCTGGCACTCCCTCTTTCCGCCGTCACCACCGACCGCAACGGCTCCACCGCCCGCAAGGTTGAGGATAACGTGGTCAAGCAGGTGAAGATCGAAACCGGCATCCAGGACGGTGGTTTCGTCGAGGTCGTCAGCGGTCTCGAAGCCGGTGACATGGTTGTGGCAAAAGCCGGCGCCTTTGTCCGCGATGGCGACAAGATCGCTCCGGTTCCGGCCGAGCCCAACACCATTTCCAACTGAGACCAGAACGAGGTAAGCCACATGAACTTCTCCGCCTGGTCGATCCGAAATCCGATCGCGCCGCTGCTTGGCTTCGCGCTTTTGCTTTTTGTCGGCATCCAGTCCTTCTATGCCCTGCCGATCACCCGCTTCCCGAATATCGACGTTGCGGTCGTATCGATCACCGTGACCCAGAGCGGCGCTTCGCCCGCAGAGCTTGAAATGCAGGTGACGAAGGAGATCGAGGACGCTGTCGCCTCGATCAGCGGCATCGACGAGATTCAGTCGACGGTGACCGACGGCCAGTCCCAGACAGTCGTGGTTTTCCGTATCGAAAAGCCGACCGATGAGGCCGTGCAGGATACCAAGGACGCAATCGACAAGATCCGCAGCGATCTGCCTGCTGGGATCGAAGAGCCCGTCGTCACGAAGGTGGACGTCGAAGGCCAGGCGATCCAGACCTTCGCCGTCTCCTCCCCGAACATGACGCTCGAAGAGCTTTCCTGGTTCGTTGACGACACGGTGAAGCGCGCCCTGCAGGGTCAGCCGGGCGTCGGCCGCATTGATCGTTATGGCGGCGCGGACCGGGAAATCCGGGTGTCGCTGAACCCCGCCAAACTCAACGCCTACGGCATAACGGCGGCGGACGTCAACCAACAGCTTCGCGGCACGAACGTCGATCTGGGTTCCGGCCGCGGGCAGGTGGCCAATAACGAGCAAACGATCCGCACGCTCGGCGACGCCCGTGATGTAGCGCAGCTCGCCGATACGACGATCACGCTCCCGACCGGCCGTTTCGTGAGACTCTCGGAACTCGGAACCGTTTCCGACACCTATGAAGAGCCGAAATCCTTCTCGCGCTTCAACGGTACGCCGTCCGTCACTTTCGCGGTCTTCCGCGCCAAGGGGGCCAGCGAGGTCTCGGTCGCCGAAACGGTCGCGACGAGCCTTGACGAGGTGCGCAAGGCCAATCCGGACGTTTCGATCGAGATGGTCGATGACTCGGTCTACTTTACCTATGGCAACTATGAGGCTGCCCTTCATACCCTGATGGAAGGTTCGCTCCTCGCCGTCATCGTGGTCTTCCTGTTCCTCATGAACTGGCGCGCCACCTTGATCGCTGCAGTCGCCCTGCCGCTTTCCGCGATCCCGACATTCTGGATCATGGACATTATGGGGTTCTCGCTGAACCTCGTGAGCTTCCTGGCCCTGACGTTGGCCACCGGTATCCTTGTCGACGACGCAATCGTCGAGATCGAGAACATTGCCCGGCATATCAAGATGGGCAAGACTCCCTATCGGGCAGCGCTCGAAGCGGCAGACGAGATCGGGCTTGCGGTCATCGCGACGAGCTTCACGATCATTGCGGTCTTCGTGCCGGTCTCGTTCATGCCCGGCATTCCGGGTCAGTATTTCATCCAGTTTGGCCTGACGGTCGCCTTTTCCGTTTTCTTCTCGCTGATGGTGGCACGCCTCATCACGCCGTTGATGGCCGCTTATCTGATGCGCGCCGAAGACGCCATGGAAGACCATCACGACAACGATAGCCGTCTGATGAAAGCCTATACCAGGCTCGTTACCGGCACGACCCGCAAATGGTATTGGCGGTATACGACACTCCTCGCCGCGATCGCCTTCCTGGTTGGCTCAATGGCGCTTCTCGCGCAGGTTCCCGGTAGCTTCATGCCGCCGGACGACTCTTCGCGCGTGGTGCTCTCGGTCGAGCTGCCGCCGAATGCAACCCTCGATGAAACCGCTGCCGCAACGGACAAGGTCTACGACGCCATACGCCACATTGACGGCGTGGAGAGCATTTTCATTCTCGGCGGCGCTTCTCCCAAAGGCGATCTCGAACTGCGTCGCGCGACGGTGCGCGTTATCCTCCAGAACATCGACCATTCGCTGGTGAAGACCCTGGTCAACAAGGGTCTCGGATCCATTCCCCTGGTTGGCGACTACCTGCCGAAGATAAAGGAGAATGGCCGTACCCGCCCGCAATGGGATGTCGAGAAGGACATATTCGCTGCCGTCCAGTCGATTGCGGATGTCCGTATCTCGAAGGTCAACGACCGTGCCGAACGCGATCTTTCGTTCAACTTCCTCTCCAAGAGCGAAGAGGATCTGAACGAGGCCGTCAGCCTGCTGGAATCGAAGCTGCGCGCTTCGCCCATCCTCGCCAACATCTCTTCGGAAGGCGCCCTGCCCCGACCGGAACTGCAGATCCGTCCGCGCATGGACCAGGCCTCACGGCTCGGCATTACACCGCAGCAGATTTCCGAGACCGTGCGCGTCGCAACGATCGGCGATATCGACGCCAACCTTGCCAAGATATCTCTCGACGACCGGCAGATCCCGATCCGGGTGCAAGCCTCGCTTGACGTCCGCCGCGACCTTGCCGCGATCCGCGCGCTCAAGATCAAAACGGCTTCCGGTGCAAGCGTGCCGCTCTATAGCGTCGCCGACATCGACTACGCGGAAGGTCCAAGCTCGATCAAGCGCAACGACCGCAACCGTGTCGTGTCGATCGGTTCCGACGTACCGTTCGGCACCGCGCTCGACACGGCGACAGCCGAGTTCAAAAGGATCGTCGACGAGACCGAACTCCCCCCGAGCGTACGGCTTGCCGAAAGCGGTGACGCCAAGATCCAGGCCGAGATGACCCAGAGCTTCGGCAATGCCATGCTGCTTGGCCTGATGCTGGTGCTGGTGGTGCTGATCCTGCTCTTCAAGGACGTGATCCAGCCCTTCACCATCCTGTTCTCGCTGCCGCTTGCGATCGGCGGTGTCGCGGTGGGGCTGATCGTCACCCAGAATGCGCTCTCCATGCCGGTTCTCATCGGCATCCTGATGCTGATGGGCATCGTGACCAAGAACGCCATCCTGCTCGTGGACTTCGCGATCGAAATGAAGCGCCACGGCCTGGAACGGGTTCACGCCATGGTGGAGGCAGGCCGCAAGCGTGCCCGCCCAATCATCATGACTTCGATCGCCATGTCGGCGGGGATGTTGCCCTCCGCGCTCGGCGTCGGTGAAGGCGGCTCG
This sequence comes from Rhizobium sp. YS-1r, assembly GCF_000757525.1. NCBI lineage: Bacteria > Pseudomonadati > Pseudomonadota > Alphaproteobacteria > Hyphomicrobiales > Rhizobiaceae > Rhizobium > Rhizobium sp. YS-1r. Next base: position 151,901 of record NZ_JPYQ01000009.1, on the reverse strand, counting down.
TTCCGCGCTCCCATGGCGATCGCGGTGATCGGCGGCATCATCGTTTCGACGGTGCTCTCGCTCGTGGTCGTGCCATCCTTCTTCCTGATCATGGACGATCTTTCTCACCTGCTTGGCAGGATTTTCGGACGGCTCGTCGGCAGGAAGGAAGAGGAAGAGGTCGATCTCTCCAAGGAAGAGCTCAGCAGGGAAGCCCGCAAGAGCGCCGAGTCGATCGCTTCGCTGGAAGAACGCCTCAACCAGATCGAACGGCAGACCAGCGCCAACGACGATCGTTCTTCCGGCGCCCAGACGGGTACAAAGGTGCTCCGTCTGCCGCCGATGGCTGCGGAATAAGCATCGTTCAACGGCATTTCAGTAACGCCGGGCCCTTGGGTCCGGCGTTTTTCTTGGGCGCGCAAAAATTGCAGAAAATTCTCGGAATTTGATCGGCGTCAAACGGAGCGTTCATAAACCTGTTACTTTCCGTGACATCGGGAATGCGCAACGGCTCAAGCGATGGAAGCGACGACGGAGATGATGAACAGCAACCTGAAGCTCACCAATCGGGATCGGGCTGTGCTGATGAAAACGCCTTTCCTGGCCGGGTTAAGCGGCAATTCCCTCATTCGGATGTTTGCAAATATGACCGTGGTGAGCCTTTCGGCGCGCAAGTCGGTTTTCCGGGAGGGGGAAAATGCTGATGCTCTCTACTGTGTTCTAAGCGGTTATGTGCGGCTTTACCGGCTTAATCGCGAAGGCCGTGAAGCGGATATCCGCATCTGCGGTCCTGGTGATACATTTGCCGAATGCCTGATCTATGGCGGTAACCAATTCCGTTACAACGCCCAGGCCGCCGAAGCAGTAACGCTCGCCAGATTCGATCTGCAGGCGGTTCGGGAATTGGCCGAGCAGGAGAAGGATATCTCCAAAGCCGTGATGACGTCCTTGTCCCGGCATCTTCTCTCGACCATGGATTGCGTCGCCAACGACAGGCTGTATACGGCGCCGCAACGGGTTGCGAACTATATTCTGGCGCGGTGTCCGGTCGACGGCGGCCCGGCTTCCATCCGCCTGCCTTTCCAGAAGAGCTTGCTCGCGGGGATGCTTGGTCTCGCACCGGAGGCCCTTTCGCGTGCGTTCTCGGCGCTCCGCAAAACCGGCGTCACAGTACGCGGCCGGGTGATTCAGGTCGTCGACGTGCAGGCCCTGCGCGAGGTCTAGCGGCCACCTCGGCATTGATGCGGCACGGGGTTCTAGGATCTGAAGGCGGCGAAGAAGAGACAACCCTCCGACACGCAACGCTGATCAGCCCGGCGCGTATGCCGCCATACCCTCCTCGCGAAGGAAAACAGGCTCAATCCACTTGAGCGAGCATTTGATATCGTTTGCCGTAACCCTATGTCCGCAGGTGAAGCGCAGCACTCCACGCCCCCCGGTTCATATTGATTGAAACCTGATTACCGCATCAGGGGTCAATTTCGGAGTTTGCGATAGAGTCGGCATAGTATGTCGTCAGCCTTGGCACCTGTTCGATCAGCATCGGCGCGAGTGCCTTCTTTGTCGCGGTGTCCCCGCCATATTTCGCCTGCAGGAAATCGCGATGCAGGGGCAGACTTTGTCTGCACTCTTCTCCGACGACTGTGAAAACCACCGACTGTTCGGACTTGCCCTTGACGCCGATCCGGTCCAGTTCGAACACGACGAAATGCTCCTGCACGGCATGGGCAGTCGCCTCGCCGATCAGAAGCGGCACACCATAGGCCTTTGAAGCACCCTCAAGTCTTGCAGCCAGATTGACGGCATCGCCGAGCGCTGAATAATCGAAACGGCTGCTCGACCCCATATTTCCGACGACGCATTCGCCGGTATTTATGCCGATGCCGATCCTGAGCGGATAATAGGTCCGGCCGGCGGCTTCAGCCTCCCTTCGCAGATCACTGTTGAGCGTCTCCATCGAGACGAGCATGTCGAGGGCAGCCGAGACGGAATGGACTGCATGGTCGGGATCATCCAGCGGCGCGTTCCAGAAGGCCATGAGACAATCACCGATATATTTGTCGATCGTTCCCCCATAGGAGAGCACGATGTCCGAAAGCGGTGTCAGCAGGCGGTTGATCAGCATTGTGAGCTGTTCGGGATCGTCCTTCAGCAATTCCGAGATTGTCGTGAAGCCGCGCACATCGCAGAAGAGAATGGAAAGCTGGCGTCTTTCACCGCCAAGCCTTAGCCTGGAGGGATCACGGGCGAGTTGCTCCACCAGGGCCGGCGCAAGGTATTGAGAAAACGCGCGCGTGATCTGGCGACGGTTCTTTCGCTCTTCGGCATAATCGAGCGTTGCCTGCGCGGCCGCGACGCCGATGAAGGCCAGCGAAGGCGCCATCGGCGAAGCAAAGACACGGCCGAAGCGCAAGATCAGGTAGCTGCCGGTAAACAGCAGCACCATCGCGGCCGCTCCAACGATAATGGTGCGCCAGCCGGTGCCCTTTGAGACAAATACGGCGGCGACAATCACTGCAGCGATCAGCAGAAGCTGCTTCATGGTTCCGCTGGCCTCCGCTATCCAGCTCCTCATTCGCAGGTTATCGAGTATCGTTGCCTGGACCTCGGCACCGGCGACCAATTTGCCCGTATGCACGGTATAGGAGGTCGGGAAGGCGTCGGCGCCCCCTTTGTCGATCGAAGGCGCGTTCTGGAGGCTCAGGCCAACGATGACCATGCGGTTCTTGAAAATTCCAGGCGGCAGGAAATTTTCCGGATCGAGCGCTTGATAATAGGAAACGGTCGGATAGGTCCTCGCTCCCCCGAAAGTCTGGATCAGGCCGCCTGGTTCCGGCAACTCGGTCTCGATGCCGGCAGCGGTCGCAATCATCGCGGCAAAGCTGTCGTCGTAGGCAGGCATCGCACGCAGCACGCCGTCGCGGTGAAGATTGACCGAGGCGATGCCGACAAGTGCCAGCCTGTCCGAGAACATCTGAAGAGGCATGACCCGAATAAACTGATCGGCCTGATCGGATGTCACCAGCGTCTCATCGCCCGCAAGCACCACGTCCGGGCCGAGAGACTGGGCAAGCGCCTCGTCTTCAGATGAAGTCGAAGGCTCCGAAAAGATGATGTCGAGCCCGATCACTCTCGCGCCCGCGGCGCGCAGCGCCGAGATCAACCGCGCATGCAGGCTGCGCGGCCAAGGCCACTGCACATTGATTTCGGCCAGGGACGGCTCATCGATCGCAACGATGATCGGCCCGTTTTCAGGAAGCGGTTGTGCTCCGATAGTGGAGAGATAGTCGAAGGCGCGGTCGTCGATGAGCGGCCAGCCCGGCAGCCGGGTGATCAAGGTGACGGCCGCGAAGATGAAGGCTGCAAGTGTGGCGACCTGCACGCGGCGGGATGAAAAGAACCGCGTTGCAGACAGTGGGAGGCCGCGACTAGCCATCAGAACCGCACTTTGAGTGTACCCTTGAAAGACCTGCCCCAGCCCGTGATCGGATTGCCGAAATCATCGTGGTCGAGCGTGAAATCCTCGTCCAGAAGATTATACGCCGCCAACTCCAGTTCGAAACGCTTGTCGAACGGCTCCCAGGTCAGGCTGGCATCCAGCGTCCAATAGTCGCCGAGATCAAGACCGTCCTCGTCGACACGCTCACCGATGTAATTCGCTGCAATTGTGGCCTTGACGTTGGCTTCGTTGACCCAGGTGAGTGCCACCTGTCCCGCCCATTCGGGAACGAAAGGCAGCTGCCCTCCGGCAGTTGGAGTGCTGCTTTTGTCGTCCGTATCCGAATAGGCCACCGTGGAGGACAATCCAAAGCCGTGCCCGAGCAAGAGATTCGCGGTCAAGCTGGTTCGGTCGATGCTTCCGCGGCCCGTATCAAAGGTATCGGCCTGCAGAGGAAGGATGATGCTGGCGTCGTGGACGTCCTGGTGTTGATATTCCAACGCCGTGAAGAAATCCGTTGTCCATTCCGCATCCCAGCGAAAAGCGTAGGTATCCAGCGAACCACCCGGATCGAATGAAATTTCGTTCTGCTGGAGGCCGACGATACCGACTGGCGACAAGGTCGGTGTGCTCAGATCGACGCTGTTGCGGATAAATCCGGCACGCAACCATTGCCCTTCGAACGGCGACCAGGCGATACCGACGCGCGGATCGAGCCTCACCGTGTCGGCTGTGTCATCCGAGATCAGCGAGCCGAACAACGCATACTCGGCCTTGAGGTCGGCCGTTATGTCGTGAAGCAGATCGGCATAGATGCGGCCGACACCGTTTCTGTCTGAGCCTTCTAGAGATTGAAACGCGTCGATCCAGCCCCCCTCTATACCATATCGAAGGGCAAATTTTTCCATTCCAATACTGTGATTGATTGCTGCAATGTAAGTCTGTGTATGGAGTTCGTTAGTCACCGTACCGACGATGGGGACCCCACCGATGACAAACCCTTGGGAAAGGTCGCTTTTGCTCTTCTGCTCGTTGAAAAGCACGGCCGCATTGAGAATGTTCTCGTAGCTGAATGTATGACTCCAGCCGATTCCGCCATTGGTAATCGTGGTAGTAGCATCGATATCGTCCACGAAAGCAAAACCGGGGACTAAGATAGTCTGAGAATCCCGGCTGAAATCGGCGTGCGCCTGATTGAAATACAGAACGAACCGGTCGTAAGGCGTCGGGCTGGCAGTCAGATATACGTTGCCACCCAAAACCTTGTTGTCGATATCGAGATCTGTCAGTCCGCTGATATCGCGGCTGTCCGGCAGCGTTTGCCATTCCAGATTGGCATAGAAACTGATCGGGAAGGGAAGATTGCTGTAGCCTTGAACTTCCCCTTCGGCGACATAGCCCAGGTCTCCGCCCGTACTCGTAATGCCGCCACCGATCGAAGCTTCCAGGAATGGCTGGGGAAGCAGATCGATACCGCGGGTGCGTGACGAAATCAGAGTGGGCTCGAGCAGCAATCCCTGCAGAATTGACGAGAAGCCCTGACCATTGGGGCTATTGTTGATGATGTCGACGCCGTAGAGATAGCCGTTTGCGAAAGGGTTGGCGCTACCGCGAATGCCCTGGTCGATATAGGAGACGCCCGAGAACGGATCGAACACGGCATCGCTGTAATATTCGCCCCAGGCATTCAGCCCCTGAAAGCGGAACGCATAGTTCAAGGCCGAGCCGGCCTGCTGGTTGGCGCCAAGCGAACTGTATTGTCCGCCGCGGGCCCTGGCACGCTTCACATATTCCTGCGCGTTGCGGATGGCGCCTTCGGAATCGTAACTATCGATGGCGACCGACGTGCGAAGGGCCGAAATTCCGGGGCTGTTGTCATCCAGCCGATCCGCATTGTCGGCCGCCTGTTCGGCGGCGACCCGATCTCCCTTCTGATAAAGGGCCGCAGCCAGCAATGCCTGACCTTCGGCATAGGCCGGATCGGAAACCGTACCGGCCAGCAGATCCTCAAGCGCCCTGTCCATATCGCCGGTCTGCATGAAGTAGCGGCCACGGGCAATCAACGCTACGCTGAGCGTCGGATCGCGTTCCAGCGCCAGATCGATTTCCCGCTTCGCGTCCTCGACACGATTAAGGTCCAGATAGAAGAAGGCCAGATTGGCCCGCGCCACCGGATCTTCCGGATCGAGTTCGATCGCCTTCCTGTAGGCAGCCTCCGCTTCGCGACCGGCGCTGCGCTCCGACTGCAGGTTTCCGATCTCGTTCCAGGTCGAGCTGCTCCCCGGGGTGACCCTGACGGCGGCTTCAGCATCGGCGAGCGCACCATCGATGTCGCCCTCTATTCCGGCCTTGTAATGGGAACGCACCTCAAGGGCGGTCGGCTCCTGAGGATCGATTGCAAGCGCCTTTTTCATCGCGTCTTGTGCCTGCTGCCGATCATTCAATAGCAACGCCAGCCATGCGCGATAGGCGGGAAGCTCCGGATCGTCGGGGTACTGTTTCTCGGCATCCGCCAGAACTTTGATCGCGGCCTTGAGATCCTGGAGGAAACCGACCGCGTAAGCGCGCAGGAAGGCTCCGTCCGGTCCTCCTACCTGAGGCGGCAACGGCTCGACCCGATTCGGATCAGCAAGCGAGCGGGCGTAATAGCCGCCATAAAGCGCGATACCACGCCGTTTGGAATCGAGCCCTCGTTCAGCCTTGGCGAACAGCCGTGCGGCATCAGCATATCGGGTCTCGCTCGCCGCGAGTATGGCCTCGATAAGGGTAACACGCGCCCGCTGCGCTGCGGAGAGCTGCCGACCTTGGAGCACAGCGAGCGTCTCTTTGGTCCTTGCCCGCCCCTCCAGCGAAAGCTGCGCTTCTGCAAGCGACACCCAATCCTCGGTGCTGCGCTGTTCCGGCGGCATCGCGGTGATACGATCAGCATGCCGGCGCATGTCCGCAACGGGTTGCACCGATGGCGGCATGCGCTCGAAAGCCTCGCGTGGCGGCAGGTAGAAGAGCATCTGCTCGCGGTCGTCTGATTCGACGATGACCACCTTGCGTGGGGCCTGGCCGATCGAGGCGACCGCCCCCTCACCCTGCCTGACCTCTACACTGCCCTGCGGATTGCTGAACTGAACGACGCCTTCCAGAACCGTAAGAGAGGTCTGGCTTCCACTGACGGTCATCGTCCAGTCCGTGCCGCGGATCGCCGCCGCGGCCGCGGGCGTCTCGACCTGCACGCCAGGCCCGCCGCGCTCGGCGCGAGCCCAGATGGTGCCGGACTGCAGTTGAAGTACGGTGTCGGCACTGGTGCCGGATGTAACCTGTTTCACGACAAGCGCGGAATTGCGGCCAAGGCGAATCTGGGTCCTGTCGGAAAATAAAATTGCCAATTGACCTGTGGCATTCGTGCGCAACACGTCGCCGGTGAGCAGGTCTTGCCTGAGGTCCACGAACCGCCAGTTCGAAACATCGATGAAGCGGACTTCTTCCCCCGCCTTGCGTGCAATGACGGCCCCCGCAGCCGGGCCTGAACGCGGAACAGGGTCCGCCACCGCAGGCGACACCAATCCGCCGGCAAGCACGGACGCCGACATGGCTACGAGATAAAATCGACAGAGAACCCCCAACATGCCTCACCACTGCGTGTAAACTCCGCAAGTGTCAAGAAGCACGCCGGCAAGAGGATTGCTTTCCTGCCAGAGTGTATTAACAGGGAAACAGTTGATATGCGGAGGGAAAATGAGTGAGTGACTTTGAAGGCGCACCTACCGAGTTGCTGGAAATGCCGATGGCGTCCGGTGAGGTCACCGAGGAATATTTTAATCACGTACGCAAGATAAACGATGTCTATTACGACCAAATAAAAATCTCGGACCAGAAGGCAGCTTACATTTTTACGTTCATGCTTGCCTTCCTTGTTTCCTCCACGGAAGGAAGAAACGTTTTTAACTGGTCACGCTATTCCCAGGGAAGCTGGATAGAGATAACTTTTTCTGGAGCTCTGGCGTTGGCGTCTGTTTGGTCAATACTGTCGGCGATAATGGTTGTATTGCCGCGCAAGGCAAAAAAATCGACAACGCTGTTCTGGGGCACGTGGACTCAGCATCGGCCAGTCTTCGAGCAGGCTGCCGAGCACGGCGATATCGGCTACCTCTTCAAGGAATATCTGGACAATGCGGATGTTCTCTCGCTGATCGCGACCCAGAAATATAAACTTGTGTCCTACGCTTTCCGCGGACTTATGGTCACGGTTGTCGCTTATGTCCTGCTTCTGCTCTTGGCCCAGAACCAAACATAGCCATGCAACCCGAAGGATCGATGCCGGGAGCCGACTGTCCCTCTGCAATGGACGCCGTAGCGCTTGTGTCTTTCAGGGGTTATCCTGACAGAGAAGGAATGGAGGCAGCAAAGGCATCGCATCTCGGATAGTCAGGCGACTGATTTCCTTTGACTATTTCCTGAGAGGCTCATGCCCGGAAGGTCATTTTAAGAAAAGATGAACAACGATAGGCTTCAAGTGAGGTTCTGGGGGGTCCGCGGCAGCATTCCCGTATCCGGCCCCGATTTCAGCCGCTATGGCGGCAATACGGCCTGCATCGAAATCCGCTGCGGTGATGATCGCATTTTGTTCGACGCTGGTTCCGGTCTGCGCGAGGCTGGCCTTGCCTTGGCCGCCGACGGCGTGAGCGATGTCGACCTGTTCTTGAGCCACTGCCACTATGATCACATCATCGGCTTGCCCTTCTTCGACCCCATCTACCGTCCGTCGGTCAAGACGAATATCTGGTCAGGCCACCTGCACGGTAAGATGACTACACGGCAGATGGTCGAACAGTTCATCAGCCCACCATGGTTTCCGCTTCACGCCTTCCCCGCGACAGTCAATTTCCGCGACTTCAGCCCTGGACAGATGCTCACGCCCCGCAAAGGCATAACGATCAGGACCTTCATGTTGAACCATCCAGGCGGAGCGGTCGGCTACCGGATCGAGTGGAGAAGCAAATCCGTAGCGCTGGTCTACGATGTCGAACACAGTCCGGGGGTCTACGATCCCACCCTGCTGGAATTAATGAAAGGCGCCGATCTGGTCGTCTACGATTGCACCTACAACGAAGACGAAATGCAGCATTTCAGGGGCTTCGGTCATTCTTCTTGGCAACACGGAATCAAGCTGGCCCAGATGGCGCATGCAAGACGCTTTGCCATGTTCCATCATGCTCCCTCGCGCACAGATCAGCAGCTCGCTGAGATGGAGCGCAGCGCAAAACTCGTTTTCCCCGGCGCTTTCGCGGCATATGAAGGACAGATCGTGGAGATTTAACTCCCAGGCCGGCAGGTTGCTCGCTAGCGTCCCATGTCATAAATCGCAAATATCTGCCTGTATCGTGGCATGGCTTCGCAACCAACTTCAAGAACCGCAATGAATGACGATGGGCGATGCAGCCGGATTTGGTTCGGGCTTTTCATCCCGTTGCTGCCGATGAACCACGTCATCAAACTCGTCGCGCACCCTTTTTCCCTTCGTTCACAGCGACTGCATTGTGTTTGGCGCGTTTGTCGATGATGATAGGTCGATCTACTTCGCTGGTGGGAGTTTCCGTGGCTTCGTTTCTACAAACCCTTTCCCTTGTGGCCTTTTCGTCCCGGCCGTGAGCTTCCGAGCGGGTTGACGACAACGATGGAAAAGAGCCTGCTCCGCTATATCTGGAAGAATACCCGGCTGCAGCAACTGTGGATTCTGCTTGTCGTTGCGGCCTCCATGGTGCCCTACTTCCTGGCTTTCGACCTGCCGAAACGGATCGTCAACGGACCGATCCAGGGCAGTGGTTTCGAGGATCCGGACACACGCCAGACATTCCTGCATATTGCCTATGACGTTCCGCTCTTCGGCAATGTTGAGTTCTTCAGGGGCATCGAGCTCAACCGCCTGCAGATGCTTGCAGTGCTCAGCCTCATCTTCCTGGCACTGGTGGTGGTGAACGGCCTCTTCAAGCTGTACATCAACACCTATAAGGGCCGGCTCGGCGAACGTCTGCTGCGCCGCATCCGCTTCGAGCTCATCGACCGCGTCCTGCGCTTTCCACCCAAGCATTTCAAGCGGGTGAAATCCGCCGAGATTGCGACCATGATCAAGGATGAAGTGGAGCCTTTTGGCGGCTTCACCGGAGACGCGTTCGTTCAGCCGGCGCTGCTCGGTGGCCAGGCACTCACGACGCTTATCTTTATCATCGTCCAGAACTTCTGGCTCGGAATGATCGCCGCAGGCATCGTCGTGGTTCAGGCAATCCTCATACCGCGCATGAGGAAAAGACTGCTGGAGCTCGGACGTCAGCGTCAGATTACAGCCCGCGAACTATCCGGGCGAGTGAGCGAAATCGTCGACGGCATTGGCGCGATCCATGGCAACGACACCTCCAACCTGGAGCGTGCCGACATCGCCTGGCGTCTCGGGCGCATCTTCTCCATCCGCTACGACCTTTATCAATGGAAGTTCCTGGTGAAATTCATCAACAACTTCCTTGCCCAGGTCACACCGTTCCTCTTCTACGCTATCGGCGGCTATTTCGTTCTGCTGGGCAGGCTGGACATCGGCCAGTTGGTGGCCGTCATTGCCGCCTACAAGGACTTGCCTGGACCGCTGAAGGAGCTCATCGATTGGGATCAGGCTCGCCAGGATGTGCAGGTCAAATATTCCCAGGTCTATGAACAGTTCAACGTGGAGCCGCTGATCGACAGCGGCATCCAGGCGGTTGCGACAGCACCGGTGGCGGCGCTGAAAAGCGCACTCGTCATCAACAACCTCTCGCTCAGCGACGACAGCGGCGCCCGGCTCCTGAACCAGGTCTCAACCGAGATCAAGCCTAATGAAACCGTTGCCATTGTCGGCGCCAACGGCAGCGGAGCTGAAGCCTTTGCGGAGGCGCTCGGCAGGCTCGCCTGGCCGGATTCGGGCGGCGTTACCATCGATGGCCGCGACCTGCTCCAACTTCCGGAATCGATCACCGGCCGCAGGATATCCTATGCATCGGCCGATACTTTCTTCCTGCATGGAACGCTGCGCGACAACCTGCTCTATGGGCTGAAACACTCACCTTTGAGAGAGGCACGGTACGAAGGTGGGAATGCCCGCGAATTCGAAACATACGCGATTGAAGCACGCAAGGCGGGCAATCCAGCCTTCGACCTCAACAGCGACTGGGTGGATTACGCAGCCGCCGGAGCCCAGGGACCGGAAGATCTTCTCAAGATAATTCGACCGGTGCTGGATGCGGTGCAGATCTCCGAGGATATCTTCGATCTCGCGTTGCGGTCGACCATCGATCCGGATGTCCATACGACGATCGGCCTGCATCTTGTCGAGCTGCGAACCTCTCTGCGCAGACGGTTGGCGGAAGAGGACCTCGACGACATCGTCGTACCGTTCGATTTCGATCTTTACAACGCGCAGGCTACAGTCGGCGAAAATCTGTTCTTCGGCACAACCAAGCACCCTATGAAGAATAGCCCTCAGCTTGCGACGCATCCTTATCTCCAACAGATCCTTGGTGGCACAAGCCTGAACGACGATCTTTACGCGATGGGCTTTGAGATCGCCGAAAATGCCGTCGAGCTTTTCCATGACCTGCCGCCGCACCATGCGTTTTTCCAGCAGCTGACCTTCATGACAGCCGATGAGATCCCCGCCTATCAAAGTCTGCTTCAGCGGCTTCAAGGCAGCCCCCCGAACGAGGTGTCGTCGGAGGATCGCACGCTGATACTCGGGTTGAGCTTCTCCTATATCGAGCCGCGCCACCGCTTTGGTCTGCTGGACCAGAACCTCATGGAGAAGATTGTCAACGCGCGCAAAAGGTTCCATGCCCACATTCCCGACGACTTGGCCGGACTGGTGGAGCGCCACGACCCGCAACGCTTCTCCAAGTCGGCGAGCCTCATGGACAACGTGCTTTTCGGTCGCGTTGCCCACCAGATGGCTGATGCCTCCGATCAGATCCGCACGCTCATGCGAGAGATTTTCTTCGCTCTCGATCTCTATGACGACGTGCTGTCTGTCGGCCTTCAGTTCGACGTCGGTTCAGGCGGAAAGCGCCTCACCATGGTGCAGCGGCAGAAGCTGAATCTTGCCCGCGCGCTGCTGAAACGCTCGGACTATTTTATCTTCAATCGCCCATTGTCTGCGCTAGACCGGCGGCTTCAGGACCAGATAACCCGCTGTGTCATCCAGGATCTGCATCGGGGAGGTCATCGCCCTTCCATCACCTGGGTCCTTTCCGACCCGAGCCTTGCGGAAATCTTCGACCGGGTCCTCCTCTTCCACCGAGGAACATTGGCGGAATCCGGCAGTTATCTGAAACTCTCGCAGACAAACAGGATTTTCAAGGAACTGCTATCGTAATATTTTGCGGAAGAAGACGTTAGCAGGGCTTACGGCAACAGGCAGGACGCTTATTTTGCTGATAGACGAAGTCGAAATGCTGAGACAGGTACCCATCTTGGCCCGGATCAAGCCGGCGAAGCTCAAGCTGCTTGCTTTTGCCTCCGACCGGATGACCTACCGCCAGGGCCAGGACCTATGCCGACAGGGCGACGTGGGCGACGCGGTCTATGTGATACTTTCCGGAACGGCTGATATTATCGTTTCCTCGCCGGCCGGAGAGATCAAGGTGGCCGATGTCGGAGAGAACGCCATCGTTGGAGAGATCGCGGTTCTCTGCGATGTTTCTCGCACTGCCACCGTGCGCGCCACATCTGCACTTGAGGTCCTGCGGATCAAAAAGGAACATTTCTTGGAACTCGTGAACGATTTTCCCCAAGTGGCCGTGGAGATCATGCGCATGCTTGCCGCGCGGTTGAGCCATGCCACCGCAGAGCTGACCGCAGCCCGCGCATTGAATCCGCCTTCGACCGCCCAATAAAACGGCCGATACCGATAAATAATGGTCTTGCAGAAACCTCGACTTCACATGGATAGCTGCTGTCATTGCAGTCATTTAGGCTGAAAATCTTTACTTTGACGGCATCGTAAGGTCGCGCGACACGCATAACTTGCCGAAGAAATTGAAAAATGCTAAAATTCAACGTTGCCGCGATAACACTGGCCTGCCTTTGAGAACGACCATCAGGCCGTGACCCGATGTAGGGAGAGGGCGTGCCGTGGTTTCCTTTGGATCAATCTTCTTTGCCGTTGTGCTGGTCGCCGGTGTTGCTTCGGCTGGCCCTCTGCAAGATGCCGCTGAACAGGGAGATCTGGAGCTTATCAAGCGCTCGCTGGATGGCGGCTCCGATATGTCAGAACCGAACGAGGCGGGAGATCCGGCACTTGTACTGGCATCTCTAAAGGGTCGGGTCGATGCCGTGGCGCTTCTGCTCGAAAGAGGCGCCGATATAGAGGTCCGAAACAAAGGCGGACTGACTGCATTGCATGCTGCCTCCTATGCCGGAAATCTGGATGTCGTGAAACTGCTCGTGGCAAAGGGCGCGGCCGTCAATGATGCCAAGAACTTTTACAAGATGTCGCCATTGCATGCAGCGGCGGAAGAAGGTCATGCCGACGTCGTGGCCTTTCTATTGGCACACAAGGCCGATATCGAAGCCGCCGAGAGGAACGGTTATACCCCCCTCACGCAAGCCGGATGGCGCGGCTATTGGGATGTTGCCGAACTTTTAATGAAGGCTGGAGCGGTCTGTCAGAAAGCCGAACTCGTCGGGGAGCCGCTCTACAACGAATGCATCAGGCGCAAATAGCCTGATCCTTGGGACGAAATACGAATGGAGGACTGAGATGTCTCGCAACGGTCTGAAGGCATGCATGCCGAACATATTGGCCATCGGCGGCGCTGCCATGTTGATTTCACTCTCCCAGCCGGCTTTTGCGGAAGATGTGGTCAACACCGGTTACTTTGGCGATGTCGCAATCAAGGGATATGATCCGGTTGCTTATTTTGTCGAAGGCAAAGCTGTTGAAGGGAGCGAAAAATATTCCCATCGCTGGCTCGGAGCGGTCTGGCATTTTTCGAGCGCGGAAAACCGCGATCTTTTCGTCAAGGACCCATCCAGCTATGCGCCTCAATATGGCGGCTATTGCGCCGACGGCGTTTCGTTCGGAACGGTAACCACCAATGTCGACCCGCGTGCCTGGCGCATCATCGATGGCAAACTTTATATAAGTTACGACCCCGGCGCCGCTGAAGGTATGGAAAAGAACCCCACAAAGGTCGTCGATTCGCAAAGGCACTGGTCCGAAGTTCAGCAGACGCTGATTTCTGAAAAAATGCACGGAGACTGGCTGCATCCTGCTGCCCAATGACCGGATTCAAGATTAGTGCCCATCGCGTACCAATGAGAAGAACTGCAGGGAGCGCGGCGTGACATGGACGTAGGTATCGTTCCGCCCGGTTGAATCCGTATTGCGGAAAACCTGACCGCATACCAATCTGTCCAGAAAATACCCATCGAATTTTTCACACAGACTGTCGTCCTGAATTTCAACGACGCCAGTGATGTTTGTGTTGGTGCTGCGATAGGCCGTTTTTCCGGTCTTGTCGAAATACTGCATGAAATCGGTACCGTTCTTGTGCCTGCCGACCCATGTCCGGCTGTCGATCAGATCGCGGAGATCCGTTCCCTTGACACGATCGGCATCCTTGCCTTGGAAAGCGAAAGGCCATTGCGGCACGCCGGCTGACTTCAGTGCTGCCAGATGACGATCGAGATCTTCGTCGCGCCAGTAATCATAAAGATAACTGTAGTAGGTCAGGTTGCTTTCAGGAAATAGCTCGAGAAGTTTTCCTGCCTCTTGTTCAGCGCGTGCCTGATCCTCCTCACTGGCATAGGCGGCGGCGAGATATTCGCGCGCCGGTTCGGCTCTGGGCAGGTCGCCGAGCGCCGCCTCGATCAGCGGGATAGCCCGCCGATATTCCCGCGCCGTATAAAAGACGATACCGGCGAGCAGTTGGAATCCGGGCGCCGGCGAAGGGTCGAGTCGCAACGCCCTCTCGATTTCGGTGATCGCCTGCCCTCGGCTGCCGGTATGGGCCAATATGAGTGCCAGATTACCATAGGCCTCGGCGTCGTTCGGCTGCGCTGCGATTGCTGTTTTGGCGGACTCCAGCGCCTCCGTCTCGCGGCCGTCAACCCACTGCAACAATGCAAGGACCGCATGGGCGCGCGCGTTGTTCGGGTCCAGCTTCAGAGCCTGCCCGGCAGCGTCATAGGCGATCTTCCTGGCAATGGCCGCAGACCACAGGAAATTGTAGTCGTTCCGCCAGACGTCGACCGCCACGCGGGCGATGCCAGCATGCGCATTCGCAAAACCGGGATCAAGATCGATGGCCTTCTGGTAGAAAGACAGCGTTCGGCGATAGGTGGCGACGTCGCCGTATATGAAGCCTTCATGCTCGGCCCGCATATAATAATCGTATGCTTCCAGATTGTCGGTCGGTATGCGTGCCAGTTGCGTCCGTTCGCCCTGGCTCAGTTTCACCGCGAGGGCCGATATGATCTTGCCGATCACATCATCCTGAACCGCGAACAGGTCGGCATATTTCCGGTCATATTTCTCCGCCCAAAGAGAAAGACCGGTCATCGCCTCGATCAATTTGACATTGATGCGCAGGCGAAGCCCATCCCGTTGCAGCGTTCCCTCCAGGACATATTGGACCCCCAATTCGGCAGCAACGTCCTGGATCGTCCCGGACGTATTGCGAACGGCGAAGACCGAATGACGTGCGATGACGAAAAGACCGGACACCTTGGACAATTCGGTGATGAGATCGTCCGTCAATCCCTCCGCAAGGTGATCGTGCGTCGCATCACCGCTCACGTTGATGAAAGGCAGGACGGCAACGGACGGCTTGTCCGGCAGGGGATAGGCAAAGCGGCCTATCGCTCCCTGAGATTGCGAAGGCGACCAGGGCTGCCACCAGTAAACCATGCTCGCCAGGAGAAGCCCGCAGATTAGGATTGTGACGACATGGACCCAGGGCCACCAGCGCCCTCTGCTGGCGATCGTTTTCCCGGCCGCAGCGGGCTGAAGCAGAACGCGATAGACCCTGATTGGCTCGGCGATACCTTTTATCTTCTGCCGGCCGAGCGACAGATATCCGACGGGAAGCTTGGATTTCAGCTGATCATAGGTGGAACCGGAGACTGCTATGCCTCCGGGTTCCGCAAGCGCCTGTATCCGGTCTGCAATGTTGACCCCGTCGCCATGGATATCCTCTCCCTCGACGATAATGTCGCCAAGGTTGATGCCTATGCGAAACTGCATTTGCTGATCCGGCGGAACCGAAGCGTTTCGCTCGGCTTTCAGAACCTGCACGTCGAGCGCGCAACGCAACGCATCGACGACGCTATGAAATTCCACAAGAAGACCATCCCCTATCGTTTTCACCAACCGACCATTGTTGGTTTCAATTGCGGGGAAGAAGATGCTTTCGGCATCGAAGTGAAATTGCGCTCGTGTTCTCTCCTCGTCGATCTCGCTCAGATGGCTGTAACCGACGACATCTGCAATCAGGATGGCTGCGAGACGGCGTTCCATGCTCCCTCACAGAATATATTAGCGATTATGTTACAACACACGCGGCGCCGAAGCCATCAAACAAGCGATTCAGCTTGTGATTGGAGGAGAAGCCGAAAAGGCAAAGGTAGAGGGCGGCGTGGCGTCTCCCCGTCGGGAAACTCGGCGACGAGGCGCTCCCGGCCGCTCAACACTGACCGGTGGCACAAAGCCACCGGCCGGCATTGTTTGCATAGCCTGCCTCGGGCGGCTCAGAGCCCGCCCTGTTCCTTCAGGAACCGGACCACATGGTCCACGCCTTCGCCGCGCTTCAGATCGGTGAAGAGATGCGGCTTTGTCTCGCGCATGCGAGATGCATCGCGATCCATCACGTCGAGATCGACGCCGACATAAGGTGCCAGGTCCTTCTTGTTGATGATCAGGAGGTCCGAGCGGGTAATGCCCGGCCCGCCTTTGCGCGGAATCTCCTCCCCCTGGCAGGTGGAAATCACATAGATGGTGATGTCGGCAAGATCGGGTGAAAAGGTCGCCGCCAGATTATCGCCGCCGGATTCGATGAAGACCACGTCGAGGTCCGGAATTCGCTCCGTCAAGCCGGCGATCGCCTGAAGATTGATCGTCGCGTCCTCGCGGATCGCTGTATGCGGGCAGCCGCCCGTTTCGACACCGACGATACGGTCTGATGAGAGCGCCTGCATGCGCACCAACGCTTCGGCATCCTCCTTGGTATAGATGTCATTGGTGACGACCGCGACGGAGTAGTCTTCCCGCATCGCCTTGCAAAGTTTTTCCGTCAGCGCCGTTTTACCAGAGCCGACAGGCCCGCCGATACCGACGCGCAAGGGGCCGTTCGCCGATTTCATATGCCGTCCTTTCTCATTTTCCTGACCAGCTTTAGCCTGTTCCTACGAACGGAAAAGCCGCGTGTTTTGCGTTTCATGTCGGAGTGATGCAATCTCCGCCTGCACCGTGGCACCGCCGAGATCATCCGTCGTCGCCCGCGCGGCATTCTTGGCAACCTCTCCGATCAATCCTTCCAGGTCTGCGAGGACCTTGACTCCCTCCGTCTGCCCACAGACGCCAAGCCGGATGCCGGCCGAGACCGATTGCGAGACCATCGCATGCAGATAGGCAGCGAGCGCCTGGTCCAACGGGACGCCATGTGCGGCAGCCACCGAACCGACAGCGACCGGAAACGGCACATCTTTCGGCAGGCGATCGAAAGCCGGATGCGGCCAGGCGGAGGCTGCGACAACAAAAGCTTTGCCGAGCGAGAGCGTCTCGGTGAACCGCTCCGCCGAACCGGCCAGCGCCAGCGCCAGCTCCGCTGTCTCTTTCAGCGAAGCCTCATCCTCGAACTGCCGCCAGGCTTCCGCAAACAGCACCGCATCGTTCCATAACGCACCATGTTGCAGCAGGGTCGAAAGCCAACCGGCCAGACTTCCTGCATCTTTCACCAGACCGTCGAATGCTGCCCGCTCCAACCCGCCGGACCAGGCGAAACCGCCGATCGGGAAGGCCGGCGACAACCAGGCCATCAGTCTCAGCAGCGCCGGTGTATCGAGGCCCTGGCTCATGCAGGCTCAATCATGATGGCCATGGGAATGCCCACCATGGGAATGATAGGCACCGCGAGCCGGCTGGAACGGTTCCTCAACCTCCGTCACGATCGCGCCGAGCCCTTCGAGCATCGACCGGATCACGTGATCGCGCAGGATGAGGATACGGCCTTCCTCGATCTGCGCCGAAAGATGCCGGTTGCCGAGATGCCAGGCAAGCTCGATCAGGTGCAGCGCGTCGCGCGCCGTCACCTCGAAGAGCTTTTCGGGTGCGGCTCGCACCTCGACAGTGTCGCCATTGTCGAGCACCAGACGGTCCCCGTGGTGGAAGAGCACTGCATCCTTGAGGTCGAGCATCACCATGTCACCGTTGGAAAGATGCAGCAGCTTGCGGCGCAGATGACGCAGGTCGTGCGGCAAGGTCACGACGTCGACGGGCGGATCAGTGATGACGCCGGCGGGATGGTAGGAACGGATATGCTGCATGGGACACTCGTCTGTCTGCGAAAACCGCATCATTGCGGAGCTTGCCGCCGCGAGCAAGACTTTTGGGCAGTGAACAAAAAAACCCGGACTCGCGTCCGGGTTTTGGATGAAGCGGAATACACCAGATCAAGCGGCGATCTTGGTCGACTTCAGATTTTCCAGGATGTTCTGCGGCGAAGAAACGCCGTAAGGGTCGGAATCGCAGTTGTCGGAATAACCTTCCTCCTCGAACCACTGCTCGACGATGCCGTCATTGATAATAGCCGCATAACGCCAGGAACGCATGCCGAAGCCGAGATTGTCCTTGGCGACCAGCATGCCCATCTTGCGGGTGAATTCACCCGAACCATCCGGGATGAGCTTCACTTTTTCAAGGTTCTGGCTCTTTCCCCAGGCATTCATGACAAAGGCGTCGTTGACGGAGATGCAGTAGATCTCATCGATGCCTTCTGCCTTGAACTCGCCGGCAAGCTTTTCGAAATCCGGCAGCTGATAGGTCGAGCAGGTCGGCGTGAAGGCGCCCGGGAGAGAGAAGAGTACGACACGTTTTCCGCCGAAATAATCTGCTGTCGTCTTATCTTCCCAACGGAATGGATTCGGACCGCCGATCGATTCGTCGCGCACGCGGGTCCGGAACGTCACATTGGGAATGCGTTTTCCAATAAGCATGGATTCAACTCTCCTAAAATCGTGGAAAATCGACGGCTTGGGGGACCGCCTGAATGAGACGACAAAAACTAACGTAAAATATCTTGCAGTGCAGCATCAAAGGTCTGCGACATAACAGCCATGCGCTCTGTGCATACGTGAGTGACAAGGGACCACCCGGTCGATGTCCACCGGTTCATTGTCGCCTACGCCTTGAATTCGATCTCAGAACAGGAAGTAGCGCTGAGCCATCGGCAGCACGGTGGCTGGTTCGCAGGTCAGGAGTTCCCCATCCGCGCGGACTTCGTAGGTCTCAGGATCGACCTCCACATGCGGGGTCGCCGAATTATGGATCATCGACGCCTTGGAAATACCACCGCGGACGTTCTTGACCGCCACCAGTTTCTTGGCGACGCCGAGGCGCTGGGATAGGCCGGCATCGAGCGATGCCTGGCTGACGAAGGTAATCGAGGAATTCGTCCTCAGCTTTCCGTAGGCGGCAAACATCGGCCGGTAGTGCATCGGCTGCGGCGTGGGGATCGATGCGTTCGGATCGCCCATCGGGGCAGCCGCAATCGAACCTCCGAGCAGCACCATCTCCGGCTTCACACCGAAAAAGGCCGGGTTCCAGAGTACGAGATCGGCGCGCTTGCCGACCTCGACGGAGCCTATCTCGTGGCTGACACCGTGAGCGATCGCCGGGTTGATCGTATACTTGGCGATATAGCGCCTGACGCGAAAATTGTCGTTGTCGCCGGCCTCTTCCTTCAGCCGTCCGCGCTGGCGTTTCATCTTGTCGGCTGTCTGCCAGGTACGGATCGCCACTTCCCCGACACGGCCCATAGCCTGGCTGTCCGAAGAAATGATCGAGAAGGCGCCGATATCATGCAGGATGTCTTCCGCCGCGATCGTTTCCTTGCGGATGCGGCTTTCGGCAAAGGCGATGTCTTCGGGAATGGACGGCGACAGGTGATGGCAGACCATCAGCATGTCGAGATGTTCGGCGAGCGTGTTGACCGTATAAGGCCGGGTCGGGTTGGTGGAGGATGGAATGACATTCGGCTGCCCGCAGACCTTGATGATATCCGGAGCGTGCCCACCGCCCGCCCCCTCGGTATGGAAGGCGTGGATGGTGCGTCCCTTGATGGCTGCGACCGTATCCTCCACAAAGCCGCTTTCGTTGAGCGTATCCGTGTGGATCATCACCTGCACATCATATTGATCGGCGACTGTCAGGCAGTTGTCGATCGCGGCCGGCGTCGTCCCCCAATCCTCGTGCAGCTTGAGCGAAGAGGCGCCGGACAGGATCATCTCTTCGAGCGGCTTCGGCAGTGACGCATTGCCTTTGCCGGCAAGTGCGAGGTTCATCGGGAAAGCATCGAAGCTCTCGATCATCCGTTCGATATGCCAGGCGCCGGTACAGGTGGTGGCAAGCGTGCCATGCGCCGGGCCGGTGCCGCCGCCCAGCATGCAGGTGACGCCGCTCATCAGTGCTTCTTCGATCTGCTGCGGGCAGATGAAATGGATATGCGCATCCATACCGCCGGCGGTCAGTATCTTGCCCTCGCCGGCGATCGCCTCGGTCGAGGGGCCGACGATGATCGTCACACCCGGCTGCGTATCCGGATTGCCAGCCTTGCCGATCGCATGGATGCGGCCGTCCTTGAGACCGACATCAGCCTTGTAGACGCCGGAATGGTCGACAATCAGCGCATTGGTGATCACGGTGTCGACCGCGCCCTCCGCCCGCGTCGCCTGGCTCTGGCCCATGCCGTCGCGGATGACCTTGCCGCCGCCGAATTTCACCTCCTCGCCATAGGTGGTGAAGTCCTTCTCCACCTCGATGAAGAGCTCGGTATCGGCCAGCCTGACCTTGTCGCCCACGGTCGGACCGAACATGCTGGCATAGGCGGCGCGGGACATCTTGTGGGGCATGGTCGGTCTACCTTTGAATTTCGGCCAGTTTCAAAAACGGTACGCTTATGGGGAACTCAGTTCCCCATAGCCTCGATCAGGTCTTTGAGTTCTTCGGTACGCTTGCGGGTAAGCTCCGCCTGGCAGCCGTAGATGAGCATCGGCTCCATCGTGCCACCGCGGGCTTGGAATCCATAGGATGCGCACTGCGCGTCGCGATAGGCGATCCAGGTGCGCTGCGCCTTTACGAGCGCATCTTCAGCCCCCTTGAAATTCCCCTCCGCATCGGCGTCCCAGGTCTTCATGGCCTTGCGGGCCTTCTGATACTCCGCGTTGAGTATCTTGTCGGCGGCATCCAGCTCCTGTTCTTCGCAATAGGTCATCTCCATCTGCGTGATCGGGTTCTTGCAGTCAGGTTTCGGCTCTTGAGCGAGGACGGGAAGCGCGGAAAACGCCAGAATGGCGGCGGCAATCGTCAATCTCACAGTGCACCCATGATCTTCTGCTGAAAGCCATAGACGGCGCGCTTGCCCGAAAGCGGGATCAGCGTGACGGAACGTGTCTGACCGGGCTCGAAGCGGACTGCGGTCCCTGCAGGGATATCGAGCCGCATGCCACGCGCCTTTTCCCGGTCGAAGGAGAGAGCATTGTTGGTCTCGAAGAAGTGGTAATGGCTGCCCACCTGAACCGGCCTGTCGCCGGTGTTGGATACTTCGACGGCAACGGTCGGCGCACCGGCATTGAGCTCGATTTCACCTTCTGCTGCAATCACTTCGCCCGGAATCATGATTCAATCTCCCAGTGAATTAACGTATCGGTTCATGCACGGTGACGAGCTTGGTCCCGTCCGGAAAAGTCGCTTCCACCTGCACGTCGTGGATCATCTCGGCTATCCCTTCCATCACCTGATCGCGGGTGACGACATGCGCACCGGCCTCCATCAGATCGGCCACCGAACGGCCATCTCTCGCACCTTCCACGACGAAGTCGGTGATCAGCGCCACCGTTTCCGGATAGTTGAGCTTGACGCCGCGTTCGAGCCGGCGGCGGGCGACGATCGCCGCCATGGCGATCAGAAGCTTGTCTTTTTCTCTGGGGGTGAGGTTCATGGGAATCCCGCAATAAGATCAGATGTTCCAGACTTTCGGCACTGGCGCGCCGTTACGCAATACGGAAATTGCCGGTACCAGGATTTTTCTCAGTTCGAATCCGGTCGGCGCCACAAGCCGGGCGACCAGCTTGCCGTTCCAGTGGCTGGCACCGCCAGTCCACGGGCTCGCGCCGCCCGACGTACCGGCGAGGCAAGCTCTCAGTTTCGGGAAAAGCGCCTCGGCAAGCGGACCGGAATAGAAAAGGGTTGCGAAGGCGACCTGCCCTGACAGCACCGCCGCAGCGTCTGTGAGACGCCAGATCTCACCTTCGAATTTCATCTCTTCGGCGTGGATGAGCCTGCCTGACCGGCGCACCCGCCAGCGATCGCGGAAGAAACCGCCACGAACCGCCTCGCCCATGGCCTTGCGACCAAGCAGCACGGCTTCGACAGCCAGGAATTCGCAGGTTTCGGCAAGATCGACATCGAGCCTGCGCGTCAGCGAGGCCTGGTCGAAAAGGATGGTTTCCTGAGGAAGCCAGTGGAGGCAAGCATCTTTGCCCACGGTGATATGGGTGGATACGGAGGCCGTACCGGCGGCGGCCTTGTAAATCTTCTCGTTCGCCTGGGTGGTGATCGAAAGCTTCGTGGAAGCCGCAGCGGCGACGGACCATTCGATCGCGTCGCCGCCCGTCAGTCCCCCTGACGTATTGATGAGGATCGCCTCCATTTCAGGCGAAAATGTCTCTGGAAGGCGTATTTTTGCGCAGCCTTCCTGGAAGAATTCGGCAAGCTTCGTGCGCCCGCCGAAAGCCTTGGTTACAAGGCGCCCTGCCCCTCTTGCCCGCTGCGGCGCATATCGGTCGGCTGGCTGCTGTTGCACGTATTCCCCTGAAGATCGGCTTGCGTTCCGCAGTCCGATGCAACACCCGTGCCAGACGCAGTCCCGGAACTGATCTTGACCGGGACGGCGGTGGCGACGACATCGGTACTGTCGGCCTTACCGAAGAACTCCCACATCCGCGACGCAGGATCAACATTCGGATCGAACGCGGGCTTGGCGGACGCGACGGACACGGCCGGGACGACGCTCGCGGCGCCGTCCTTGGCGGCCGCCAGCACGGCTTCCGTCGCAGGAGCCTGCTTCGGCCAGGCATGCGTCCCATTGGCAAAGACATAGGATACAATGCGCGCACCGCTTTTGCAGGCGCCGTAGAGGCTGAACGTAACATCCTCGACGGTCTTGGGATTGCCGTCGCCCTTGCAGCCGTCCAGTTCCGTCCAGCGCTGGATCGCTACTTTGAAACCGTATTGCCAGTAAGCGCTGCCGCCGCCGGCGTAAGGGTTCGCCGTGTCCTTCAGGCCGGCGAAAGCCATGATCGAGACGGGGCGGGCCGGATTGCAATTGGCCTGATCCGGCACCCATTTCCCGCCGATCTCCACGGGGCGGCCGGCGCGCAATGAATGCACGACGCCGACGGCTGCAAAATCGTCGCGGCCGGAGCAGAGATAGGCCGAGAGCATGCGACCGCCGCCGGAATAACCCGATCCGTAGATGCGGGCCGGATCAACACAGAATTCCTCCTTCACGGTCTTCAGCGCCTGCTGAATGAAGGCGATCTCGTCGAGGCCGCCCTCTTGCCTGGTCACAAAAGGAACGTTCCAGGCATAGGTGCCGGTAAACTTGCCGGGCAGGCTGCCTTGCGGCGCAACGACAATGAAGCCGTTCTTTTCCGCCACCTTGTCCCACGAGCTTCTGTTCAGTTGGCCATCTGGATTGCTGTTGCTGCCATGCAAATCGAAAACGACCGGAACCTTGTCCTTGCCGGTATAGGAGGACGGGATGAAATAGACCGCAGAACGAATGGTGCCGTCGGCCTCGACAACCATCGGATGGCGTCCCGGCTCCATCGGCTGGCCGCAACCCGCATAGGCCCCGCTTGCAGCCAAGAAAAAAGCCCCTACCGCGATCATGCGAGTAAGAGCAGTGTTGGCAAGCCTACCAGCAACGCATGCAAATTCCATCAGCGCCTCATCATGGGTGCAAGAGTGGTGTGTCAACGATATGCGGAATATGCCCTAAACACGGCCTTGGTAACACACATCAGCCCGATATGAAACGCACGAAATACTGCGATGCGATACAAACATTCACCGGCGAAATACTAGCATCAGACAGTCAGATGCCGTCTCGCTTCTGCCGTATCCAATGTTTCGGCGGCCCCTTCATGCACGATCTCGCCGCGATCCATGATGTAGACTTGGTCGGCAAGCTCCCGGCAGAAATCGAGATACTGCTCGACCAGCAGAATGGCCATGCCGGTGCTGTCGCGGAGATAGCGGATTGCCCGGCCGATATCCTTGATGATCGATGGCTGGATGCCTTCCGTTGGCTCGTCCAAGACGAGGATCTTGGGCCGCGTCACCATAGCGCGGCCGATTGCAAGCTGTTGCTGCTGGCCGCCGGAAAGGTCGCCGCCGCGACGGCCGAGCATGGATTTCAAGACCGGGAACAGCGAGAAGATTTCATCTGGAATGAACTTGTCCTTGCGGGCGAGTGGCGCATAGCCGCTTTCGAGATTCTCCTGTACGGTCAGCAGCGGAAAGATCTCCCGCCCCTGCGGCACATATCCGATCCCGTGCTTGGCGCGCGCATAGGGCGGCAGGCCGTTCAGCACCTCACCCTGAAAGCTGATCGTACCCGCGCTCACCGCGTGCTGGCCGGTAATGGCGCGCAGAAGAGAGCTTTTCCCCACGCCATTGCGCCCCAGCACACACGTGATCTTGCCCATGTCAGCATTGATCGAGACGCCCCGCAGCGCCTGTGCCGCGCCGTAGTGAAGATTGACGTTGTTGACTGTCAGCATGGTCACCGCCCCAGATAGTTTTCGATCACCTTCGGATCGTTCGAAACGAAATCGATCGAGCCCTCCGCCAGCACCGAACCCTCCGCGAGGCAGGTCACCTTGACGCCAAGATCGCGGATGAAGCCCATGTCGTGTTCGACGACGACGACCGATCGCGTCTTGGCGATCTCTTTCAAGAGCTCCGCCGTTTCGACGGTCTCGGCATCGGTCATCCCCGCGACCGGCTCGTCCACCAGCAACAGCTTCGGCTCCTGGGCGAGCAGCATGCCGATCTCCAGCCATTGCTTCTGGCCATGCGAGAGGTTGGCGGCGAGTTCCTGCCTTCGATGCGTCAGCCGGATCGTTTCGAGAATTTCCTCGATACGCGCCTTGTCTTCGGGGGAAAGCGTGTAGAAGAGCGTCGCGAAGACACCGCGGTCGCGGTTCAGCGCCAGTTCCAGATTGTCCCAGACCGTATGGCTTTCGAACACGGTCGGTTTCTGGAATTTCCGGCCGATGCCGAGCTGGGCGATATCCGCCTCGTCTTGTCTCGTAAGATCGACCGTATCCTCGAAGAGCACCGTGCCGGTATCCGGCCGGGTCTTGCCGGTGATGATGTCCATCATCGTCGTCTTACCGGCACCGTTTGGACCGATGATGGCTCTGAGTTCCCCGGGTTCGACGACGAAGGAAAGCGAATTCAGCGCCTTGAATCCGTCGAAGGAAACGGAGACGTTTTCGAGGTAGAGCAGGCTCTTCGTTCTCGTTTCGGCAATCGTGTTCATCGGTTCGTGCCCCCGTCTCTCATTCCGCCGCCTGCACGGCCCGCGCCACCGCCTCTTCGTCGCCCCTGCCCTTCTCGGCTTCCGCTGCGGCCTTCAGCGCCTGGCGCGCCTTGAAGCCGTGCTGAATCGTGCCAACGATGCCTCTCGGCAGGAAGAGCGTCACGGCGATGAAGAGGCCCCCCAGCGCATAGAGCCAGAATTCCGGGAAGGCGCCGGTGAAGAAGCTCTTACCGGCATTGACGAGCACCGCGCCGATGATCGGGCCGATCAGCGTGCCGCGACCGCCGACCGCCGTCCAGACGACAACTTCGATCGAGTTGGCCGGCGCGAATTCGCCGGGGTTGATGATGCCGACCTGCGGCACGAAGAGAGCCCCGGCGACCCCCGCCATCATCGCCGACACGACGAATGTGAAGAGCTTTATGTTTTCCACCCTAAAGCCGAGAAAACGCACCCGGCTCTCCGCATCGCGCACCCCGACCAGAACCTTGCCGAATTTCGAGCGGACGATCGCCGATGCGATGACGAGGCAGAGCGCCAGCATGATCGCCGACATGGCGAAGAGCACCGCGCGCGTTCCATCCGCCTGAACCGGGAAACCGATAATGTCCTTGAAGTCGGTGAGGCCGTTATTGCCGCCGAAGCCCATGTCGTTGCGGAAGAAGGCAAGCATCAGTGCATAGGTCATGGCTTGCGTGATGATCGACAGATAGACGCCATTGACGCGAGAGCGGAAAGCGAACCAGCCGAACACGAACGCAAGCAGGCCGGGCACGAAGAGCACCATGACCATGGCGAAAGCGAACCAGTCGAACCCGTACCAGAACCAGGGCAGTTCCTTCCAGTTGAGGAAGACCATGAAGTCCGGCAGGATCGGGTTGCCGTAGACACCCCTCGAACCGATCTGCCGCATCAGGTACATGCCCATTGCATAACCGCCGAGCGCGAAGAAGGCGCCGTGGCCGAGCGAGAGGATGCCGCAATAACCCCAGACGAGATCGAGCGCCAGCGCCAGCAGCGCGTAGCAGAGATACTTGCCCATCAGCGCCATGAGGTAGGTCGGGATGTGCAGGGCGCTGTCCGGCGGGGCGAGCAGGTTGAGCGCCGGCACGAGGATGGCGACACCCAGAAGGATCGCGACGGCGATGACGATCTTGCCTTCGAGCGCGCGCAGGATGAAGCCCGTGATCATGCTTCCACCGCCCTTCCCTTGAGCGCGAAGAGGCCGCGCGGACGTTTCTGGATGAACAGGATGATCAGCACCAGCACGAGGATCTTGCCAAGCACGGCGCCGACCGAGGGTTCGAGGAACTTGTTGAGCACGCCGAGCGAGAGCCCCCCGACCAGCGTGCCCCACAAGTTGCCGACGCCCCCGAAGACCACAACCATGAAACTGTCGATGATGTAGCTCTGGCCGAGATTGGGCGAGACGTTGTCGATCTGGGAAAGCGCAACGCCGGCGATACCCGCAATACCCGAGCCCAGCGCGAAAGTGAGCGCATCGACCCACGGCGTCCTGATGCCCATGGACGACGCCATGCGGCGGTTCTGGGTGACGGCCCGCATGCTGAGGCCATAGGCGGACTTCTTCATCACCACCAGCAGCGCCACGAAGATCGACAGAGAGAAAACCACTATCCACAGGCGGTTCCAGGTGATCGTCAGCCCTCCGAGCGCGAACGAGCCGGACATCCATGACGGATTGCCGACCTCCTGGTTGGTCGGGCCGAAGATCGAGCGGATCGCCTGCTGCAGGATGAGCGAAACGCCCCAGGTGGCGAGCAGGGTTTCGAGCGGCCGGCCGTAAAGGAAGCGGATGACGCCACGTTCGATGACGAAGCCGACGGCGCCCGTCACCAGGAAGGCGACAGGCAGCGCGATCGCCAGCGACCAGTCGAACAGGCCGGGTGCGTTCGAGCGGATCATATCCTGCACCACGAAGGTGGAATAGGCGCCGAGCATGACCATTTCGCCATGCGCCATGTTGATGATGCCCATCACGCCGAAGGTGATCGCAAGGCCAATCGCGGCAAGCAGCAGGACCGAACCGAGCGACAGGCCGTACCAGACGTTCTGCGCCATGTCCCAGAGCTGAAGTTCGCTTTCGATCGAGGAGATCGCGGTATTGAGATCACCCTTGAGGCTCGCATCGATCGAGCCGGACACGGAATTCAGGATACCGAGCGCATTGCGTCCGCCGAGGCTCCCGATCGTCTCGATGGCGGCGCGCTTCTCGTCGACAGAACGATTGGAGGAAAGCACCGATACCGCCCGCGCCTCCTCCATGCGCGCCTTGACCTCACCGTCCGTCTCCTTGGCAAGCGCCGCCTCGACCAGTTCGAGGTTTTCCGGGCTTGGGGAGCGGAGCACCGCATCGGCGGCCTGCAGGCGAACAGCCCGGTCCGGGCTCAGAAGGGTAAGCCCGCCCATGACGGAGCGGATGACACGACGGAGATTGTTGTTCACCCTGATCTTGGTGACGGCGCTCTTCGGAACCGTACCGGCGGAAGCACCCGTCAGCGGGTCGATCAGTTCGAAACTGGAGCCTGCGGCTTTTGCAATGAAGACCAGGTTGTCCGACTTGCGGAAATAGAGGTCGCCTTCGGCGAAGGCTCCCAGCGCCGGGACAACCCTTGTGTCGCCGGTCGCGGCGATCTGGCCGATCAGCTTTTCGGCCTCATTGAAATCGGCTTTGGCAAGCGCATCGATCAAAGGTTTCGGATCGCTCTGCGCCTGGACCGGCGCGGCGACGGAAAGGATAAGGAAAATCAGACTGAAAAGACGGATAAGCATGTCGAAGTTCCCCGGGGATGGCCGGACGGTTGATGGCTCTTGCCCCTCATCCGCCTGCCGGCACCTTCTCCCGCATGCGGGGAGAAGGACATTTGCCGCGCCCTATCCAGTCCGCGTCAGCGCTCCGTATGGCACGTCCCCTCTCCCCATCGAAACGGGGAGAGGGTTAGGATGAGGGGCAGGTTTAGCCCTCAACTTCGCCGGATCAGCTGCCCTTGCCGCCGCACTTGCCGGTGGCGACGTTGAAGTTGCCGCACTCCATCGGCTTGCGCCAGTCGGAGATCAGGTCCTTGGAGTCCGGCAGGTAATCGGACCACTCGTCACCAACGACTGCCGGCGTTTCCTGAACGATCTCGAACTGGCCGTCGGCCTGGATTTCGCCGATCAGCACCGGCTTGGTGATGTGATGGTTCGGCATGACGGTGGAATAGCCGCCCGAAAGGTTCGGAACGGCAACGCCGATGATCGAGTCGAGCACGGCGTCCGTATCGGTCGTGCCAGCGGCTTCGACGGCCTTCACCCAGGCGTTGAAACCGATATAGGCGGCTTCCATCGGGTCGTTGGTCACGCGCTTCTCGTTCTTGGTGAACGCATGCCATTCCTTGATGAACTCGGCATTGACGTCAGCATCGACCGACTGGAAATAGTTCCAGGCAGCGAGATGGCCGACGAGAGGGCCGGTATCGAGGCCAGCAAGTTCTTCTTCGCCGACAGAGAAGGCAACGACCGGGATGTCCTCGGCCTTGATGCCCTGGTTGCCGAGTTCCTTGTAGAAGGGCACGTTCGCATCACCGTTGATGGTGGAGACGACGGCGGTCTTCTTGCCGGCGGAGCCGAACTTCTTGATGTCGGAGACGATCGTCTGCCAGTCGGAATGGCCGAATGGCGTGTAGTTGATCATGATGTCCTCTTCCTTGACGCCCTTGGACATCAGGTAGGCCTTCAGGATCTTGTTGGTCGTCTGCGGATAGACGTAGTCGGTGCCGGCGAGAACCCAGCGCTCTACGCCTTCGGTCTCGGCCAGGTAGTCGACCGCCGGAATGGCCTGCTGGTTTGGAGCGGCACCGGTGTAGAAGATGTTGCGCGAGGATTCCTCACCCTCGTACTGCACCGGGTAGAACAGGATAGAGTTCAGCTCCTCGAAGACCGGCAGCACCGATTTGCGCGAAGACGAGGTCCAGCAGCCGAAGACGGCGGCGACCTTGTCCTGGGAGATCAGCTGGCGGGCCTTTTCGGCAAACAGCGGCCAGTCGGAAGCCGGATCGACCACGACGGCTTCGAGCTTCTTGCCGAGAACGCCGCCCTTCTTGTTCTGCTCGTCGACGAGCATCAGCATGACGTCCTTGAGGGTCGTCTCGGAGATAGCCATGGTGCCCGAAAGCGAATGGAGAACGCCGATCTTGATCGTGTCGTCGGCAGCAAAGGCGCCGTGAAGCGCCGTCGTCGACATAATGGCAGCAACGAGCGCGCCGCCAAGCTTTGCCTTGAATGTCATTGGTTCGAACCCCTCTTCTCGTTCGTCCGCAACGAAGAACTGACCGTTGCTTGAACGACTATCGGTTGCTGCATCGCAAAACCGTATACGTAAAATGACGTATCCGAGGGGGAGAACCGGGAACGGTCGCGACCGACCTTATGACCTCGGAGGTAATCGACCTCGTCCGCACCTGCGGCTATTCGTTCTAGGATGGCGCGCGGCTCGCGAGCCGCAATTTTGTTCGATCAAGAAAGGCAAAGCCATGGCCGTAACTTACGTCATCCGTTTCGATATCCGCCCCGATCAGCGGGAGAGGTTCATGATGCTGCTGACGGAGGTGCTGGACGCCATGCGGCATGAACCGATGTTCCATCAGGCGGTGCTGCACGCCGATCCCGACGACGAGAACCGCATGATGCTCTACGAGACCTGGGAGGATCATGAAGACGTTCTGGAGGTGCAGTTGAAGCGTCCTTACCGGAACGCATGGCATGCGGCGCTGCCGGAACTCCTCGCCGGCCCGCGCGACATTTCGATCTGGCGTCCGGTCCGCAGTGACCGCTCGGAGTAATCTCGCTCTTGGAAGAAGCTGTCGCCCGTTACCTGCCGGATTGATGTCGTGGCCCCTATGGGTCATTGTACAGATCACCCTTTGCTTCGAGGGCACGGAAATGAAGCGCGGTCTATTTTTCGGCATTATCGGTGCTGCCGGGCTTGTCGCCGGGGCATTATTTATCTTCGTCGGTCAGACAAAGGTCTCGCCGGAGGCGATCCAGTCGTCCGTCATCCGTTCTCCTGATCTGGTCGACAGGGCGTGGAAGCTGCCTGTGGCGGCGACCTTCGGCATGGACCTGACCTGGCAAACAAACGCATCGCGGTGCGGCCCGGCGAGTATTGCCAACGCATTCCGATCCGTCGGCGAGGAGGAGACGACAGAAGCCGAGGTTCTGGATGGAACCGGAATGTGCTGGACGGGGCTTTGCATAATCGGGCTCACGCTGGACGAACTTGCCGAACTGGCCCAAATGAAAACCGAGCGAAAGGTTTCGGTTCTCCGCGACCTGACCGCCGAGCAGTTCCACGAACACATGAAGCGCGCTAACGATCCCGGCCGACGCTACGTCATCAATTTTGCCCGCATGACAATCTTTGGCTCGGGCAGCGGCCATCATTCGCCCATCGGAGGATATCTGGAGGCTGAGGACATGGTGTTCGTTTTGGATGTCAACGAGAACTACCGGCCTTGGCTGATCGAGCGGGAGCGGCTGTTCCTGGCAATGGACACTCTCGATGGCGACAAGAAGCGGGGCCTGCTTCTGATCGAATAGTGGGATCAGGCGCCGAGAATTTTTTCCGCAAGGGGCTGATGTTGAACGCCCTATTCTCTGCTCCTCATCTCCCGCACGCCGCGCCCGAGCCTCTGGCGCAGCAAAGCACGCAATGTCACGCCGTCGGCATAACCGACCAGCGCGGCGATCTCGTCCGGGCTCTCGTCGCTGGTCTTCAGGAGATGCACTGCGCGCTCGACCCGTAAATCCTGAAAATAGGAAAGCGGTGTCTTGCCGAGCACCTGCTGCAGACGACGAGCGAGCGTGCGCTTGCTGGCGCCGACGGCATCGGCTGCGACGTCGAGCGAAAAGCCTTCGGACAACCGGCCGCGCGCCCACCGTTCGAATTTCTCCACCAGCGGATCGGCATGGGCGAGGTGATCGGTGACGACATAGGCCGATTGCGCCGGTCGGCTGTCGACGATGAGATAACGTGCGACGAGGTTCGCAAGCTCCGGGCTCGCCTGCCGCACAAGCCAGAGCGCCATGTCCATATGTCCGAGCGCCGCACCCGCCGTCACCAGCGCCCCGGACTTCACCAGCATGTGGCCATCTTCGAGACGTACGGCGGGATAACGCTGGCGGAAGAGCGGGGCGAGCCACCACGTGGTCGTCGCCTTCTCGCCGTCGAGAAGACCGGATTCGGCAAGCACGAACGTGCCTATACAGGCGGCGGCGATGTTCATGCCGGCCCCTCTCGCCTCCCGGAGCAAGGCACCCGCATCCCGGATGTCCGGGCGGTCGAGTGCCGGCACGAGCATTTCCGGCATCTTGTAGGCGATCGCCGGAATGACGAGCCAGCCCGCGCGTGGATCGAATGCACCCGAAGCCGGGACACAAAGTCCTTGCGCCGTCCGGACACCGTTGCGCATTCCGACAACCGAGACCTCGAAGGGCGGCACGGTGAGCGAGAGCATCGAAACAAGTTCGTTCGCGGTTGTGAAGACGTCGAGGATCGATGAAAGGCCGGTATCAAAAACACCGTCGAGTGCCAACACCTGCAACTTCATGGCAATATTCCCATCAACAATGTCAATATTGACAATAGCAGGCGACACCGGCTTCCGCCATGATGGCATTGTCGAAAGAGGACAAGGGCATGAACATGGACGTAACCACGATCGGCTTCACCAGGACGACGGCCGAGGATTTCTTTGGCCGCATCAGAGCCGCAGGCGTCAAGCGCGTCATGGATGTCAGGCTTCACAACACGTCACAGCTTGCGGGGTTTGCAAAGTCCGACGACCTCGCTTTCTTTCTCAAGGCGCTCTGCGGAACCGGTTACGTGCACGAACCGCTGCTTGCGCCGACCGAAGAAATCATGACCGCATTCAAGAAGAAGAAGGGCGACTGGAACGTCTTCCAGAACGATTTCCTGGACCTGATGGCCGAACGGAAGATTGAGAGCCGGCTGAAACCGGAGCAGTTCGACGGCTCCTGTCTGCTCTGCTCGGAGGACAAGCCGCACCATTGCCACCGAAAGCTCGTCTGCGACTATCTGAACGGCAAATGGGGTGGCAAGCTGAGCGTCCGCCACCTCTGACCTGATCCTAACCGATATCCTGATCCTTGAACGCCGCGGGGAGATCGCCTCCCTGCGTGGGGGAGCCGATTGTCATGACCTACCAGACCATTCTTGCCATCGCCCTGTTTTCCTTTGTCGGCTCTGTGTCGCCCGGACCGAGCAATTTCATGCTGCTTGCTTCCGGCACCAATTTCGGATTCCGGCGCACGCTGCCGCAGATATTCGGCATTACGATCGGCTTGTCTTCGGTGCTGCTGGCAGTCGGTTTCGGGCTCGGCGCCCTCATTCACGCCTATCCGCCAGTCGGCCTGCTGCTCAAGATTGCCGGCTCCGCCTATCTTCTTTATCTGGCCTGGCGGATCGCCATGTCGCGCGCCGTGGCAAGCGGCGAAACAGCAGCCTCAAGGCCGTTGACCTTCCTGGAATCCGCCGCCTTCCAGTGGGTCAATCCGAAGGCCTGGGTTGCCGCGCTGACAGCCATGGCGGCCTATGCCAGCGACGAAAGCCCCTTCGTGTCGGTGCTCGCGATCACGCTCGTGATCGCCATCGTCAACCTGCCGAGCGTGGCGGTCTGGGCAGGCTTCGGCATGGCCCTCCGCACCTTCCTCACCGATCCGATACGTCTCAAATGGTTCAATATCGTCATGGGCCTGCTGCTCGTCGCAACGCTCTGGCCGCTGATGATGTGAAGGCGGGGCAGCCGAAACGACAAGGCCGCCCTCTCTCAGGACGGCCACCGAGAGGGGAGACACCTCCCCGCTGCACGCGATGCGGGCTGTCAGTCGTTCGCCTCGGGACGGTTTCGCCAGGCTTCCGCCTGTGCATAGAACTTCTTTTCCCATTCCTTATGGTTATCGAGGCCTTCCTTGATGAAGGGCGTGAAGATAGCCATGTGCATGAGCAGCCAATTGACGAACCTTGCCGGGAATTTCAGCGGCTTGACGAAGTCGACGAAAAGCACGACGCGGGTCTTGTCCGTGTGGTTCCAGGCCTCGTGCTCGTAGGCGTCGTCGAAAATCAGGACCTTGCCCTCCTCCCAGTGGCAAATCTGATCCTTCACTCGGATCGCCAGCTTGTCGCGCGGCTCCGGCACGATGAGACCGAGATGGAGGCGCAACACGCCGTTATAAGGTCCGCGATGCGCCGGCAGGTGTTTTCCCGGCTCGAAGATCGAGAACATCACGGTCGTCAGGCCCGGAATCTTCTGCATCGCTTTCCAGGTCTCGGGGCATGCCTGGATGTTCTGCTCCGACCTCACTCCGAAGCCGAGGAGGAAGAACGTCTTCCAGCCCTTGTCGGTCGAAATCGTCTTCACATCGGTGGAAATGTCCTGGAAGGTCGGCAATTCGTCCTTGCGGACCAGAATGCGGTCGAGCTCCGCGCGGATAGCAGGCGCCGCCTTCTCGATTTCGGCCGTCCAGGGGAAGGTTGCATTGTCATAAACCGGCGGGTTGCCGAGCTTGGCATATTTGAAATTCAATCGCTCCGCCCAGGCGACGATCGCCATGAAGAAGCGGGTGATTGCACTGGGACGACCCATCGGTGCGATACCGGTCGTACCGAAGCTTTGTTCAGGTTCAGGGATTGTAGGGGATGACGGTTTCACTTGTGAAGCGCCTGATAAGAAAGGTTGATCTGGGGCGGCAAGGCATTTGCCATCACGCCTTTTTCCGCTTTGGCACGTTACTTGACATGGGACGTCATGTTCCAGCTTGCAAGCATCTGTGTCGCAGTTGTGGCAGCTTGGAACATTATTACCGGACGTGTGGCAGAAGGAACGCTCTATCAGGACGTGCCTGTTGAAGCGGCGCATCTCTGTCACAAACGGCGAAACACACGAATGAATTCGCGCCAGCACTTCGCACCTGCGAAAGCATGCTTGCAAAACGCCACGCCACAGCCGAAAGTGCCCATTCGATGATCTTTCTCTTTTGGGTGCTAGAAATTAGGCATGGCAGCGCGACAACGCATCATCCCCGTCCGGCGCGAATACAACCGTTGGGTCGCCAACCAGACGCTTGAGGATTATGCACTGCGTTTCACCGCCAAGAGCGCCCGCCGCTTTTCGTCGAGCCGCATTTCGCAAACCGCCATCGGCGCGATCTCCTTCCTGGCGCTCGAGGCGATCGGTGGCACGATCACCCTCTCCTACGGTACGACAAACGCCTTTTTCGCGATCGTCGCGGCCGCCGTCGCCATGCTGGTCATCGGCCTGCCTATCAGCCGCTACGCCATCCGCCACGGCGTCGATATCGATCTTCTGACCCGCGGTGCCGGCTTCGGCTATATCGGTTCGACCATCACCTCGTTGATTTATGCGAGCTTCACCTTCATGCTGTTCGCGATCGAGGCCTCGATCATGACCGGCGCGCTGGATCTCGCCTTCGGCATTCCGCCCTGGATCGGCTATATCATCAGCGCTGCGGTGGTAATTCCGCTCGTCATTTACGGCGTTCGGCTGATCTCGCGGTTTCAACTCCTGACACAGCCCTTCTGGATCGTGCTGAATATTCTCCCCTTCCTGTTCATCGCCTTGCTTGACTGGGAGAAATTCGATTTGTGGCGCGCCTTTGCCGGCATCCATCATTCGAACGCCGAGGCGGGCGGCGTGGCTCCCTTCGACCTCATCGAATTCGGCGCGGCATCCGCGGTCATCCTGGCGCTGATGCCGCAGATCGGTGAGCAGGTGGACTTCCTGCGCTTCCTGCCGCCGGAGGGCCAGCGCAAATGGCGCCACCGGCTGGCGATCTTCCTGGCCGGCCCCGGTTGGGTCGTGGTCGGCGTGCCGAAACTTCTGGCAGGCTCGTTCCTCGCGGTGTTGACGTTGTCGACCGGCGTTCCGATCGGCGAGGCCGCCGATCCGGCCCATATGTATCTCGCCGCCTTCGGCTACATGATCCCGAACGAGACGGCGGCACTTCTCTTGATGGCCGCCTTCGTGGTCGTCTCGCAGCTCAAGATCAACGTGATGAATGCCTATGCCGGCTCGCTCGCCTGGTCGAATTTCTTCTCGCGGCTCACTCATAGCCATCCCGGTCGTGTCGTCTGGCTGGTCTTCAACGTGGCGATTGCGCTGCTGCTGATGGAACTCGGCATCTATCGTCTGCTGGAAGCCACCCTCGGCATCTTCTCGATCATCGCCATGTCCTGGCTCTGCACCATCTCGGCGGACCTGTTCATCAACAAGCCGCTCGGCCTTGCTCCACCCGGCATAGAATTCAAGCGCGCCCACCTCTACGATGTGAACCCCGTCGGGCTCGGCGCGATGTTGGGCTCAGCCAGCGTAGCACTTGCCGCCCATTTCGGCCTGTTCGGACCGCTGATGGCTTCGCTTGCCACTTACGTAACGCTGATCGCCTTCGTAATCTCGCCCGCGGTCGCCTTCGCAACGCGCGGCCAATTCTATCTTGCCCGCAAACCGCGCCAGAGCTGGAAAAGCCTCGGCTCGATCACCTGCTCCATCTGTGAACATCCGTTTGAGCCGGAAGACATGGCCTGGTGTCCGGCCTATGCCGCACCGATCTGCTCGCTCTGCTGCTCGCTCGATAGCCGCTGCCACGACATGTGCAAGCCGAACGCCCGGCTGAACACGCAGGTGGGTACCGTCGCCCGTTCCTTCCTGCCGGAGAGCGTCATTACGCGTCTGACGACCCGCCTCGGTCGTTATGCCATGACGGCCATCGTCTCGATCTCGATGATCGGGGCGATCCTTGCCATGATCGCCTATCAGGTGAGCCGGGCCGCACCCGCCAACGCCGAGGTTATCCTGGGAACGGTGCTGATCGTCTTCTTCGTTTTCGCCATCATTGCCGGCATCGTCTCCTGGTTCTACGTGCTCGCCCATGACAGCCGCGTCGTGGCGGAAGAGGAATCCTCTCGCCAGAACACCTTGCTGCTCAAGGAAATCGCCGCCCACAAGAAGACAGATGCCGCTCTTCAAGAAGCGAAGGAAACAGCGGAATCCGCCAACCGCGCCAAGAGCCGCTATGTCGTCGGCCTCTCCCATGAACTGCGCACGCCGCTCAATGCCGTGTTGGGCTATGCTCAGATCCTCGAGCGGGACGAGACGATCCCCGCTCCCCGCCAGTCGGCGATCAAGGTCATCAAGCGCTCTGCCGACCATCTGTCGGGCCTGATCGACGGGCTGCTCGACATTTCGAAGATCGAGGCAGGTCGCCTGCAGGTTTATTCCAACGAAATCAACATCCAGGACTTTCTCGACCAGATCGTCGAAATGTTCGGGTTACAAGCGCAGGTCAAGGGGCTCGAATTCGAGCATCAACGCTCCCGCGCCCTACCCCAGTATGTCCGCACCGACGAGAAGCGGCTGCGCCAGATTCTCGTCAACCTGCTCTCCAACGCGATCAAGTTCACCGACGAGGGTAAGGTGCGTTTCGAGGTCGCCTATCGCAGCCAGGTCGCGACCTTCACCATCTCCGATACCGGCCGTGGCATCGCCGAGAAGGACCTCGCCCGTATCTATGAGCCCTTCCAGCGCGGCGAAGCCGACAGCATCCGCCCCATGCCGGGTCTTGGCCTCGGCCTTACCATCACCCAGCTCCTGACCAATACACTCGGCGGTGAGATTGCGGCGACCAGCAAGAAGGACGAGGGCTCGACCTTCCGCGTACGGCTGATGCTGTCGGCCGTGGAGCGGCCGAATACGGCGCCGGCGGCAGAAAAGAAGATCGTCTCCTATACCGGCCCCCGCCGCACCATCATGGTGGTGGACGACAATGAGGACCATCGCGACCTGATGCGGGAAGTGCTGGTTCCGATGGATTTCGTGGTGCTGACCGCAGGCAGCGGTCCGGACTGCCTGACGCTGATCGAGGGCCTGACGCCCGACCTCTATCTCGTCGATATTTCGATGCCCGGCATGAATGGCTGGCAACTCGTCGGCAAGCTTCGCGAAATCGGCCAGACCGCGCCTGTCATCATGCTGTCGGCCAATATCGGAGATGGTTCCGGTGCAAATACCGGCGACGAGGGCCATAGCGACGCGATCGCCAAACCCGTCGATATCCGCCGGCTAGCAGACAAGCTCGCCGCTCATCTCGGTCTCGTCTGGATCTACGAGAACGAGGTAGCGGCCACGCTCCCCGCCGGCCCGAAAAAACCGATCAAAAGTCCGGGGACGAACCATGTGCAGGACCTTTTGCGGCTCGGAGAAATCGGCTACGTGCGCGGCATCGAGGCAAAGCTCGCCGATCTCGCGAAGCAGGAGGAACATCGCCCCTTCGCCGAGGAACTTGGCGCCTATGTGCAGGCTTTTGATCTCGCCGGCTATATGAAATTCCTGACCTGGCTGGAGGCAGAGAGGACGAATGATGGCTGAGACGGTCCTGCCGCGCGATATCGTCCTTCTGGTGGACGACAGCCCCGAAGCGCTGGGTTTCCTCACCGAGGCACTGGAAGGATCCGGTTTCTCGGTGCTGATTGCCACGTCTGGCCAGGCGGCGCTGAAGATCGTCGAGCGCATCACGCCGGACCTCATCCTGCTCGATGCGGTCATGCCCGGCATGGATGGTTTCGAGACCTGCCGCAAGCTTAAGACAAACGCTGCCGTGGCACAGGTGCCGGTGATCTTCATGACCGGGCTCACCGAGACCGAGCATGTGGTGCATGCGCTCGATTCCGGCGGCGTCGATTACCTGACGAAGCCGATCAATATCGATGAGCTGCGCGCCCGTATCCGCGTCCATCTTTCCAATGCCCGCTCGGCCCAGAGCGCCCGCGTCGCGCTGGACGCCGCCGGTCGGCATCTCCTCGCGGTCAAGGCGAACGGCAGCATCCGCTGGTCGACCCCGCAGGCGACAAGGCTGATCAATGCCGCCACCGGCAGCGATGACGGTCTGGACATCGTTGTGCAGCGCGTCTTCGCCTGGATGGGCGAGCGCGACAAACCGGGCTTTGCGCGCGACGCAGCCTTTTCGCTGGCCGACAACGGCCAGACGAGCCTGCAATTCTCGTTCCTCGGTGCGATCGGCGCCGACGAATATCTCTTTCGTTTGATGGCGGCCAACAGGCGCCCGGACGATGAGGTGCTGCGCCAGCATTTTCCGCTGACCCAGCGCGAATCCGAGGTGTTGCTCTGGATCGCCAAGGGAAAATCGAACCGCGACATCGGCGATATTCTCGGGTTATCGGCCCGCACGGTGAACAAGCATCTCGAACAGATCTATGTGAAGCTCGGCGTTGAGAACCGTGCCTCGGCCGCCGTCAAAGCCGCCCATGTCCTGCATGGTGAGGAGCGGTCGGCGTGACGGCCTGAACGATCGAGTGGTTCGTCGTGAAAAACGAGCACCTACGGCCAGGCAAACGCCGCCGGAAACTGTCCGCCGAGCGCCGGTCCGGCCAAATGATTACATAGCGGGGCCGTTGCTCCCGCCGGGCAGCAGATATCAAAGCTTGCGTGCGACGACATCACGGGAAAGCAGCAGAACGGTTGCCTCCCTGCCCTTCCATTCGATGCGTCGCTGCAGTCAGGCTTTCTTGAAAAGCTTGTTGATGACCAGACCAACGATGATTTGAACAACAAGGCCGGAAACACCGCCGCCGACGAGCTGGCCGGCAAGAGCCGCGATGTCGATGCCTCCTGCCGCAGCGCCGCCGGCGCCAAGCATTGAGCCGAGGATAGAACCGCCGCCAACGCCTCCGACTGCGCCAGCTATGAGATTCCCGATCTGACCGAGGTCAGAATCTTTCAGAATTTTTCCGCCCGCCGCTCCGCCGACTGCACCGCCGATGATCTGGGCAATAATGGCACTTAAATCCATAACCTGATCTCCCCCGTTGGATGACATTTGTTAATATGTACCAACGGCGGCAATTTCCAAGTCCGGTACCAACAGCTTATTTTCGATTGGCCCCTCGTTTATGGCCCCTCGTTTGATGTCGACGGAATATCCTCCTCCCGCCGAGG
This sequence comes from Rhizobium sp. YS-1r, assembly GCF_000757525.1. NCBI lineage: Bacteria > Pseudomonadati > Pseudomonadota > Alphaproteobacteria > Hyphomicrobiales > Rhizobiaceae > Rhizobium > Rhizobium sp. YS-1r. The sequence continues at coordinate 112,599 of NZ_JPYQ01000009.1, read as the reverse complement.
TAACAGATGAATGCGCTCGGCAGCATCGACCTTTTTATATGTGTTCCCGATGCCCAATCACCATCCGACTGCCTGCGGCGGTTCCAAAAGCAAGGAAGCCCGGCAATGCCCGGCTTCCGCGACTTCTTTCGTGCAGGTGACCCCGCAACGAAATCACATCTCGGTATAGGTGTACTTGCCGTCGGCGCCCTTGCCCCACTTGTACATGACATAGTCCGGACGGGTGATGTCGCCCTTCTCGTTGAAGCCGATCTCGCCGATCGCGGTCTTCCACGGGCCGGAGGACTTCATGGTTTCGGCGACTTTCTCGCCTTCCGTCGAACCCGCCTTCTTGGCAGCTTCCGCGATGATCTGCAGAGCAGCGTAGGAGTAGAGCGTATAGGCTTCCGGCTCGAAACCAGCCTTGCGGAACTTCTCGACGAGCTCCTTGGCAGCAGGGTTCTTGCGCGGGTCGGGAGCGAACGTCATCAACGTACCGTCGACGGCATCGCCGGCGATCGAGGCAAGCTCGTTCGAAACGATACCGTCACCCGACATCATCGGAGCCTTGATGCCTTGATCCTTCATCTGGCGCATGATGAGGCCAGCTTCGGTGTGCAGACCGCCCCAGTAGACAAGCGTGACACCGGCCTGCTTCATCTTGGCGATCAGAGCCGAAAAGTCCTTGTCGCCGGTGGTAACGCCTTCGTAGAGCACTTCCTTGACGCCGGCGGCGTTCATCGCCTTCTTGGTTTCGTCGGCGAGGCCCTGACCGTACGGGGTCTTGTCATGGATGACGGCGACCTTGCCGTCCTTGAAGTTGTCGGCGATGTACTTGCCGGCAACCCCGCCCTGCTGGTCGTCACGGCCGCATGTGCGGAAGGTGTTCCACAGATCGCGCTCGGTGAAGGTCGGGTTGGTGGACGCCGGAGTGACCTGGATGATGCCGTTTTCGGCATAGACTTCAGAAGCCGGGATCGATACGCCCGAGTTGAAGTGGCCGACGACGAACTTCACACCGTCAGCGACGAACTTGTTGGCGACCGAAACGCCCTGCTTGGCGTCGGAAACGTCGTCACCGAGAACGATCTTGATCTTTTCCCCGTTGATGCCGCCGGCGGCATTGATGTCAGCAGCAGCCTGCTCGGCGCCCTTCTGCAGCTGCGCGCCGAAGGCGGCGTTCGGGCCGGTGAGCGGTCCGCCGACGCCGACGAGGATATCGGCCCATGCGCTGCCGCTGAAAGCGACCATGGCCGTCAGCGCAACAGCGGAAAGAAGAGACTTCTTCATTGATTTACTCCCAGTTTCTTAAAGCGGGTTTGGTTTGAAAAACCGGCACAATACCCACCATGACCGTGCCGGAAATTGTTCCACTCTAGGTTTCAGTTTGAGGCTCGACCTGAACCAATCTGAGGGTAGAAAACTCCACCTGTCAATCTTTCTTCTTCCATGAAAAAGCGGAGGTCGGCTCATAGAGCCAGTAGTAATTCTGCACCATTTGGCGCGTCCGGCGCAGGCGGAATCCGGCGATCGAAAAGATCGAGAGAAGCACCACGTCGATCACGTAGTAAAAAGCGCTGATGAACGGCCCCTGGAAGAGCGCGTAATGCATGAAACGCATCACGACCCCGAGAAGGAGCGTATAGACGATCACCGTCGGCAGGCCGCTCCAGCCGTCGGCGACCGCCTTGCCGGTACGCCAGGCGGTCCAGAAACCGATCAGCATGACGAGAAAGCGCAGGACGTAGCGGACACCGGTATCGTCTTCGAAGAAAAGTCCCTGCATATCAAATCTCCCTTCGCGGCCCGGTCAGTGACGTCCGCCTTCGAGATAGGCGGCGCGCACTTCCGGATTGGCGAGAAGCTCCCTGCCAGGCCCGCTCATCGTTACTTTGCCGTTGACCATGACATAGGCCCGGTCGGAAAGCTTGAGTGCCGCGAATGCATTCTGCTCGACGAGGAAGACGGTCAGTCCCTCCTCCTGGTTGAGCTTCTTGATCGCCTCGAAAATCCCTTTGACGATGAGAGGCGCCAGGCCCAGCGACGGCTCGTCAAGCAGCAGCAGCTTCGGCCGCGCCATCAGCGCGCGCCCGATCGACAACATCTGCTGCTCGCCACCCGAGAGCGTACCGCCGCGCTGGCTCTGGCGCTCTTTGAGGCGCGGGAAGAGCGTAAAAATCTTCTCGACGTCCTCGGCGAAATATTTGAGGTTATCGAGGCCCGCGCCCATCTGCAGATTTTCCAGGACGGTCATGCGCGGAAAAATGCGCCGGCCTTCCGGAGATTGCGCGATCCGCTTGCGAGCGATCAGATGTGTCGGAAGGCGGGTAATGTCTTCGCCATCGAAGATGACCTGTCCGTTACGGGCCTGCGGACTGCCGCAGATCGTCATCATCAGGGTCGACTTGCCGGCGCCGTTGGCGCCGATCAGGCTGACGATCTCGCCCTTGTTGACCTCGACATCGACACCCGCCAGCGCGCGAATGTTGCCGTAATAGGTCTCGACGCCCTGGACCTTCAGAAGGGATTCACCGGCCATCAGCGGTCCCCTCCCTCAAGCTCTACCGCAATCACCTCGTCTACCTCGTCATCTTCGACGCCGAGATAGGCGGCGATAACCTTGGGGTCGTTCTTCACATGGTCCGGCGTACCGTCGGATATCTTCTGGCCGTATTCCAGCACCACCACATGATCGGAGATTTCCATGACCACCGACATGTCGTGTTCGATGAGCAGGATCGAAACGCCCTCGCTGCGGATCGAATGCAGAAGCGTGTTGAGCGCTGCGGACTCGCGCGGATTGAGACCGGCGGCCGGTTCGTCGAGGCAGAGCAGTTCCGGGCCCGTGCACATGGCTCTGGCAATCTCCAGACGGCGCTGGGCGCCGTAGGGAAGATCACCCGCCGGATCGTCGGCGCGATCGGTAAGATCGGCCTTGTCCAGCCAGTATTTCGCCTTCTCGATCGACGCCCCGACTGCCTTCTTGTAAGTCGGCAGGCCGAGCAGGCCGAGGATCGTGTAACCGGATGCCTTCATCAGCACGTTGTGCTGCGCGACCAGCAGGTTTTCCAGAACCGTGAGACCCGAAAACAAGCGGATGTTCTGGAAGGTGCGGGCGACCTTCGCGGACTTCGTGATCTCGAAATCCTTGAGCCGCTCCAGAAGGTGCTCGCGGCCATCCCTTTGCCTGAGCGTGATCATGCCCATGGTCGGCTTGTAGAAGCCGGTGATGCAGTTGAAGACGGTCGTCTTGCCGGCACCATTGGGGCCGATCAGGGCCGTGATATCACCGCGCCTGGCTTCGAAGGAGAAGTCGTTGATAGCCATCAGGCCACCAAACTTCATCGAGAGGTGCTCGACCTTGAGGATGGTGTCGCCAACTGTCGTGGAAGTCATCGTGTTCGTCTCGGGGGCCATCAGCCGTGACCCTCCTTCGTAAAGCTGCCGGAAACCACCTTGCGCTCCTTGAGGAAGGCCGTCGGCTCTCTGGTGCCGACGAAACCGCGCGGCTTGAAGAGCATGACGATGACCATCGCAAGCCCGAAGAGCAGCATGCGGTAGAGTTCAGGCGTGAAATCCGGACCGAAGACGAGCTTCAGGAATGCCATCTCGCGCAAGAGTTCGGTGCCGCCGACCATCACCACGGCCGCAATCGCGATACCGGTGAGCGAACCCATACCGCCAAGCACGACAATCGCCAGGATGACAGCCGATTCCAGGAAGACGAAGCTTTCCGGAGAGACGAAGCCCTGCCGGGTGGCGAAGAACGAGCCGGCGAAACCGCCGAACATCGCGCCAGTCGCAAAGGCTGTAAGCTTGGTCGTCACCGTATTGATACCGAGGGAACGGCAGGCGATCTCGTCCTCGCGCAGCGCCTCCCAGGCGCGGCCGATCGGCATGCGGCGCAGACGGATGGTCACATAGGCTGTGAGCAGGCAAAGTGCCAGGATCACGTAGAAGAGGAAGATCTTGTAATAGGCGGACGAGGTGGCGAGACCGAAGGCCTTGGGGAAGTAGTTCGGCGACCCCACATCGAACGACCAGATACCGAAGATCGACGCCTTCTTGATGCCGGAAATGCCGAATGTGCCCCTGGTGACATCCGTCCAGTTGATGAGCACGAGGCGGATGATCTCTCCGAAGGCGAGCGTGACGATCGCCAGATAGTCGCCCCTCAGCCGCAGCACTGGGAAGCCGAGGATGACGCCCCAGAGGGCAGCCAGGATGCCGGCAAGCGGCAACAACACCCAAAAAGACAGGCCGAGATGCGCCGACAGAAGCGCATAGGAATAGGCGCCGACGGCGTAGAAGGCGACATAGCCGAGATCGAGCAGGCCGGCGAGCCCCACAACAATGTTGAGACCCCAGGCAAGCATCACGTAGATGAGGATCTGGATGCCGAAGTTGTCGACATATTTCAACGACCCCTGGGTACCGAAAAGCCAGACCGAGGCCATCGGATAGAGCAGGAGCGCAATCAGCGCGATCTTGAGGAAGTGCCTGTGGAAGAAGCTCTTTTCCTCGGAGATTTCGAGGATGCCGCTCTTTGCCTTGGCGAGCTTGCGGCGATCCAAATGCGGCTTGATGACGCCGACCATGAGAAAGCGGCCGATCGCGGCGACCGCCACGAAGATCGCAAGCAATCCCCAGCGGGTACGCCAGACGAGCCGATTGTCGATGTCCTGGTAGGTCTCTATGCCGACATAGAGAATGAACATGCCAAGGGCGATGATGCCCGCGAAGATGCCTTCCCTGACGGCCTTCACCATCAGGCCGGACGAAGTGTTTTCAGATGGGGCAGCCATGTCAGACCTTCTCCACTTCCGGCCGACCGAGAATGCCCGTGGGCTTGAAGATCAGCACGAAGGCGAGGATCACGAAAGTCGCGACGTCCTTGTAGGCGATCGTGAAATAGGCCGACCAGAGGGATTCGATGAGGCCGATCATCAGACCTCCGAGGACGGCGCCGGGCAGTGAACCGATGCCGCCGAGGACGGCCGCGGTGAACGCCTTGACGCCCGGGATGAAGCCGTCGTTGAAATTCGAGACGCCGTAATACATCAGGTACATGGAGCCGGCGACAGCAGCGAGTGCGGCACCCATCACGAACGTGACCGAAATCGTCCGGTCGACGTCGACGCCGAGAAGAGCGGCCATCTTGCGATCCTGCTCGGTGGCGCGCTGGGCGCGGCCGAGCGGCGTCTTGTTGACGATGTACCAGAAGGCGAAGAGCAGAGCCGACGTGACAGCCACGATAATCAGCTGCTTCAGCGAAATGGTGATCGCGCCGATATGGTAGACGTCGGTGACGAGCTGCGGGATCGGCTTGTTGCGCGGCCCCTGTGTCACCTGGATGAAGTTCGACAGCGTAATCGACATGCCGATCGCGGTGATCAGCGGCGCCAGCCGGAACGAGCCGCGCAACGGCCGATAGGCGACACGCTCGATCGTCCAGTTCCACAGGCCCGTCATCAGCATGCCGACGATCAGCATGACGAGCAGAAGCAGCGCCACCGGAATGCCGGCGAAGAAGGACGTGAGGATCAGGAAGACGATGAGAGCAGCAAAGCCCCCGAGCATGAAAATGTCACCATGGGCGAAGTTGATCATGCCGATGATGCCATAAACCATCGTATAGCCGATTGCCACAAGGCCATAGATGGACCCAAGAGTCAGCCCATTGATGAGCTGCTGGATAAAATACTCCATATACTTTCCCCTGGGTGCGATCCTGGAATGGCCGCACCTCTTGTATTTACGCCCCTTGCGGGTTCTTGAGTTCTTAGGCGCATTCCATAACGGTTTCGTAAGAAATGTGAAGACAAAAAGCCGAGAGGCGGGCAAAAACCCGGCACTTCTCAACAATCTGGCTCCGCGAAGATCAGAAATTCCAAAAAACCGGCATACTTTGTCAAAAAATTAGCCAAACTGTTTGCTTTATGAAATTTAAGATCGCCCCTCCATTAACCTTAGACTAAGGATGTAGGGATCACGAGCGCATCCGCGCTCCGTCTTGATCGAAGAGCGGTCGCGGTTGCAGCGTCGCCGGCAGGATCTCGCCGAGCAGTTCGATCTGCCAGCCGTGAATTTCTCCGGCAATCTCCCTCGGCACGTAGCCCATGGCGACGGATACGCCGGAAGCATGCGCATAACCGCCGGAGGTCACCCATCCGCGCACCTTGCCGTCGAAATAGATCGGTTCATCGCCGATCACATCCGCTTCCTTCGCCTTCACCGTGAGGGTCACCAGACGAAGCGCGCCACCTTCGGCCTTTTCCTTGAGCGCCGCCGTCTTGCCGATGAAGTCCACCGGCTTGTCATAGGCGATGAACCGGCCGAGGCCGGCTTCCCTCGGTCCATAGAGCGGCCGGTACTCCCGAGCCCAGCTCCCAAAGGACTTTTCCAATCGCAGCGCGTTGAGCGCGCGCAGTCCGAAAAGCGTGATGCCAAATTCCGCCCCCGCCTCCATCAGGAGATCGAAGAGATAACGCTGGTATTCCGGCTTCATCCAGATTTCGTAGCCGAGATCGCCGGCATAGCTGACGCGACCGAGGATCACCGGCGCCATGCCGAGATCGAGCTCCCGGATTGCCATGAAGGGGAAGGCCGCACCCGAAAGGTCGAGATGCGTGAGCTTCTGCAACACATCACGCGCCTTCGGCCCGGCGACGGAGAGACCGACGAGACCGAGGTTCAGGGCACCAACCTCCGCCGAGCCATCGTCCGGCAGATGGCTCTCGAACCAGCGCATGTGATAGTCTTCGGCGATGCCGGATCCAATCAGCAGAAACTCTTCGTCATCGAGATTGGCGAGGGTGAAATCGCCGATCAGCTTGCCGGCCTCATTGAGCATGGGGGTAAGTGTCATGCGCCCCGTCGGCGGAATCTTTCCTGCAAGGATTTGATCGAGCCAATCGCGAGCCCCCTCACCCCTGATCGCGTATTTGGCAAAGCCGGAGGTTTCCATCAGCCCCACACCTGTCCGCACCGCTCGCGCCTCGCGGCCGACTGTCTCGAAATCGGCAGAACGGCGCCAAGAGAACCTGTCCTCCAGACCCGGAGGCGCAAACCAGAGCGGTGTCTCGAGCCCGTAGGACGTGCCGAAAACGGCGCCGGCAGCCTTCAGCCTGTCGTAGATCGGAGTCGTCAATAGCGGTCGCGCCGCCGGCAGTTCCTCGTTCGGGTAGCGGATCGAGAAACGGCGGGAGTAATTCTCGCGCACCTTGGCATTGGTATAGGCGAGCGTCGAATAATCGCCGTAGCGGCAAACATCCATGGCAAAAACATCAAAGCCGGGATCGCCATTGATGATCCAGTTGGCGAGTGCAAGCCCCACGCCGCCGCCCTGGCTGAAGCCTGCCATAACCGCGCAGGCCGACCAGAAATTCGTCATGCCGCGCACCGGCCCGACCAGCGGATTGCCATCCGGCGAGAACGTGAAAGGCCCATTGATGATTTTCCGAATGCCGGCATTGTTGAAGGCGGGGAAATGCCGGAAGCCAATCTCCAGCTCGCCGGTGATGCGCTCCAGGTCCTCGGGCAGAAGCTCATGGCCGAAATCCCACGGCGTCTCGATCGGCGACCAGGGCCGGCAGGCCTTTTCATAGGTGCCCATCAGCATGCCGTTGCGTTCCTGGCGGATGTAGATTTCGCCGTCGAAATCGACGCAATGCATGAGCTCCCTGCCGGTCGTCCGGTTGAACTCGATGACCTCCGGCATGTCCTCCGTGAGGAGATACATGTGCTCCATGGCAAGCACCGGCAGTTCGAGGCCGACCATGCGTCCCACTTCGCGCGCCCAGAGGCCGGCCGCGTTCACCACATGCTCGGCGCGGATCTCGCCCTTGTCGGTGATCACCCGCCACGCGCCGTCGGGAAGCTGCACCACCTCCTCGACCTTGGTATGGAGATAGATTTCCGCCCCGTTCTTCCTCGCCGATTTGGCGTAGGCATGCGTCGTGCCGTAGGGGTCGAGATGGCCTTCGTTCGGATCGAAGACCGCACCGACGAACTGGTCCGGGTCTAGGAGCGGCATCATCTCATGCGCTTCCCTGGCGGAAAGCAGGTGTGCCTCCATGCCGCTGTACTTGCCTTTGGCGAGAATCGATTTCAACCAGTCGAAGCGTTCGGGTGTCGCTGCGAGCATCAGCCCGGAAGTCATGTGCAGCCCGATATCCTGGCCTGAATAGGCTTCAATCTCTTTATAGAGTTCAACCGTGTATTTCTGCAGCCTGGCGACGTTCGGATCGCCGTTGATCGTGTGCATGCCGCCCGCTGCATGCCAGGTGGAGCCGGACGTGAGTTCGGAGCGTTCGACCAGAACAACGTCGCTCCAACCGAACTTGGTAAGGTGATAAAGGACCGAACATCCGACAACACCACCGCCGATGACGACAACCCGGGCATGACTTTTCATGGAAACTGTCTCCGTTCAGGAAGGCGATTTCCAGCCAGGTTAGTTGCTCTCGGATCGGCTCAATAGACTGTTCTGCGAAGCAGGATTTGTCGTTTCCGACATAGCGAATATCCCGATCGCGCCATTGCTAGTCGGAAAAGCCCCGCGTCAGCGCGTGCTCGCGCCCCATCTCCATCAGTTCGTCGAAAACCGAACCGGCGAACGAGCGCGGCACGATGATCTCGAATGTATCGGAACCGGTGCGGGCGACATTCGCCGCAACATGGCAGCACAGCATATTGGCGGAATGGCCTTCCCCGAAGACATCGGGATGCAGGTCGACGGCCAGGCATTTCGCCAGAATTTTTCTGACACTCGGTCCGGAGACAGCCATGAGCACCTTTCCGTCGCTCTGGTCGACAAAGGACGCACCCGCAATATTCGACAGCAGGCCCGCAATCGTCTCTGCTCCCACGGTCTGTGATACGGCCAGCCATTCCGACGGACCGCAGAAACGCGGCGCAAGATCGCTCGCTGCCTTCAGGGCTTCCGCCACAGCTACCTCGCGCCCGGCATGGGCAAGTACGGAGAAGATCACCGGCCGCCGGACGACTGACAGATGGTTCGGGTTGGGATCGGTCTCGAAACCGGAAATATGATCCTCGAGCACGTGCCGGTGGAGAAGATTGATCGACATCGGCCGCCCTCAGAGATGGAGTTTCAAGTTATCGGGATCGACGAAGACCGGCGAACAGACTTCCGCCATCACCTCCGAGCCGCGCAAACCGTCCCAGACTAGGATCCGCTCGCCGAAACGCTCGCGGCCGGATTTCAGCATGGCGAGCGCGATGTAATGGCCGAGCGACGGCGAGAAACAGGCGGAGGAGACGAATCCCTGGTCGTTGGCAAGCGATGGTTTTGCCTGGTCCTTCAGCAGATGCGCCCCGGCCTTGATCTCCTTGTCCGCCTCGACGGCCTTCAAACCGACAAGCTGCAGCCGGTCGGCGGCGGTGAGCCCAAATCGCATCGAAAGGCGCTTGCCGATGAAATCGGGCTTCTGCATCGCCATCATGCGGCCGAGCCCGACATCATCTGCGGTCGTGCGGCCTTCGAGCTCACTATGGGTGACATGCCCCTTCTCGACGCGGAGCACGTTCAAGGCCTCGACGCCGTAAGCGCAGATGCCCTCGTCCCCTCCCGCCTCCATGATTGCATCGGCGACAGCCTCGCCATAACCCGCCGGCACCGCAAGCTCGTAGGCGAGTTCGCCTGAAAAGGAGAGGCGGAAGAGCCGCGCCTTCAGCCCGCCCCGTAGTACCACCTCACGAGCCGCCAGGAACGGAAAGGCGTCATCGGAAATATCGTCCTGAACGATCCGGCTCATGACGGTTCGACTTTTGGGACCTGCAAGCGACATCTGCGCCCACTGATCCGTCGAGGAAACGAAACGCACGTCGAGTTCGGGCCTGAAGGTCTGTGCGGCAAATTCCAGATGGGCAAGCACCTCGGCCGCATAAGCCGTCGTGGTGGTCATGACGTAATGATTTTCGGCAAGCCGGCTCGTCGTACCGTCGTCGAAGACGATGCCGTCCTCCCGCAGCATCAGGCCGTAGCGCGCCTTGCCGACCGGCAGTTTCAGGAAGCTGTTGGAATAGACGCGATCAAGGAGTTCGGCCGCGCCTCTCCCAAAGATCTCGATCTTGCCGAGAGTTGAGACGTCGCAGAGCCCGACATTGGCGCGGACGTTCAGAACCTCGCGGTCTACGCTTTCGCGCCAGCTTTTCTCTCCCTCTCTGGAAAACCAGGCGGAGCGGTACCAGAGTCCGGATTCCACGAAAGCGGCGCCGTTCTTCCTGGCCCAGTTCTGCAACGGCGAGGTGCGGACCGGCGCGGCATGTTCGGCCCGCACCGTGCCGGCCAGCGCGCCGAAGGAAACGGGCGTGTAGAACGGCCGGAAGGTGGTGGTGCCGATCTCGGCGGGCGAGACGCCGCGCATGCCGGCAATGATCCCCGCTGCGTTGACATTGCCGAGCTTGCCCTGGTCGGTCGCCATGCCCGCCGTCGTGTAGCGCTTGGTGTGTTCGATATGGCGGAAACCTTCGCGCTGCGCGAGCCCGAGATCGCCCACATGCACGTCGTTCTGGAAATCGACGAAGGCCTTGTCCTTCGCCCCCGGCACATACCAGAGCGGCGCGAAGGATGGATCGTATTCGCCTTCGACGTCGGGAATATCAGCGTCGTAAGCCGCAAAGCCGAGATCGCGGAGAAGCGCGCTCGCCTTGTTCGCCCCGTCCTTCAGACAGTCGGAAATCCGGTCGAATCCGGCAGCGGAGCCGGCCGCGACGAAAGCTTTTCCGATATCCGGAGCAAGGAATGCCTGTTTCTCGTCCGACCATACGGGCTTTGCCCCGCGCTGGCACATCAGGTGAATGACTGGCGACCAGCCGCCAGACATGGCGAGCGCATCACAGGCGATCATCTCTTCAAACCCGGAGCGTTCGGCGATCAGTCCATCGATGCGATGCCGGCCCTTGGTGGCGACGACCGAGCCGTTGCGGACCACGCGAACGCCCTGCGGCACCGGATCGGTGGACTGCGGCCGCGCATCGATGATCGCCGTGACGTCCACGCCCCTGGCAACGAGATCGGCTGCCGTGCGATAACCGGAGCCGCCGTTGGTGAAGACGGCGACCCTGCTCCCAACGGCAACGCCGTAGCGATTGAGATAGGTCCGCGCCGCCGCCGCAGTCATCACGCCGGGCTTGTCATTACCGCCGAACACGAGCGGCCGTTCCTCCGCGCCGGAGGCGAGGATCGCGCGCTTGGCGACGATGCGCCAGAGCCTCTCGACGGCAAGGTCCGGCGACGGCGGAGCGACATGCTTCTGCACCCTCTCGACCGCCCCGAACACCATGTCGTCATACCAGCCGAACACGGTCGTGCGCGCCATCAGCGTCACGTTCGGCAGCGCGGCAAGTTCCTCGATCACCGTACCGGCGAAGTCCGTCGCGGTCATCCCGCCGACGGAAGCGCTTTCGCCGAGCAAGGATCCGCCAAGCCTGAAGCCTTCATCCGCCAGGATGACGCGCGCTCCGGCCCGGCCGGCGGCAAGCGCTGCCATCAGCCCGGTCGGCCCGGCGCCGATGACGAGCAGGTCGCAATGCGCCCAGGATTTCTCATAACGATCGGGGTCAGCCTGCATGGCGACCTTGCCGAGACCGGCTGCGTGTCGGATCAGCGGCTCGTAAAGCCTTTCCCAGAAAAGCGCCGGCCACATGAAGGTCTTGTAGTAAAAGCCGGCCCCGAGAAAGGGCGAGAGCAGATTGTTGATCGCCCCGAAATCGTGCTTCAGCGACGGCCAGCGGTTCTGGCTCGCGGCCACGAGTCCGTCATAAAGCTCGACCACCGTCGCGCGGGCATTCGGTTCGCGGCGGGCACTGCTACCGATCGTCATCAACGCGTTCGGCTCGGCAGACCCCGCCGTCACCGCTCCGCGCGGCCGGTGATACTTGAAGCTGCGGGCCATCAGCATCTGGTCGTTGGCAAGCAGCGCCGACGCAAGCGTATCCCCCTCGAATCCCCTGAAGGTCCGGCCATCGAAGGTGAAATTGAGTAACTGGCCGCGATTGACCATACCGCCGGAAGCAAGCCGATGGGATGTCATCGGGCTGTCCTCGCCCGTTCGAAATCGTAGGCATCGCTCACGCCGAAGACCTCATGGGTGAGGTTGTCGCGATCGACCACCAGGAAACGACGACAGCCGGCCACATGGTGCCAGTATTCCTGGTAACGTCCCCTGGGATTGTCGCGGATATATACGTATCGGTGCCACTCCTCGTCCTTCGCCGTCGCAGATGGGCGCTTCGGCGCGGCAGCGCCCCGGATGGAAAACTCTTCCTTCGGTCTCGTACCGCAATGCGGACAGGTAATCAGGCTTGCCATTGGGTTTTCTCGATGGGGATGTCTCAGTGAAGGTTCGGCTGCGGCCCCTTGCCCGCCTCGTCGATCGTATAGCCGCGCTCGAACCGGTCGAGGCGCATGAAGCGCGAGACATGGTGCGTCTCGTTCTTCGCGATCAGGTGGGCGAAGCAGAAACCGGAAGCGGGCGTCGCCTTGAAGCCGCCGTAACACCAGCCGCAGTTCAGATAGAGGTTGTCGATCGGCGTGCGGTCGATGATCGGCGAACCGTCCATCGACATGTCCATCACACCGCCCCAGCTTCGCAAGACCTTTGCGCGGGAAAGGCCGGGGATCAGCGACACGCCCTCTTCCATCGTGTGCTCGACGGTCTGCAGATTGCCGCGCTGGGCATAAGAGGAATAGAAATCGATTTCGGCACCAAAGACCAGTCCGCCCTTGTCCGATTGCGATATATAGAAGTGCCCGGCGCCATAGGTGATGACGTGATCGATCACCGGCTTAAGCCCTTCCGAGACAAATGCCTGCAGCACATGCGTCTCGATCGGCAGTTCGAGATCGGCCATGCGCGCGACCGTCGTCGTATTGCCCGCAGCAGCGAGCGCCAGCTTTCCGCAACCGATGAAGCCCTTGGTCGTTTCGACACCGGTTACGCGACCGTTCTCACGGTGGATGCCGATGACCTCGCAATGCTGGATGACGTCGACGCCCAGGGCATCGGCGCCACGCGCATAGCCCCAGGCAACCGCATCGTGCCTGACGGTGCCGCCGCGCTTCTGATAGAGCCCGCCCATGATCGGGAACCGGGCATGATCGAAGTTGAGATAGGGCATCATCTTGCGGACCTGGTCGCGATCCAGCAGTTCCGCATCGACCCCGTGCATGCGCATGCCGTTGCCGCGGCGGGCATATTCGTCGCGCTGTCCATCGGAATGGAAAAGGTTGACGATGCCACGTTGCGAGACCATCGCGTTATAATTGAAGTCTTGTTCCAACCCCTCCCAGAGCTTTAGAGAAAACTCATAGAAAGGGTTATTGCCTTCGAGCAGGTAATTGGAACGGATGATCGTGGTGTTGCGGCCGACATTGCCGGAACCGAGATAGCCCTTCTCCAGCACGGCCACATTGGTGATGCCGAACTCCTTGGCGAGGTAATAGGCGGTCGAAAGCCCGTGACCGCCGCCGCCGACGATGATCACGTCGTAATGCGGCTTCGGTTGCGGCTCGCGCCAGGCCGGCTTCCATAGCCGGTTGCCCGAAAGCGCCTGCTTCAAGATGGAATATGCCGAATAGCGCATGCACCTGTCCCGTTCATTGCGGCCACACATTCGCATATGCGAGAGAAAGGACAAGCGCAATCAGGACATCCAAGGCCCTGATTGCGATAAAGGAAAATCAGGGCGGCTGCCGTTGCATATCAGGGTAAGGGCGTTCCCCCGCTGGGCATATTTTCTGCGCTCCGCTCCAACGCTATCAAAGGTTTGGCTGCGTTCGCCTCCTCGCCTTTTCCGCAGGCTCGAGACCCGGCACCGATCGAGAACGGAGCGCACCATGGCCGAGACGACTTCCAACCTGAAATGCCCTCTATCCTGCAAACAGCGCATTGACGCAAGCATACCGACTGTCGTCAAACGGTCGCTCAACATCGGCGTCTCACTGACAGTCTTGATCATGGCTCTCGCCGCGGATAATTGGTGGCTGCCCTTCTGATCCGGCTCGGCTGTCCCGGACCCGCGCTCCTCACGCTGGTCTGCTGGGGCAAGGACAGTTGCAAGATCCGAGTCCACAAGTCTCGCTCCATGCGCACCGGTCTTGGTGATACGACAGGGTGGCCCAGACGACCAAGGGCGATCCGCGCATTACCCGCGTCGGCGTCGGCTTCGTCATCCGCAGAACCAATATCGACGAGCTTCCGCAGTTCCTGAATGTCCTGAACGGCGACATGCCGCTGGTCGGGCTCCAATGCCAATGCGATCGGCATGCTGGCCCCCTGCATTCCTCATGAAGATCTGGTTGCGGATTATCATCGCCGCCATTCGGTAAAGCCTGGCATGCCCGGTTTGGCACACATACGCAGTCTTCGCGGTCCCACGGATCGCCCCGGCAAGGCGCGCGCCCGCATCGCCTGCGACCTCCACTACATCGACAATTTCTCGATCCTGCTCGATCCGCGCACCATGTTCGGCACGGTTCTCGTCGAACATAGGGGCGGTAAAGTCTTCTAATTCCAAGTTTTTCCGGCTGCAGGCTTGAATGGGCACGCGTTCGGCGTCTTCCACCCTCAGAGAGGAACGCGTTCTGCGCGCTGCCGGAGAGTACGCAAGGTGGGTTATCAGCAAGCTTTGAACAAATGCCGCAACCTGTTTAGTCAAATGTTAAAACTGCAGAGCTAGGCTCACGGAAGTGGTCTTGTGTTGTGTAGAGAGTCCAATGACCGAAATGATACGTCCCCGAGTAAAATATGTCATCGGTCCCGATGGCAGCCCTTTGACGATCGCCGATCTTCCGCCGGCCAATACGCGCCGCTGGGTTATCCGGAGAAAGGCAGAGGTAGTTGCCGCAGTTCGTGGTGGCCTGTTGAGCTTGGAAGAAGCCTGCGAGCGTTACACCCTCACCGTCGAGGAATTCCTGTCCTGGCAGTCCTCCATCAACGACCATGGCTTGGCCGGTCTTCGCACCACGCGCATTCAGCAATATCGCCACTAGGGACAATTCCGGAAAGCCGGACTTGGTTTTCCCCCGGGAATTGCGTTAGCCCAAGCACGAATTCACGGTAAACCGCTCGTATAGAACAAGGTGCCGCTGCAGGAGACGCAACGGCACTTTCACTTTGTGCCGCCGTCAACATCCCGACCGATCCGGGTGAGCGACGGCAAAAGTCCGGCAATCACAGTCGATGCGGCATAAAACCATAGCCCCGGCTGAGAGACCGCGACTGCCAGTCCACTGGTTTTCGCCGCGAAGACCACGATTGCCACAAGCATCACATCCATCATCGACCACTTCGAGAGATGCGGCATCGCGCGGCGGAAAAGCCCTACCTCGTCAACCCGGCCTGAAAGCTGTATCGCAAGTCCGGTCAGCTTGAAGATCGGAAAGATGATCGAAAACAACCCCACCAACAGCGCCAGCCCCGTATCTCCCGTCTGAAAGAGCGACGCAACGAGTTCGACCAGTGACGGCGTTTCAGTAAAGAAATAAAGCCTCTCGAGACGGATGATCGGCAGGATAAGCCCCAGCGCCAGGAAAATTGCGGCAAGCAGAAGAAGAAGCGGCCGCACCAAGCTCATCGTTTTCCTCCGGTTGACAGTGCGGTAACCCATCGAGATCCTGCCTGGCTATTTCTCTCCGGCCTGTTGTCCCGTATTACATCATCCCGTACCAGGAGAAAGCGGGATGATCATGAATATCAGGCGTGAAGAAACACAATCCGGCGGGCGCTATGTCGCAGAGATTGACGGCTACTACGCGGAAATGACCTATTCGCGGGCGTCCCCTCGGCTCATCATCATCGACCACACCGGCGTGCCGGACGGGCTGCGCGGCAAGGGCGTCGGCCAGGCATTGGCGCTACATGCGGTAGAGGACGCCCGCAAGGGCGGCTGGAAGATCATCCCCCTTTGCCCTTTCTTCAAGAGCCAGGTGGAGCGCCATCCGGATTGGCAGGATATTCTCCAGTAAGGGGAAGTTCGCGCGCGTAGACGTTGGCAAACGCGCTAAAACGGAAATCGGGCGCAGGCGCCAAAGCGCCGCCCCGCATTTGAAATATTCCGTACTATGCCGCCCGACCTTCTTAGGCTCGGGCGCGCATTCCACCATCACGCTCTTCGAGCGCCGAAGCCTTGGCGAGTTCCGCCTCCGCTTCCTCGAGCGCCAGTTCCGCACTTTCCTGCTGAACCTTCAACTCGCGAATCGAAACCTGAAGGTTGTCTGCCCGCTGCCGGGCGGCCTTCGCGAAGGTCGGATAGGCGAAGTGATTCGGATCGGCAATACCGGTCTTCTTCTCTTCGAGAATGATCTGATGTTCGAGCTCCTTGGCCATCCGCTCGAATTCGGCCATCATCATCTGCAATTGCTGCAGTTGGCGGCGCTTCTCATTAACCTGAAATCCCTTCAGGCGAACTAGGCTGTCACGCGACTTCATACGCAATACTCCGTGGATAGCGAGACCCAGGCCCGTTTATCCGGCTTGTTACACTCCGGATCAAAAAATATGCGCGGCGTTAATAAATTCGCCGCCGCGTTAACTTTTCGTTTACAGGCATCATTAATGATAATCCCGATCGTTTAAGGGTCGGTAAATACCAAGGCCTAAATTGGCTTCGACAATGTGCGAGTCGAATGAATCACTTGGCGGAATTTCCTCATCCGTCGATTCAATCTTGGTGATGGCCAATCCCTAAGAAAATCAGGCGGCTACTAATTTTACTTAACGAATTGATGTACCTTGCCAGAGGGAATCATAATTTGTTAACCATTTGGTGGCAGCTTCCAAATCAGGCACAGTCTGGATCCGTAGCGAGTAAGGGGGCGAAAAGGTACCTTACGCGGCGGTAAAGGGGAAAAATATGCGGGTTCTACTCATCGAAGATGACAGCGCGACTGCCCAGAGCATCGAGCTGATGCTGAAATCGGAAAGCTTCAATGTATATACCACCGACCTCGGTGAAGAGGGCGTCGATCTCGGCAAGCTCTATGACTACGACATCATTCTCCTTGACCTGAACCTCCCCGACATGTCGGGCTACGAAGTGCTCCGCACCCTGCGGCTGTCCAAGGTCAAGACCCCGATCCTCATTCTGTCCGGCATGGCTGGCATCGAAGACAAGGTCCGCGGCCTAGGTTTCGGCGCCGACGATTACATGACCAAGCCGTTCCACAAGGACGAACTGGTCGCCCGCATTCACGCGATCGTCCGCCGCTCGAAGGGCCATGCCCAGTCGATCATCATCACCGGCGAGCTGATCGTGAACCTTGACGCCAAGACCGTCGAAGTCGGCGGCCAGCGTGTCCACCTGACGGGCAAGGAGTACCAGATGCTGGAGCTGCTTTCGCTCCGCAAGGGCACCACGCTCACCAAGGAAATGTTCCTCAACCATCTCTATGGCGGCATGGACGAGCCGGAATTGAAGATCATTGACGTCTTCATCTGCAAGCTGCGCAAGAAGCTCGCCAACGCAGCGGGCGGCGCCAATTACATCGAAACCGTCTGGGGCCGCGGCTATGTGCTGCGCGAGCCGGATGGCAACGACTACGCCGAAATCGCCTGATCTCCCGAAAAAATATCCTATTTCGAAACGCCCGCCAGACCCTTCTGGCGGGCGTTTTGTTTGATCGCGCAAAGGAGGAAGCGAAAACCGCAGTCAATCGGCCAGGTCGGATCAGGGTCAGTCTGGCAGTTACGCCGCCTGGGCCAGACCCGAAAAGACAGAGGTCAGGATCTTGCGATCGAAGGGTTTCAGCAGGAAATCGTCGGCGCCGGCGCGTTTGCCGACCATCATTTTTCTCAGATCCGCCTCGATGACGCAGTAGAAGATGCGCACGCTCTTGCCGTTCGGCATGGCGCGAACGGCAGCAATGAGGTCGAGCGCGCCTTCGAGCGCTGCATCGACGATCAGGAAGTTGGGAAGTTCCGCATGGCAGCCCGTGATGGCTTCGCGCATGCTGCCGGCCTCGGCGACGAGAAAGCCCAATTCGGAAAGAATGCGTTTGCCGACCTTGCGGACGATGTCCGACTCATCGGCAATCATCAAACGCTGCATCTTGCTCCCCTTGATGCTAATCCGCCCCTTCAGGGCCAGATATCTATCATTAGGGGTACGACACTAATGAATGGTTACCTAAAGGCGCAACCCGTGCCGAATCGTCTCAGGCAGCCATAGCTTCGGCGATGAAGGCGATCTTGTCTTCCGAGACCACATATTTCAGATCCATGCCGCATTCTTCCGCAAGCAGCACCGTGTAATAGGGCTGGATCGAATGAGCATCGATCGGCTCTTCCAGGGTGCCGGTGGCGATCTCGACAAATTTCGCCGGCACGCGCATCATCCGGCCCTTCACCGTTATGGTGAATCTCGCGTCGTATTCCGGATTCTCCAGCGTGACATCGACCGAACCGCCGCGCGGAATACCCGCATAGGCGACCAGGAAGAGGTTGAGAAGCAGCTTGACGCGGTTCTTCGCGATAATCGCGCGCGGACCGCTCCAGGTAACCTCGGTCTTCTTTTCGGCCGCGGCATAATCCTTTGCGGCCTTTTCGGCCTCGCCCGTATCGATCGAAGCACCGACAGAGCCGGAAGCTCCGAAGGCAAGACGTGCGAATCTGAGACGCACTGAAGCGTTGAGAGCCGATGTGCGGATAAGATCGAGCGCGTCGGCGTCGGCCGCACCCTCGTCAAGCAGTTCGAGACCGTTGTTGATCGCGCCGACCGGAGAGATCACGTCATGGCACACGCGGCTACACAGAAGTGCCGCAAGATCTGGCCCACTAAGGGTGAGATTCGGATTCTTCGGCATGCAGGTCTCCTGATTGTGCGAATTGCCCGATCTCCTTCTGCCACGTCAAGATTGCGCAGAGATGGTGCAATGTTCTTAGGCCATAATGACACCATATTTGGTAAACCGATTGTTAAGACCATCGCCGCAAAATAGCCAAGCCTTAAGCATGATGCATGAGGCAGGCTCTGGACGATACAATAATGGATCTGACAATGCGCATCCGCACATCTACAGCCCTCGCCCGGTTCGCCTCGATGGTGTTTGCCGTGATTGCAGCCGCGCTATTCTGCGCCGGCCCCGTCTCTGCCCAGCAGGGCTCCAATCAGTATTCGGCCCAGGAGATCGTCGACGCCGGCCACGGTTTCTTCGGCTCCGCCAGCGGCGGGCTGGCGAAGGTCGTTGAGAATGCCTTCCAGAAATACGGCCTGCCGAACGGATACATTCTTGGGCAAGAGGGTTCGGGTGCCTTCATCGCCGGCCTCACCTACGGCGAAGGCGAACTCTACACCAAGAATGCCGGTCAACATCCGGTCTTCTGGCAGGGGCCGTCGCTCGGCATCGATTACGGCGGACAGGGCACGCGCGCCATGATGCTGGTCTATGACCTTCCTTCCGTTGACGCTCTTTATGCGCGCTTCGGCGGAGTTTCCGGCTCGGCTTTCGTGGTTGCCGGTGTCGGCATGACCGTGCTGCGGAACAACAACGTGATCCTGGTGCCGATCCGCACCGGCATCGGCGCCCGCCTCGGCATCAATGTCGGATATCTGAAGCTCACCCGCGCGCCGACCTGGAACCCGTTCTGAGAGTGAGCATTGCCCCTCCGGCCCCCGGAGGGATCTTCCATGAACGTCATCAAGGCAATCAGCCGAGCGGCCCCTTTATCGGCGCTTGCCGGCCGCATGTGCTCGTGCTTAAACAAAGCGCGCAGTACCATCCAGCTCGCGAAACGGCATTGTCGTGATCGAATTTGTTCTTCTGTTCGGCTTGGGGTTCCTGAGCGCCGCTCTTATCGCCATGCTGGTCGCGCCGGCAATCCACGGGCGCATCGTGCGTTATACGGAAAACCGCATCAAGGCGACGCTGCCGATCAGCCCGCAGGAGGTGCGCGCCCAGCGCGACATGGCGCGCGCAACCTATGCGGCCGAGAATGCCCGGACCAAGCAGGAACTGGTTCAGGAGCGGGAGAAGACCCTAGCGCTGCAGCTCAGGAACGATGCCCTCGTAGAAGAGGCCAAGCGCCTGCAAAGCGAGGTTGCCGATCTGCGTTCGCAGGTCGAAAACATGGATGTTGAGGCGGTCGAGGCGCGCTCGCGGTTGCGTCAGGAAAATAGCTATGTTCAGCAATTGAAGGCTGCGGTTGAAGCTGCAGAGGAAACCGCTGCAGCCAGGGACCGGGAGATCGAGAATCTGCAGCAGCGCCAGCTTCGGTTGACAACCGAAGCCGACAATTTCCGCATCGATCTTTCCACCCGCGATACGGAGGTGGAGAATCTGAAATTCCGCATCACGGCACTCCGCGATGAACGCGACACGCTGCGCAACGACTTGCGACTGCAGACCGCCCGTGCAAAGGACGCCGAAACCCGACTGGCCCAGGAAGAACACCGGGGCCAGAGGCTCGAAGACAAGCTGGCACGAGAAATCGCCGACCGTGCTGATAAGGAACATGCGCTGGAGCGCCGCTTGGCCGAGATCGGCCGGCTCAGGGAAAAGCTCAAGGCGGCCAACGCCGAGGCTCGGGAGGCAAGCCGCGCCCTTCGCGATTCGACAACCGCACGACCGGGCATGAAGGCGGCGGCGCCGAGAAAGAAGATAGCCCCGGAGGACGTCACCGTGCGCAACCTGCCCCATACGTCAACACCGCGGCAAGCCCGGATTTCCGAAGAAGCCGGCGACAATACGCAGATCGCGGAAATAGCGGAGGAGACCCGCAATCGCGCCACCGCGTTATCGGAGCGCCTGCAGAAGGACGCCGGCGGCAACGATGAAGCGATCCGCCAGGAACTCGCCTCGATCGCCGCGAATATGGTTGCACTGACGGCCGCCGTTGAAGGTCCCTCTTCCCCGATTCATAAGATCCTGTCCGGAAAGTCGGGAAGTGGCAAGCGGGAGAGCCTGGCCGCCAAATCCAAGCGAGCGCTCGCTGCCATCCAGGAAGGCACGACCTGACACGCCTCCTTCGAGGATGGTCATCCCATCCTTATCGGCACCTAAAGCCGGCGCTGCGCCATGGCGATTTCGTAAAGCGCAATTCCCGTCGCGGTCGCCGCGTTCAGGCTGTCGAGTCCGGGCGCCTGGGCGATCCGTGCCGTCTGGATGCGCGACAGGACGTCCTGCGGCAGCCCCTCGCCCTCCGTACCGGTGATCAGCGCCATGCGATCGGAGGCCGGCACGTTACGGATTTCCACGCGACCTCTCGGTGAAAGGCCCCATATGGTAAAGTCTTTCTCCGTCAGCACCGCGAGAATTTCGAATGCCGTTCCGCTTTTCGCATAGGGCACCGACAGCACTGCGCCCACCGAGACTCGCAGTGCCTTACGGTAAAGCGGGTCACAACAGCTCTGATCGAGCAACACGGCATCCGCGCCGAAGGCGGCGGCATTACGGAAGATCGAGCCGATGTTGTCGTGATTGGAAATGCCGAACGCGACAACCACCAGCGCCTTTTGCGGTAGGTCGGCAATCAGTTTGGTGACGGCCCTCTCCGGCTTGCGCCGTCCGAGCGCCAGCACGCCGCGATGCAGGTGGAAGCCGGCGATCCGATCGAGCACGGCACCGGTGGCGACATAAACCGGCACATCCTCCGGAAAATCGGCAAGGATATCGGTAAGCCCGGTCACACGGTTTTCAAGCAGCAGGATTTTCTCCGCGCAAAAATCCCCGCCCGCCCGGTGCGCAGCGGCGAGCATTCTCAGCACCACCGTGCCCTCGGCGATGAACCGCCCTTCCCGCCCCGTCAGGTCGCGCTCGCGGATCGACCGGAATTCGGCGATCCGCGAGTCATCTGCATCATGGATGCGGATCGGTTCCATTATTGCGGGATCGCCACCGTCACGTCGGCGACGATGCGGCCGGCGGCAAGATCAAAGACCAAGGCCTTCCGGTCGCCGTCAAGCAGACCATAAAACAGGATCTGGCTGCCGGAGAGGGATACCGACTGGACCGAAAAGCCGGCTGGCAGTTCGGCGGTTGCAGCAAGCGGTTGTCCGGCCGGCACTGAGAAGCTGCCCGTCGAGGCGGACTGCACCGGCGCATCGGGTCGCTGCGAGACCTTGTAGACAACCGCCGCGAGGACAGCCATAAAGCAGACGAACAAGATCCCGCCCGAAACGAGCTGCAGGAGCACCATCTTCCGGCGGATTCTCTCCATCGCCGGATCAAGCGGCTCTTCCTGTTCCTCGACATCGGGTTGGGGCATGGGGGCGTCCTTGTCTGGATTGCTATCGGAATGATTGAATGAACGATCCCTTTAACGAGATAGAGCGCCAGAGGAAAGTCCTCACCGCCGGAGAGGAGGCCGAAGGGCGGCTGGATGCCTGGCTGACGTCCGCGCTGGAGGGCGAATTTTCGCGGAGCCGCATCAAGAGCCTGATCGAGCAGGGCGCGGTCCTCCTGAACGGCAAGCCGGCCACCGAGCCGAAGAAGAAGATCGCAGTCGGCGACAAGGTGGAAATCGAGCTTCCGGAGCCGGAAGATCCGGAACCCAAGGGCGAGAACATCCCGCTCGACGTGCTCTACGAGGACGACGACCTGATCGTCATTGCCAAGCCCGCCGGCCTCGTCGTCCACCCCGGCGCCGGCAATTGGACCGGTACGCTGGTCAACGCGCTGATCCACCATTGCGGAACGAGCCTTTCCGGCATCGGTGGCGTCAGGCGCCCCGGCATCGTCCACCGCCTCGACAAGGATACGAGCGGTGTCATGGTCGTCGCCAAGAACGACATCGCTCACAGACATCTTGCCGAGCAGTTCGCCGATCATGGCCGGTCGGGGCCGCTGGAGCGCGCCTACCAGGCAGTCGTCTGGGGTCGGCCCAAACAGTTCCGGGGCACGATCGACGCACCGCTCGGCCGCTCCGGCGCCGACCGCACCAAGCGTGCCGTGAAGCGCGAGGACAGTGAGGATGCGCGCGAAGCCGTCACTCATTACGAGGTGATCGAGCGCTTTCACGAGAAGCCGGATGCCACCGCTCTTGCCTCGCTGATCGAATGCCGGCTGGAAACCGGCCGCACGCACCAGATTCGCGTCCACATGGCCCATATCGGCAATCCATTGATCGGCGATCCGGATTATTCGGCGGGCTTCAGGACGAAAGCCAATCTTTTGCCGGAACCGGCGAAGAGCGTCGTCAACCGCTTTCCGCGCCAGGCGCTGCATGCCTATCTGCTGGTTTTCGAACACCCGCGCACGGGCGAGGTGATGGAATTCGAAGCCCCCATGCCGGAAGATATGGAAGAGCTGATCGACGCCCTCCGCTAGGCCGCCCCGGGCATCGCCTCCCGCCGCCGCAGGTCAAGAAGCACGTGGAGAAGGACCGCTGCCATCACCACGCTTCCGCCAAGCAGCGTCGCTTCATCCAGCCTCTCTCCAAGGAAGAGCCAGACCCAGAAGGGCGCGAGCGGCGCATCGAGCGCCCCGATCAATGCCGTCTCAACCGGCGGCAGCAGCCGGGCACCGTATAGGAGAAGACCGATGCCGAGCGCAAAACCAAGGATGCCGAAAAGCGAGACGATCGCGATATCCTGCAGCGAGGCGGCAAGGGGTGCCGAAAACGGCAGGGAGAGAAGGGCGCTGAGGAGAGCGGCAAGCCCCGCCGTGATAAGAACCGGCTGATCCGGGTAGCGCCGCATCAGCACCGTCATCAGCGCCACGCAAACCGTCATTCCGAAGGCCAGAAGATCGCCGAGGAGGCCGCCGGCCTCCCCCGCCCCGACCATGACGATCACCCCGGCCATCGCGGCAAGGCTCGCCACCAGCGCACTCCGCCCCGGCTGCTCGCCCAGCAATGCAAAGCCAAGGCCCGCGGATACGAAGGGGCATGTCGCGAAGATGATCGAGACATGCGCGACACTTGTCTCCTGCAGCGCTGTGATGAACAGCACCATGCCGACGCCGGAGGCGATGCAGATCGCCAGCCCGGGTCGGCCCAGATGAGGGAGCGCGTGAAAGCCACGCTGCGGCGCGATGATGAAAAGCAAGAGGAACAACGCTGTACCGCCGGCGATGCCGCGCCAGACGAGGATCGTCGCGCTGTCCAGCGAGACCAGCCGCGTCATCAGACCCGCCGTGCTGAGGATGACGGTGGAAAAGAGAACGACGATCAGACCGGTTATATATGGCGAAAATTTCATGGGGCTGCCTGAAGCTGCTAAATCGGAGCGAGAACTATCAGATCGGTGCTGACAACAGTCTGTCAGCAATGTTCAATTGGCCGGAATTTCGAAGGAGTGCCGCAATGGCGCGATCGGGCCGCATGTTCGAGATCATCCAGATGCTGCGCACGTCCCGCTCGCCGCTGACGGCAGAGGCGATAGCCGCCCGGCTGGAGGTGACGAAACGCACGGTCTACCGGGACATCGCCGCCTTGCAGGCGACGCGCGTGCCGATCGAAGGCGCGGCGGGTATCGGCTATGTGATGCGTCGCGGCTTCGACCTCCCTCCCCTGATGTTCACACCGGAGGAGATGGAGGCGATCACCGTCGGCCTGTCGCTGATTGCACGGACGGGGGACCATAGCCTTGAGGAAGCGGGCGCAACCGCAATGGCGAAGATCAGCGAAGTCCTGCCGTCCTCCGAGCCGTCAACCGCTCAGACGCATCTCTTCGTTTCTTCGTGGCATGCTATCCCGGATCCGGCATTCGACTTGCGGCTGCTGCGCCGAGCCATCCGCGAGGAACGCAAGCTTGAGCTCCGTTATCGCGACGGTGTCGGCAACTTGACGCAACGCATCGTCTGCCCCCTCGCCATCATCTATTATATCGACGGCATCCTGCTGGCCGGGTTCTGCGAACTGCGCCAGGATTTTCGCCACTTCCGCCACGACCGTATCGAGGAATGTGAACCGCTTGACCTACGGTTCCAGGGGCAAAGCGCCGCCCTGCGCAAGATGTGGCGGGATTCGCACGACCTCTTCCATTATGAAACGGAAGAAAATCCGCCCTGATGCATCAAGTCGCCTGCACTGAGCCGAAGGGCATGATTCGGGTGGTTGCAACGCCCGGCAAAGTCTATATTGGCCGGCGATAGTCAGAGGCACCGATGAGCCAGTTTGCGGTTACGAAACTTCTTGATACGGACTTGATCAAGGTCCGCGATGTCGTGTGCAACGGCGACTGCCGTCACCGGAGCGGTGAGGAATGCTCGCATGCGACCAGCCTCGTCTTTCCCTATCGCGGCGTCTTCATCCGCCATGTCGGCCGCGATGACACGGTGGCGGAAGCCAATCAGGTGCTCTTCTTCAACTGCGATCAGGCCTATCAGATCAGCCATCCGGTCGAAGGCGGCGATTCCTGCCTCAGTATGGATGTACCCGAACCAATGCTGGAGGAACTGGTGCCGAAAGCGCATCGCAACTCCAGGGGCTCGCGCTTCATCTTCAACAAGCAGCGGCTTCGGATCGATGCCCGTGCACAGGCGCTCGTTGCCCTGCTACGCCATAGCCTGATGCGCGGCACGGCCGAAACGCTGGAGGGGGAGACGCTCGCCATGACGCTGGTGCGCAGGGCAGTCGGCGAACGCACGGCGCGCGCGGCAACTGCCAGCGCCGGACGCCAGAAGCTGGTAGACCGGGCAAAGCTTGCACTTTCCTCCGATCTCGCGCGCCGCTGGACACTTGCCGACATCGCCAGGGAGGCTGGCGTCTCACCCGTCTACCTCACGCAAGTCTTCCAGCAGGTGGAAGGCACGCCGCTCTACCGCTACCAGCTTCGCCTCAGGCTCGCCCGTGCGCTGGACCTGCTCGGCAGCTACGACGATCTGACCCAGCTTGGTCTCGAACTCGGCTTTTCGAGCCATAGCCATTTCTCTTCCGCCTTCCGGCAGGCCTATGGCCGTACGCCGGCAGAATTCCAGCGCTTCGCTGGCCTGAGGTAGAGCAATTCCGGGAAAGTGTGCCGCGGTTTTCCGTCCGGAATTGCGCAAGAACAAGGAGCCTTCGAAAATCGCTAAAGATTCTGACAGCGGAAAATCCCGTCAGGTGTTTTTCTTATCCCGTAAACTCAATACCGGGAGATAATGCCATGAAGGAGAATACCTGTGCGGCCTGTGACTGCGAGCTCGATGCGACGCGGATCGCGGTGAAAATCGGCGGCAGGACGGTCGAGGTCTGCTGCGAGGAATGCGCGGTGGCGCTCCGGGAAGCGGAAGCTGCGACCCGGGCGGTTCAGACCGCCGACAAATAACGCAAGGAGGCGGGCACCGACCGCCCGCCTCCCGATCGCGGCTGCAATCAGCCAGCGTCCTTTCAGGAGACGAACAATGAGGAATGAGAACCGGGCGGTCTTCGACCGCGCCTCGGAACAATGCGACTTTGCCATAAAACTGCCGCCGGCCGTCGATGCCCCCTTCCCGGCCGACGAGGAGGCTATGGCGGAACCGCCAGCCAGGCGATCGATGGTCGGACGCCTGATCGACCTGATCGGCAGGAAACTGCGCCAGCGACGCAACCGCCTGGCGTTGCTGGAACTGAGCGACGACCAATTGAAGGATGTCGGCCTCTCACGCAGCCAGGCCCATAGCGGCGAATACAGTCGTTACCGTCGCAGCGCCTCCCATGCGCTGGAACGGAATTGCCGCTGAGATGGGGCAAAATGGAGAAGAAAAAGGGGGGGGCTATCAGCCTGTCTTTGCTGGCATCGACTTCGCCTATCCAGATGAAACACAGACACACTTTCACTTTATTTTTTATATTGCTATCATGTTATTTGGAAATACAGCGCATAAAAGCGAAAATTTCGAAATAAACTTCAACATAGAGCGTTTTATTTCCACCGATCGGCGGATATTGGGAGGAAAAGGCGCCAAAGGGATGAATTCGACCATCCGAAAGTTCATCTTTCGCGATCTGCAGACGGTCGAGGGATATATCGATCCTCCCGACGCGCTGGTCTTTCTGTCCCTTTTGAAGGCACAGACCGAAAGAGGGCTGAACGGAGGCATTGCGGAAATCGGCGTCTATTACGGACGTACCTATTTTCTCTTCAGGAAGATAAGCGGGAAGAGAGGCAGGATACTGGCGATCGATCTCTTCGACATCGAGCAGGCGCCGGGCGGAGCGGAGACGCAATACAGCCGCTTCATCGACAATGGCCGGCGTCTCGGTCTGCCCATCGATGAAGACCTGGTCATCAGGAGGGACAGCGCGCGAGTTCAGGCGGACGAGATTGTCGGGAAGATCGGGTACGCTCGTTTCTTCAGCATCGATGGCGGCCCCATGCTCCATCATGTCACCGCCGACAGCAGACTTGCAGCCGACAGTCTTGCCGACCATGGGATCATCGCCTTCGATGACACGTTCAATCCAGCCTGGCCGGAGGTGACAGTGGGGCTGGCGGATTTCCTGCGGCAGCGAGAGGGTACATTTTCGGCCTTCTGCATGACGAAGTACAGAACCTATGTCTGTCGCAGCCAGTTTTATGAGTTCTATTGTAACGTGATCAAAAAAGCTCCGGACCTGCTCGCGTTCGAACACTTGGAAACGCAGTTCCTGGGTTCAAAAGTAGCAAGATTGCACAATCCGCTGGGCCGGAGAATCCTGTATGAATTGATGGTACGGTCAGGTATGAGCGTCTTTTCGGAGCGCGTTTACCGGTGAGAACAGACAGCGGAATCATTACCAACATGTAATGATATAACGCTTCCGTGATCACTTGAATCACGGTTCTGCCGCACTTATTTGTTAGCTGGGTTGGTGCGGGGTCGGAAATGACCCGCGCCATTCGGTTCGCCTTCAGCTTGCATCGCTAAATCTTGAGAGGGAGCCGACAACGATCGGAAAGGGGTGCTTTATGGCCCGTAATACTTTGCCTTCCATTACCGCCGGCGAAGCCGGCCTCAACCGTTATCTCGATGAAATCCGCAAGTTCCCCATGCTGGAACCCCAGCAGGAATACATGCTTGCGAAGCGCTATGCCGAACATGGCGACCGTAATGCGGCCCACAAGCTGGTGACGAGCCACCTGCGTCTCGTTGCGAAGATTGCCATGGGCTATCGCGGTTATGGTCTGCCGATCGGCGAAGTCGTATCCGAGGGCAATGTCGGTCTCATGCAGGCCGTCAAGAAGTTCGATCCGGATCGCGGCTTCCGGCTTGCGACCTATGCCATGTGGTGGATCAAGGCCTCGATCCAGGAATATATCCTGCGCTCCTGGTCGCTCGTGAAGATGGGCACCACCGCCAACCAGAAGCGCCTCTTCTTCAACCTGCGCCGGCTGAAGGGCCGGATCCAGGCGATCGATGAGGGCGATCTGAAGCCGGACCAGGTCAAGGAAATCGCCACCAAGCTCAAAGTCTCCGAAGAGGAAGTGGTTTCGATGAACCGCCGCCTTTCGGGTGACGCGTCGCTGAACGCGCCGATCCGCGCCACGGAGGGCGAATCCGGCCAATGGCAGGATTGGCTGGTGGACGAGCATGACAGCCAGGAGGACGTGCTGATCGAGCAGGACGAACTCGATACGCGCCGCCGGATGCTGGCAAAGGCCATGGGCGTCCTGAACGACCGCGAACGCCGCATCTTCGAAGCCCGCCGCCTCTCCGAGGAACCGGTAACGCTGGAAGAGCTTTCGGCGGAATTCGACATCAGCCGCGAACGCGTGCGCCAGATCGAGGTTCGTGCCTTCGAAAAAGTGCAGGAAGCCGTACAAAAGGAAGCGCTTGCCCAGGCAAATGCGCTCCGCGTCGTCGACGCCTGATCCATATAAAGCGAACGTGCAAAAGGGGCTGCTTCGGCGGCCCTTTTCTTTTTTAATAGGTCGGCTCGAAGAAACCTTGCGAACACCGGTACCAAACAAGGTTGTAGCCTGCCCAGGCTTTTCAGCATCCTGCGCTGGAAATTTTCGATTTTGAAATAGGAAGGCCCGGCGTCACAACCGCCGGGCCTTCCTGATATTCATTGGCTGTCGGCAGAATTATTGTCCGCTCGTCGCCGTGCCCAGCGCGTTCCATTCGTTGATCGCTTCGTTGAAGACGCGCTCGCCCTCCTGCCCTTTCTGAAGGGTGAACAGGGCCCGACGTCCATTGCGGTAGGCGACCGGAATGTCCATCCAGTTGCGGCTGCGCAGGAGCTCCAGATTGGTCGCGCGCGCATCGGGGAAATCGTTGAGCGCGATCATATGGAAGTCGTCGGTGATCTTGGCCGGCACCGCTATCAGGGCGTTGCCGCGGTCCTGTTCGGTCTGCTTCATGGCAATGCGCTGCACGCTGTCGATCGCGCCGCCTTCGAAGTCAGGCGGTACGGCAAAGACGATTTCGATCAGGTGGCTCGCCGGCAGGGACGAATCCGTGTTGCGCTTCAAGGTAACAAGGGCGCTAAGTCCCCTTCCCGGCACCGTAACGCGTCCCTGAATGACCGGCTCCTGCTGGCCGTTCGCCCCGGCTTCGCGCTGCAGCGACCACGAGACCGCGCCGTCGATTGCCGTCGGTGCCGTCTGGCCGATTCGCTCCTCGTAGAGGAATATCTTCTCGCCCGACAGTGCCGGAACGTCCGCCGGATTTGCCGATGGCGCGTTGGCAGACGGTGCAGCGGCATTCGGAGCGGATTCAGCGGGAGGAGACCCGGCTGGTGCGGGAGCGTTCGGTGCCGGTGGGGTTGCAGCAGGCTCCGGCGTTGCGGGTGGCGAGTTGAGCTGGGCCACCGACTGGCCTTCGGCGTTCTGCGCCAGACTGCCGACATCGCCTGGCCCGTCGTCCACCTCGCTGCCATCCGGCATAAGGCGCTGCGTGAATTTCGTCCCGGCAGAAGAGCCGTCTGCCGGCGCCGGCGTTGTGGGAGCCGGCGGATTCTCCGCGTTGTTCTGTGGAGCCGGTGCCGGCGTTGCAGGTGTCTCGCTTGGTGTGGAATCGACAGGCGCCGGTGTCGGCGTCTGCTCTGCCGTCTGGCTGCCCGGCAAGCTCGACTGGATCAAGCCATCGACCATGTCGTTCAGCGAATCACGATTGAGCCAGATTGCATAGCCACCGGCGCCGACCAGAGCCAATCCGATGATGGCGAGAATGATGCCGGCATAATTGCGCTTGCGGACGGGCGTGACCCGGTAGGGCCGGGCCGGCGCAGGCATGAGGTCATCCGCATCGGCTTCCGTATGCAGCGCGCTCTGCGGCGAAGCGGCCGAGGAGGATGCGTCCTTGTTGTAGCCGATGAGTTCCTCAAGATCGCCCCAAGGATCACTTTCGGCTGATTTCACATCCGCCTTGGGCTTCTGATCAAGATAGTCGGCAAAGGGATCGGCACTTGCCGTCGAGCCTGTTTCCGATCGCGGCGGTGGAATATCCGGAAGATCGGAAACCGAAGGCATCCGAACCGTATCCGCAGCAGCATGGGTTTGCGGATGGAAATGCGCATCGACCGCTTCAGCCGTTACCCCCCGGTCGATCGGCTCGACGGGGCCGGTCGGAACGAGTTCCGGCACGTCGTTCCAAACGGCAGCGACATGGGCCCCGTGGCTCAGGGCAGGAGCCGACGTCTCCTGCCAGCCCCAATCCTCGACCGGCTCCGGCTGCCCCACGACGGACCCGGGCGTCTCAGTACCCGAGGCCTGAACGGGCTCCGGCTGCTCCGGCTCCGAATGGTCGTAGGCCGGAGGCGCCGAGACGGGCTCTTCCGGCGGTATGTCATCACGCCAATCGCCGTATTTCGGGACTGCCGGCTCTTCTTCGGCGGATGCGGAAGCGACGGCCTCCTCTTCACCAAAAGCAGGCGGCTCCCCGACAGGCGCATCCTCGGTTGCACGCTCCGCCTGAATGCCGGCCGGCGACGGCTCCTCAAGGCTCTCGTCCTGTTGAACTGGTGCCGGCTCGACCTCAACCGGCTCGGGCTGGGCCTGGTAGGCTTCGGGCGCTTGCTCTGAAGCCTCTGCCGGCTGCTCTTCCTCGTAATGTTCGGCGACCGGCTGACTGGCCTGCTCTTCGAGCTCTTCCGCCGGTTCCCCTGCGGCCCTTTCGGTCCCCGGCTCTTCGCCGTATTGTTCGACTGGCGCCTCTTCCGTGACCGGCGGCGCGGCAGCAGCATCGTCGACAGGTTCAAGCGCTTCGGTATGTTCGCTCTCGACTTCCGTGATCGCGGCTTCGAGCTTCTCCATCTGCCGAAGCAGCATGTCTTCCGGCGGGCGCGGCTTCATGTTCTCGAGCTGCCGCTGAACGGCACCACGAGCCTTATCATACACCTTCGCACGCATCTCCGGCGTATTGTTCGCCAGTCCGTCAACGGCGCGGCGGATCACCGCAACAAAATCAGCCATCAGCACTTTCTCATGATCGCCGGACCGAAAGCCGGCCGAATGGTAACCAATATTTGACTTTAATCTTCAAATGGGTCGGTCACAAGTATGGTGTCCTCCCGCTCGGGGCTGGTGGACAGGAGCGCGACCGGAGCACCGATCAGTTCCTCGACCTGGCGGACATATTTGATCGCCTGGGCCGGCAAATCGGCCCATTTGCGGGCACCGACCGTCGATTCCTTCCAGCCTTCCAGCGTGACATAGACAGGCTCGGCACGCGCCTGGGCACCCTGGCTCGCCGGAAGATGGTCGATTTCGACGCCATCCAGCTTGTAGCCGACGCAGATCTTCAGCTCGTCGAGACCGTCGAGCACGTCGAGCTTGGTCAGCGCAATACCGGTGATTCCATTGGTGGCGACCGACTGGCGCACGAGAGCCGCATCGAACCAGCCGCAACGGCGCTTGCGGCCCGTCACAGTACCGAATTCATGTCCCCGTTCGCCAAGGAACTGGCCGATTTCGTCCTTGAGTTCGGTCGGGAACGGCCCTTCGCCCACCCGGGTCGTATAGGCCTTGGTGATGCCGAGGATATAGCCGAGCGAACCCGGTCCCATGCCCGAACCGGCAGCCGCCTGGCCGGCCACCGTATTGGAGGACGTGACGAAGGGGTATGTGCCGTGGTCGATGTCGAGCAGCGAGCCCTGCGCACCTTCGAAAAGGATGCGCGCGCCCTTGCGACGTTCCCTGTCAAGCAGTTCCCAGACCGTCTCGCGGTACGGCAGCACGCGTTCGGCGACTGAGGTCAGTTCTTCCATGATCGCAGCGTGGGAAACTTCCTTTTCGCCGAGGCCACGACGAAGCGCGTTGTGGTGTGTGAGGATGCGATCGACCTTGCCCGGCAGCGTTTCCATGTCCGCAAGGTCCATGACGCGGATGGCGCGGCGGCCGACCTTGTCCTCATAGGCCGGGCCGATGCCGCGACGGGTCGTGCCGATTTTGGTACCGCTGTTGGAAGCGGCATCCTCGCGCATGGCGTCGAGTTCGCGGTGCAAAGACAGAATCAGCGTCGCATTGTCGGCAATGCGCAGCACGTCGGGCGTCACCGCCACGCCCTCACCGCGCAGCTTCTCTATCTCGGCCACGAAGTGATGGGGATCGACCACGACGCCGTTGCCGATGACGCTGAGCTTGCCCCGCACGATGCCGGACGGCAGGAGGGAAAGCTTGTAGCTGACACCATCGATGACGAGCGTATGGCCGGCGTTATGACCGCCCTGGAAGCGCACGACGATATCGGCGCGCTCGGAAAGCCAATCGACAATCTTGCCCTTGCCTTCGTCGCCCCATTGCGAACCCACCACGACTACATTCGTCATTCTTTGCTTCCTATGATCTGGGCAAAGCCCACGCAACCATACGCGCATCGTCCATAAGTCAATATTGATTGACGAACGGTCGATACGCCACTTCGATTTCCTGCACTGCTTGTTACGGCAAACCGTCCAGGCATTGCAAACGGGCGCATCTATAATGCCTTGGCCGGAGGAAAGCGACCTGTTTGTGACTCCGCCGTGGTTTTTACGTGACAAAAGCGCGAGGCCCGCGCTATTTCCCGCCTCGCCCCTTCAAATCGCCGCGATCCCGCCGGCGCCGGAGACGTGTTTTGCATAAAAAAGCCTATCTTGCCCTCGTCATAGCAACCCTGTGCTGGGGCGGCAACGCGGTCGCAGGCAAACTCGCCGTCGGCCATGTGAGCCCGATGATGCTGACCTTCTGGCGCTGGCTCATTGCCACCGTCATCATCTTCGCGATCTCCGCGCCGCAGCTCAGGAAGGACTGGCCGGTCGTCAGGAAGAACCTGCCGATTCTCATCTTCCTCGGCGTCATGGGTTATGTCGTCTTCAACGCCGCGCTCTACACGGCCGTCAATTACACGACCGCGATCAACGTGACCGTCGAGCAGGTGCTCATCCCGATGTTGATCTTCGTGATGAATTTCGCCCTGTTCCGGATGAAGGTCTCCTGGGCACAGGTATTCGGCTTCACGCTGACATTCATCGGCGGCCTCATTACCGCCGTCCACGGGGATTTCGAAACGCTCCGGACGCTGACCGTGAACATCGGCGATGCGATCATGATGATCGCGATCGTCGGTTATGCCATCTATACGGTCGCACTCAGATGGCGGCCGATGGTCAACTGGCGAACCCTGATGGCTGTGCCGGCCCTCGTCGCGATGCTCTTCAGCATACCGCTGGCGGCTTGGGAATATTCGAGCGGCCGGATGATCTGGCCGGATACGACGGGCTGGATCGTTGCGCTTTATACCGCCGTTTTCGCCTCGCTCATCGCGCAGGTCCTCTACATCGTCGGCGTCGGAAAGATCGGCGCCAACCGGGCGGGTCTGTTCATCAATCTCGTGCCCGTCTTCGGCACGCTGCTCTCAGTCGCCATCATCGGCGAGGACCTGCAGATCTTCCATATCGTCGCGCTGGCGCTGGCGCTCAGCGGCATCGCCATCGCCGAATGGGGAAAACCCGCCTCCGTCTGAGAAAGCGGGTTGGAGCGGGAAGAACCGCTTGAAGAATCAGATGTCGTAATAGGCCCGCGTGAGGGCCGGCGCGCGCTCGCGAATCAGGCGCGGCGCCTGGCTCGACATGTCGATGACCGGGCTGTCATTGCCAAGGATCACATCGCCGCGGTCTGTTGCCAGCACCAGGACACGCTCGACGCGGCCTTCCTCGCTCACCGCATAGGCAATCCGCATCGCCTTGGCAGACCAGCCGAGCGAGATCAGATGGTCTCGCTTCAGGTCGGCGCAATCCAGGCAACCGTTAACGCCGAAATCGAGCGAGAGGCCGCCGGCGATATCGTCGAAATAGTCGTCCAGATCGGATATCGTACCGTTGACGGCCGAGTTGACCCGCAGCAGTTCGCGTCGCTTGGCGAAGGTCAGGATCAGCACGGCGTCATCGGCATCCTCATGACGCTCGATGGCCGGGACTTCCGACGTATGGATCTGCGCCGCCATGATAGACGAAAGCGACCGGGCGAAACCGCCGGCGCCGGCGGCATTGGCTTCCTTGCCGTAGATGAGGGCCGTCAGGACGACCGCGGAAATAATGAGCTTCTTGATCATAACGCTGCACCCTGTTTCCATCGGACGGCTCTCCGGCCGCCTTGTCTCTTGATGGCACAACCATACGCAGGGATGGTTTTCGGGGCGCTTAAGCAGATAGATGCAATTTTATTGAAATCCGCTTTTTTCCCGCCTTGAGACAGGCGATGGTCCGATGCGTACGCAAAAAGGCAGCATGCCGGGCGGAAATTGATGCTTTTCGAGACGTACTCGATCTCCTAACCCTGTCGCAAACATGGATGAAAGGCAGGAACAGCATGGGCAAGCCATTTTACTGGAATGAACTCAACACGCTCGATTTCGCTGATCTTTCGCCCGAAAAGACAATCGCCGTGCTGCCGATCGCTTCGACGGAGCAGCACGGGCCCCACCTTCCGGTCGCAACCGACGTGGTGATCGCCAACGGCATGCTCGCCGAACTCAACGCGCAGCGTCCGGAGGATCTCGACATCCTCGTGCTGCCGACCCAGGAGATCGGCAAGGCGAACGAGCACGTCTACGGCCCCGGCACGCTTTCCCTCGGCCCGGAAATCCTCATCCCGCTGTGGACCGCGATCGGTGCCAAGGTAGCGGAAACAGGCGTGAGAAAGCTCGTCATCGTCAATTCGCATGGCGGCAATGTCGACATCATGAGCATCGTCGGCCGCGAGTTGCGCGTTCGTCATCAGATGGCTGTGATCGGTACGCAATGGGGCCGCTTCGGCCATCCGGAGGGCCTGATCAGCGAGCACGAACAGAAATTCGGCATCCATGGCGGTGAAGTGGAAACTTCGCTGATGCTCCATTTCCGTCCCGATCTGGTGAGAATGGAGAAGGCGGAGAACTTCGTCTCCAAGGCGGAATGGATGAAGACGCAGTCGAAATATATTCAGCCCACCCCACCGCACGCGCTCGCCTGGCTTGCGCATGACCTGAACCCGAATGGTGTCGTGGGTGATGCTTCGAAGGGGACGGCCGAAAAGGGGGCGCTTATCTGCCGCCACCAGGTGGCGGGCTTCATTGAAATGCTGCGTGATTTCGAGGCCTATTCGCTCGACAACCTCTATTCGCGCTGAGCATCCCGCGCAACTGCCTGCATCGGCACATGCCCCTTGGCCTCCAGCTCGCTCACGATCGCGATAAGCTCCGACAGCAGGAATTCCACGAACAGGCTCGTCGCCGTGTCGAGCGTGGCGCGCGAGCGGGCGAAAAGCTTCATCGGCTGGTGGCGCGCGTGCGGATTGGCAAGCGGCCGGAAGACGAGTTCGCCGCGCCGGCATTCCGGCAATACGTCGAGCGGGTTGAGCAGCGTCAACCCCGTACCGGCCTTGACAAGCTTCTTCAGCATTTCCGATGCATTGGTCTCGACCACCGGCTCGACCGGTGTGGACAGCGGCGAGAGCGCCAGATTGATGACGTTGCGCAAGCTGGTGCCCGGCTGGGCGAGTACCAGCGGTTCCTGTACGACCTCGGCGAGATCGACAGACCCCTCCTCGCCGGCCAGCCGGTGCCCCGGAGGCATCACGGCGCCGATCGGGATATCGAAATTGGCGAGCGTCCGGATGCCGGGTGTCGCCGGGATGTTGAAACCGAGGCCGAAATCCACCTCCCCTGAAATTACCGGCTGGAGAGTGTTGGAAGGTCCGTCGTTCCTCAAATGGATACGCACGCGTGGGTGCTGCGCGACAAATTGGGCTATGATTTCCGGCAGCGGTCCGGCCGCAAGCCCGACGGTCGAGACCAAAGTCACCTTGCCGGCTTGCGGCATCTTCAACCCTCGGATGCGTGTCTCCATCCGCTCGTAGGTCTTCAGCACCTCGCGAATATGTTCGATGCAGAGCTCGCCGGCCGCCGTCAGCTTCAGCCCGCGCGGCATCCGCTCGAAGATCGGCGCGCCCAATTCCTCTTCGAGCGCAAGGATCTGCCGGTTGACCGCCGAGGAAGCGACGTTCAGCCGGGCCGCCGCCTTGCGGATCGAGCCGCAGCGGGCGATCTCGTCGATATAAAGAAGTTTTCGCGAGTGCAGCATTTTATCTCCGGCCCTCATTGCTTCTTTTTTGATCATGCCGCACAATTTGGCAGATCAAAACTCGACCGATGCCTGAAAGGCATCAATGTGGACGAATTTTGATGCTTTTCAAAGAGCAACGCAACCGTACAAATGCTGTGAATGGAATGCTCTCACGATGCCGAAAGGCTTAACAGGGGAACGAAGCGATATGTCCAATATACTGACAATAAAGGGTATTCTGGCCGCTGCCGGCCTCTTCGCGGCGGCACTTGCAGTAACGCCTGCGAGTGCTCTCGATGAAGTCTCCTACGGCACCAACTGGCTCGCCCAGGCCGAGCACGGCGGCTTCTACCAGGCCGTCGCCGATGGCACCTATGAGAAGCATGGACTGAAGGTGACCATCGTCCAGGGTGGCCCGAACGCCGCCAATCGTGCGCTTCTGATCGCCGGCAAGGTCGATTTCTATATGGGCGGACCGCTTGGCGATATGGATGCCGTCAAGCAGGGCATCCCGCTTATCAGCGTCGCCTCGATCTTTCAGAAGGACCCGCAGGTTCTGCTTGCCCATCCGGATGCCGGTGTCGAGACCTTCGCCGATCTTGCGAAGATGGACACGATCTTCATGGGCAAGGAGGGCTACGTCACCTATTTCGAGTGGATGAAGAAGAACTTCCAGGGTTTCCGCGACGACCAGTACAAGCCCTATACCTTCAACCCCGCCCCTTTCATCGCCGACAAGAAGTCCGCGCAGCAGGGCTATCTGACGTCCGAGCCCTATGAGATCGAAAAACAGGCCGGCTGGGCGCCGAAGGTCTTCCTGATCGCCGATGCCGGCTACGGCTCCTATTCGACCATGATCACCACCACGCAGCAGATGATCGACAAGAAGCCCGCCGTGGTGCAACGCTTCGTCGACGCCTCGATCGAGGGCTGGTACAACTACCTCTACGGCGACAACAAGGCGGCCAACGATCTGATCAAGAAGGACAATCCGGAAATGACGGATGGCCAGATCGCCTATTCGATCGCCAAGATGAAGGAATACGGCATCGTCGAATCCGGCGCCGCCATGGAAAAGGGCATCGGCTGTATCACGGACGAGCGTTACAAGAAGTTCTTCGACTCGATGGTGGCGATCGGTGTCGAACCGGCCGACCTCGACTACAAGAAGGCCTATTCGACCAAGTTCGTCTGCAAGGGCGTCGGAATGGCGCTCAAGAAGTAAAAGTGGCTGGCCCCTTTCGCCCCTCACCCCGACCCTCTCCCCGCATCCGGGAGAGGGAACCTGCCATAAGCAGCGTCCGAGGGTGAAGGAAGCCGGCATGCCGGCTGAGGGGCAATCTCTTCGCATTTACTGTCGCAAGGCCCGTAATGACCACGTCCCAAGCACCGCTGATCCCAGCCCCCGGAGACGCCCGCAGACGCCCGCTGGTCGTGATGCGCAGCGTTTCGAAAATGTTCTCCAGCGGCACGCTCGCACTCTCCGACATGTCGCTGACGGTCGAACCCGGCGAGTTCGTCAGCCTGCTTGGCCCCTCCGGCTGCGGCAAGTCGACGGCACTCCGGATCATCGCCGGCCTGGGCGACACGACGACGGGTACGATCGACTGGCCGAGCTCGCGCATCAATTCCAAGGGATTGCCGGAGGGCGACATCTCCTTCGTCTTCCAGGAGCCGACCCTGATGCCGTGGCAGACGGTGTTCGGCAATGTCTACCTGCCCTTGAAACTGCGCGGCGTTTCAAAATCCGCCGCCCGTGACGAGATCATGGAGACGCTCGAAACCGTTGGCCTCAAGGACTTCGCCGGCGCCTATCCGCGCGAGTTGTCCGGCGGCATGAAGATGCGCGTTTCCATCGCCCGCGCGCTGGTGACCAAGCCGAAGCTCCTGCTGATGGATGAGCCCTTCGCAGCGCTTGACGAGATCACCCGCCAGAAACTCAATGACGACGTGCTGAGGCTCTGGCGCGAAACGGGGATCACGGTGATCTTCGTCACCCATTCCGTCTTCGAATCCGCCTATCTTTCGAACCGCATCGTGGTGATGAAGGCGCGGCCCGGCCGGGTGCATGCGGATTTCCCGCTGGTCACGAGCCTCGGTCGCGACGCGCACTATCGAACTTCGGAAGAATACCGCCAGGCCTGCGAAAAGGTCTCCAACATGCTCCTGGAAGCGATAGGCGGGGAGGAACACTGATGGCGACGACCAGTCTTGAAAGCAATCCGCCCCTTGCGCCCCCGAAGCCCGGCTTTTTCGGCGGTCATCGCGATACGCTCCTGCGCACGCTGATCCCGGTCGGCGTGGTGATCGCGCTGATCCTGCTCTGGCAGTTCATCATCACCGTCAACAGCATCCCGCAATATATCCTGCCGGGGCCGCTGGCGGTCGCCAGTTCGCTCTACAACGATTGGGGCACGCTCTGGCCGGCCCTTTGGGTCACGACTCAGATCACCATGCAGGCGCTGGCGCTTGCGTTGATCGGCGGCGTCGGCATTGCCATCTTCCTGGTGCAGTCGAAATGGATCGAAACGGCCTTCTATCCGATCACCGTCATCCTGCAGGTGACGCCGATCGTGGCGATCGCGCCGCTGATTTTGATCTATGCGCCGACGACACAGGTTGCACTGCTGATCTGCGCCTTCCTCGTCGCCTTCTTCCCGATCCTGTCCAACATGGTTCAGGGCCTGAAGAGTGTCGACCATAACCTGCTCAACCTCTTCGATCTTTATGGCGCGTCGCGCTGGCAGACGCTGCTTTATCTCAAACTCCCCTCCTCGCTCCCCTATTTCATGACAGGTTTGAGGATCGGCGGCGGCCTGGCGCTGATCGCCGCCGTCGTGGCTGAATTCGCCGCGGGTTCGGCCGGCGCGGGTTCCGGCCTTGCCTTCCGTCTGCTCGAATCCCAGTATCGCCTTAACATCCCGCGGCTCTTTGCGGCGCTGATCCTGCTTTCCCTGCTCGGCGTGGTGATCTTCATGATCACCTCCTTCATCGCCTGGCTCGGTCTGCACCGCTGGCATGAAAGCAGCCTGAAGAGAGAGAACTGATGACTGCCGGCTTCATGCAGCTTCCAGACGCCCGCCGTTTCGCGCTCGTCGACGCGACCTTACCCGGCGTTCTCGTGAAAGGTTTTGCCGCACCTGCAAGAGAGGGCCTGATCTCGGCGGATCTGATCGTCTCTCAAGGCAGGATCGAAAAGATCCTGCCCGCCGGCACCGCGCCTGCCGATCTCGTCAAGGCAGATCTGCGCAGCAGCATGGTCTGGCCCTGTTTCGTCGACATGCATACCCATCTCGACAAGGGTCATTTCTGGGATCGCCGCCCGAACCCCGACGGCACGTTCATGGGCGCGCTCGAGAATGTCCGAGAGGACCGCATCGCCAACTGGACGGCGGACGACATCCGCGCCCGCTTTGAATTTTCGTTGAAAAGCGCCTATGCGCACGGCACGAACCTGATCCGCACCCATCTCGACTCCATCCCGCCGCAGCCGGATATTTCCTTTCCGCTGTTTGCGGAACTGCGCGAGGAGTGGAAGGACAGGATCGCGCTGCAGGCCGTCGCCCTCCTGCCACTCGAATGCGTTCCGGATGAAGCCGTGTTCGACGGCATCGTCAAAACGACGAAACAGCATGGCGGGCTGCTCGGCGGCGCCACCCGCATTCTTCCCGATTTCGAAAATATCCTCGATAAGCTGTTTCGCGCCGCGTCCGACCACGGCCTCGATATCGATCTGCATGTGGATGAAACAGAAGACCGGCAGGTCCTCACGCTGGAAGCGATCGCCGACGCCAAGAAACGCAACCGCTTCGCGGGCGCGGTCACCGTCGGCCATTGCTGCTCGCTGGCGAGGCAGGACGACGAGACGGCAAAGCGCGTGATCGACAAGGTCGCGGAGGCCGGGATTTCCGTCGTGTCGCTCCCGATGTGCAACATGTATCTGCAGGATCGCTACGACGGCCGCACCCCTCGCTGGCGTGGTGTGACCCTGTTTCACGAACTGGTTGCCGCGGGCGTCAAGACCGCCGTCTCCTCCGACAATACCCGCGATCCCTTCTATGCCTATGGCGACATGGACCCGGTGGAAGTCTTCCGGGAGGCCGTCCGCATCCTGCATCTCGACCACCCGCTCGACACCTCGGCCCGCGTCGTCACCTCGACGCCTGCTGAAATTCTCGGCCGGCCCGATATCGGCGTCATCGCCGAGGGCGGTCCCGCCGATCTCATCCTCTTCAGCGCCAGGCGCTGGAGTGAATTCCTTTCCCGTCCGCAGGCCGACCGCATCGTGATGCGGAATGGCATGGGCATCGACCGTCGCCTGCCGGATTATCGTGACCTTGACCCGATCATCATGAAAGGCTGAGGCATGGCCGATTACGCCAAGATCAAACAGGAGCTCGAAGGCATCGCGGTGGAGGACAATCCGGCGCTGGTGCGCCAGAAGAGCCGCGATTTCTACTGGTATTCACCGATCCTGAAGGAAGAGCTCGAAAACGTCACCGCCGACCTCGTGGTCTCGCCGAAGACCGAAGACGAGGTGATCCGCACCCTGAAGGTCGCCTATGCCCATGGCGTGCCGGTCACACCGCGCGGCGCCGGCACCGGCAATTACGGCCAGGCCATGCCGCTTTCCGGTGGCATCGTCCTGAACCTCATCAACATGAACAGGATCAAGGAAATCCATCCGGGCCGCGTCATCGCCGAGCCGGGCGTCGTGATCGCCGAACTTGACCGCCAGACGAGAGCGCATTCCGGCCAGGAACTGCGCTTCCATCCCTCCACCGCCCAGACGGCGACGATCGGCGGCTTCGTCGCCGGCGGCTCCGGAGGCGTCGGCTCGATCCATTGGGGCGGCCTGCGCGACCTCGGTAATATCCTGCGCCTGCGCGTCGTCACCATGGAAGCAGAACCGCGCGTGCTGGACCTCACCGCCTGGGACCTGCAGAAGGTCACGCACGCCT
Organism: Rhizobium sp. YS-1r; assembly: GCF_000757525.1. NCBI lineage: Bacteria > Pseudomonadati > Pseudomonadota > Alphaproteobacteria > Hyphomicrobiales > Rhizobiaceae > Rhizobium > Rhizobium sp. YS-1r. The sequence continues at coordinate 71,288 of NZ_JPYQ01000009.1, read as the reverse complement.
ACGGGACCAACGGCATCATCGTCGAGGTCGAGATGCCGCTTGCTCCGGCCTATGACTGGGTGGACGTGCTGGTCGGCTATGACGACTTCATGGATGCGGTACGCTTCGGCGATGCGATCGCCCACAAGAACGGTATCCTGGTGAAGGAGATCGCGCCGATCGCAGCACCGATCCCTTATGACTACTTCCCCCGTCACAAGCCCTTCATCCGCCATCGCGGCCAATCGGTCTGCGTGCTGATGGTGGCGCCGCATTCCATCGATGCCTTCACCGCCTTCACCGAGCGCCAGAAGGGCGAAATCCTCTTCCGTTCCGACAAGGTCGAGAGCATGAAGGGCATCCCGCATGCCTATGAACTTGCCTGGAACCACACGACATTGCGCGCCTTGAAGGTCGATCCGAACTTCACCTATCTGCAGGTCCAGTATCCGGGGCCTGACCATGTTGCCAAGGTCGAGAAAATGGTGAAGATTTTTGGCGACGAAGTGCCGGGCCATCTGGAATTCATCAGATTCGATGGACGGATGCAGTGCTCCGGCCTGCCGCTGGTGCGCTACACGACCCGGGAGCGGCTGGAGGAGATCATGCAGATCCACCGCGACAACGGCTGCCCGATCTTCAATCCGCACCGCTACACGCTGGAGGAAGGCGGCATGAAACAGACGGACGTGGTGCAACTTGCCTTCAAGAAGGAAACGGACCCGAAAGGCCTGTTGAACCCCGGCAAGATGATCGCCTGGGATAATCCGGACTTCGATTTCTCGGCCGGCAAGAACTACCTCTTCCCCGGACTTGCAGCGGCAGGCGGCTGATGCGCGTTTTGCTTCTCCACTCGCATCCGGTCGAATCGAGCTATGGCTCTGCGCTGTATGAGCAGGCGCGCGAGAGCTTGCGGAAAGCCGGGCATGAGGTAGACGACTGCAATCTCTACGCGGAAGGCTTCGATCCGGTCATGTCCCGCCATGACCGGATGATTTATCACACCTATCCCGACAATCTGGAACTCGTGAGACCTTATGTCGACCGGCTCCAGAAGGCGGAGGGGCTGGTGATCGTCACGCCCGTCTGGAATTTCGGCTGGCCGGCGATGCTCAAAGGCTATTTCGACCGCGTCTGGCTGCCGGGCGTGACCTTCGAGATGGAAGGTGGAAAGCTGATCCGCAAGCTCGACAACATCCGCAAGGTGGCCGTCGTGCTGACCTATGGCGCCACCCGCTGGCGTGCCTTCCTTGCCGGCGATCCGCCGAGGAAGCTCGCCAGGCGCGTGCTGCGTGTCCAGACCAACCCGGCCCGGGCGGTCAAATTTCTCGCCCATTACGACATGAACAACTGCACGCCCGAAACCCGCGCAGCCTTCCTCGCCCGGGTGAAACGCGAGATGGAGCGATTTTGAGCTTCACGCCTCGTAGCGCAGATGGACGATGCCGTCGTTGAACGAGAGCACATCGATGAGCTTCATCTGGGCCACGGAATATCCCGCCGGAAAGAGCCGCGTGCCGCGCCCGAGTACGGTCGGATAGACCATCAGGTTATACCGGTCGATCAGCCCGGCCGGCATCAGCGAATGCACCAGACCTGCGCTGCCGTAGATCAGGATGTTGCCGTCGAGCTTTTCCCTGAGCTCCCGGACTTTCGCGACGACATCGCCGGAGAGCACCATCGTATTGTTCCAGCCCGCTTCGGAAAGGCTGTTCGAGGCGACGAATTTCGGCATGCTGTTCATCCGGTCGGCAAAGCCTTCCTCGTCCTTCACCAGCGGCCAGACGGCGGCGAAGCTGTCATAGGTCATGCGCCCAAGCAGCACGGCGGAAGCGGAGAACAGCTCCGCACGCTTGAATTTGTCGCCGTCCGGTCCGCGCGTGAAGGGCCCGGTCCAGTCGCCGAGACCGGAATTCTCCATCCCGACCGGGTCTTCAATCACGCCATCAAGCGAGATGTACTGCGAAACGATGATTTTGGCCGTCATTGGCTCTCTCCTCGGGCTTTGCGTTTCAAAGCGCATCCGCGCCTTCCACCCAAGGACGCCGCAGCCCTCACTTCGCCGACATCAGTCTGTGCGAAACAAGATTTTTCCTTGCCTTCAGCATTGGGCACCGCGCCGCAAACGCAAGGCCTCAGCCTCGACCGCGGTAATTCGGGCTCCGGCATCTGTCATTTCCGGCCCGTCGACGTTTTCGGAAATGAAAAGAAACCGATCCGCGTCAGCACCCGCAGACGTCACGGTCCGATAGGTCTCCCACCGATGGTGAATTCTGGCCGCCACATGCAGGGAGGGAACATTCTCCGGACTGACGATCGAGACAACTCGCCGGAATCTCAGTTTGGTGAGGCCGTAGTCCCGGCAGGCGGAGGCGGCCTCGATGGCATAACCACGCCCCAACCATTCGCGCCGCAGATGATAGCCAATCTCCGGCTCCAAGCCTGATGGCGTTTTCTGCAGCGTAATCCCGCAGTCGCCGATCAGTTCGCCGCTCGCCTTCTCGACGATTCCCCAAAGGCCGAAATCATTTTCCGCATAGCTTTGAAAGGCAAGCTTTTCGAACCAGGCAAATGTCTCCTCCAGGGTCTTGGAGCGCGGATAATACCGCATGCTCTCGGCATCGCCGAAGATGCGATGCAGGATAGGCACGTCGGCTCGCTTGAGCTTCCGCAAGACCAGTCGATCGGTGTCAAGAACCTCCGGCATATTCCCTCCGCTGCTCGATGGAGTCGGTCTTTACTTGAGAACGCTTTTTTGCGCTATTCGTCATCTCGACTGTTGATTCAAGGACATGCGAACGATGACGAACCAAGCCTCACCGATCGCCGGTTTTCTCCGCCCCCTTCACTCCCGCGATCCGGACGAACATCACCGCGTCGCGACCTCGCTCGAATTGCTGTTCGACCTCGTATCGGTGATCGCGATTGCCTCTGCCGCCGCCGGCCTGCACCATGCGATTGCGGAAAACCACGCCGCCCAGGGCGTCATCACCTTCGCCATGGCCTTCTTCGCCATCTGGTGGGCCTGGATGAATTTCACCTGGTTCGCCTCGGCCTACGACAATGACGACGTCGTCTACCGGCTCTTGACCATGGTTATCATGGGCGGCTCGCTGACGATGGCCGCCGGCATTCCGGCACTCTTCACGGAAGAGCCGGATTTTACCATGGTGATCTTCGGTTATGTGATCATGCGCATTGCCATGATCGTCCTCTGGCTTCGCGCCGCCTATCACGATCCCAACCGCCGCCGCACCGCGCTTGCCTATGCGGCCGGCATCTTCATCGCCCAACTCTATTGGGTCGCCTTCCTTGCCGTGCAGCCGGTCTCCACCGGCACGGCCTATGCCATGTTCGTGATCGGCGCCATTCTCGAAATCGCCGTCCCCGCGATTGCGGAGCCTCTCAGCGCCAACACGCCCTGGCATCGCCATCATATCATCGAGCGTTACGGCCTTTTGAACATCATCGTGCTGGGAGAAACGTTGCTCTCCGGCTCCATGGCGCTCAGGCAGGTGGCTGGCCATTTCGACATCATGCTGGTGCACACGGCGCTTTCGGCACTCGTCATTGTCTTCGCGCTCTGGTGGGCCTATTTCGCCCGCCAGGAACATCTCGGCTCCCGCAAGCTCAGCCGGTCGTTGTTATGGGGTTACGGCCATTTCTTCATTTTCGCGTCCGGGGCGGCCGTCGGGGCAGGCTTTGCCGCGCTGGTCGACATCATCACCCATCATTCGGAAGTGCCGCTTCTCGTCGGTGACTATGCGGTGGCGATCCCCGTCGCCATCTATTCCGCAAGCCTCTGGTTTGTGCGCGACCGCTTTGCCTGTAACGGCTTCTCTCGTTATGCGCTCCTCATCTTCGGTCTGCTTGGCCTCGTCGCGCCGGCAATCGGGCTCGGCTTGGAAGGCATTGCCGCAACGACTGCGCTTGGCGTCATCGTCCGCAATTCGCTGGCGGCGCATGAAGAATCTGGAGACCATATCGGCCACTAAACTTTTCCTTAAATTTTACCGGTTATTAATCTCTCGAACTTGAGAGATTAAGCGATGCGTATTGCGTTTTTCATCGCCCTCATGGCCCTCACACTGACCGCCTGCGCCTCCGCGCCGAGCCGGGTCACGAATGCCTGCGCGATCTTCGAGCAGAAGGACGGCCTCTTCAACAACTGGTCGCGCCAGGCCAAGGCGGCGGAACGGGAATTCGGCGTGCCGGTGCCGACCCTGATGGCGACGATCTACGTCGAATCCGGCTTCCGGCCCTATGCCAAGCCGCCGCGCAAATATGTCCTCGGTATCATCCCGTGGGGACGCGTTTCTTCTGCCTACGGCTATGCGCAGGCGCTCGACGGCACCTGGCTCCAGTACAAGAAGGAGACGGGCCGCTGGAGGGCAAGCCGCAGCGATTTCGGCGACGCCGTCCATTTCGTCGGCTGGTATCACAATCAGAGCCACGTCAAGAATGGCATTCCGCTCTCCGACAGCTATAATCTCTACCTTGCCTATTATTCCGGCCAGGCGGGTTATTCGCGCGGCCAGTTCTCCTCCGGCACGCGGCAGGCGGCACGGAAATCCGCCAGCATGGCGGAACGATACGAAGCCCAGCTCAGAAGCTGCGGGTACTGAGCGTCTTCCTAACCGCCAACGATGAGTCGTAATCCGCAAGAAAGGGTCACGTCGCAGATCCGTGCGTGACATGATCTGAAGCAGACACAACAATAAAGAGAAAAGAAATCACCCATCATCCACGGTTGCAGACCAAATAAAATTGAGGCAATATCCGCGGCGGATGGGGGCAGATAGATGCGGAAAGGCATTTATACGACGTTTATTGCTTTACTTGTTTTGGCCGGCTGCGGAACGATTTACTATCGTGATCTGAAACCCGGCTCCTTCAGCGGCAAGCTCTTTGTCATGTGGGTCGGCGAAGGCAATTCCAGCGGAGACGGCAAGTTCGTCTTTGTTCCGGCTCCCGGAAATGAGCTCACCTTCACGCGGCCTTCGGGCAGCCACACGGCGGGCGTCATAAAGCCGGGCGTCATGTACACTGACGGCGGCTCCATCCCGAAGATCGCCCAGATGTTCAAGGGACTTTCACCTTGGGGTTATGCGCCGGCCTACATGATTCACGACTGGCTTTTCGTGGCGAGGCATTGTCTCGTGGACGAAGCCCCGGATGCCCGCTTTCAAGACCTAAGCGATGTCGACTTCGACGAGTCAGCCAGGATCGTCGGGGAGGCCATCCATGCCCTCATCGATGAAAGGAAGGTGGCAAGGAACGACCTTGCCGGAGAAGCGGTGACCTCTGCCGTGAGCAGTGGCATTGCAAGACGTCTCTGGGACGAGAAAGGCGCCTGCGAAAGATCACAGATCTCGAAGGAGCACCTCGCTGAAATAAATGCGGTATTTCCCGATATTTCAACAAGTGCCAAATTGCGAACCTTCCGGCTTCCTCCCGATATGCCGCAAGTTCCCCCGCGACGGCAGGCAAGGATTATATCTGTTGTCGAATTTTGACGGCGCTCAAAACACCTTGGCGGCCGTCACTTCCACTTCGACCAGGAATTCCGCCCGGGTGAAGCCGCTGACGATGATGAGCGTCGACACCGGCTTCGGGTCGAGCGTGTAGCGGTCGCGCACCGCCATATAGGCCGGAAAGTCCTCGCGGCTCGTCACAAAGCCGGAAATGCGGATGACATCCGCATAGGTCATGCCCGCCTCTTCCAGGATCGCGCCGATCGCCTGGAAGCAAAGCTCCGCCTGCCTGGTCACGTCCGGCGGTATTTTCTCGTCAGGCGAAATGCCGAGTTGGCCGGAAGTCACCAGCAGGCTCGCGCCCGGCGGTACCAGAAGTCCATGATTGTAAGCACCGAACGGTTTGCGCACGGAAGGAGGATTGAAAACACGATTCATGGGGCAAGCTCTTCGGTTCGTGCTGGATGCATCGGACGGTAAACCAGCAAATCGATTCTCTCCACCGGATTCAAGGCATCGGTGGTGTTACGCCACGCCGGCAACATTGCAGAGGTGCCGTTGAAGAGGGCACGCGATTTCCGGGCCTCTTGCCTCGCCCCTCTTTCTGATTATCCTTCATCAGGGATTATGCAGGGACAAAGGAGGGGAGATCCATGTCGCGCGCTGTCGCCCAATGGTGGCGTTATCCGGCTTTTGCCCTCGGCATTTTCGGGAGCGAGAAATCCTTTCGCAAGAATCCGCTGCTCGGACATCCTCGCCTCAATGAACTCGGCCTGCACCGCGAGCGCGTTCGCCTCGCCGCCCGCATGGCGAGTTACCGTCGCAAAGTGCTCGGCATATCAGTGAGCGCCGAAGAAAGAGCAGCCTTCGATCAGGACGGCTTCATCATCCGCGAGAACGCCCTCCCCGCAGACGTCTTCCAGCGCATCCGTGATTTTCTCCAGAACGAGCCGCTGCCCGCACGCGAGATGCGGCAGGGACAGGCGGTGACGCGGATGATCCCCATCAATCCACAGCTTCTGGCGAAGATGCCGGAAATGGCGCGCTTCAGCCATGATCCGTCGATCGCCGGCCTCATTCGTTATGTGGGAGGCGCCGGAGGGGATCCGGTCTATTTCATCCAGACCGTCATTGCCGAACCGGCGGTCAAGCAGGCGGACCCGCAGACCGCCCTGCACGCGGACACGTTCCATTCAACATCCAAGGCCTGGCTGTTTCTGCAGGACGTCGGTCCGGACGACGGACCATTCGTATTCGTGCCCGGTAGCCACAAGCTGACCGAAAAGCGGCTGGAATGGGAATACCGGCAAAGCCTGCTGGCCAATTCGGACAAACGCTCCCACCATGCGGACGGATCGTTCCGTATCACGCCCGCGGAACTGTCGGAGCTTGGCGACTTCGCGCCGCAGAAGGTGGCGGTACCTGCCAACACGCTGGTGGTGGCCGATACCTATGCCTTCCATTCGCGTGCCGTCAGCGACAGGCATACGACCCGAGTGGAACTGCACGCCTATCATCGCGCCAATCCCTTTACGCCGCTGCCCTTCTCGCCCACCAGCCTCATTCCGGGCATCCGCGACCGCCAGCTCGATCTCTATCTCATGTTCGCGGACCGCAAGGCGAAGAAAGCCGGCAGGCAGCCGGTCTGGAAGGATGTCGGCGCCTGCACCGCCTTTTCCGAGCCGCATATCTGACAACGGCCCGCTCAATCCCCGTAGCCGACGATCCCCTTGATTTCGAGGAAGTCGTGGATGCCCCAGTCTGCATATTCGCGACCGTTGCCGGACTGCTTGTAACCGCCGAAGGGTGCGAAAAGGTCCCATTCCGGATAATTGATGTAGACGGAACCGGCCCGCAGGCGCGACGCCACCTTGCGGGCATGTCCGAGTTCACCCTGAATATAGGCGGCAAGCCCGTAGGGCGTATCGTTGGCGATCTCGACCGCCTGCTCTTCCGTCTCGTAGGAAAGAACGGAAAGCACTGGCCCGAAGATCTCTTCGCGGGCAATGGTCATGTCGTTGGTGACATGGCCGAACACGGTCGGCCGCACGTAATAGCCGCGATTGAGTCCGTCTGGCCGGCCCGGTCCGCCGGTGACGAGCGTCGCGCCCTCGGAAATGCCGGCCTCGATCAGCCTCTGGATCTTGTCGAACTGCGTCTGGCTGACGACCGGGCCGAGATCGGTGCCGTCGGCGCGCGGATCCCCGGTCTTGAGCTTCTCCGCAGCCGTCTTGGCAATCTCAAGCGCCTCGTCATGGCGCGTCGCCGGCACGAGCATGCGGGTCGGCGCATCGCAGGACTGGCCGGAATTGCCGAAACAGGCCGTCACGCCCTCCGCCACAGCTTTTTCGAAATCCGCATCCGGCAGGATGATATTGGGCGATTTGCCGCCGAGTTCCTGCGCGACGCGCTTCACCGTATCGGCGGCGGTCTTGGCGACGATGATGCCGGCGCGGGTCGAGCCGGTGAAGGAGACCATGTCCACATCCGGATGGCCGGCCATGACCTGTCCCACGTCCGGGCCCGTGCCGTTGACGAGGTTGAAGACGCCCTTCGGCGTGCCGGCGGCTTCCATCACCTCGGCGAAGATGACGCCGGAAATCGGCGCGATCTCGGAAGGTTTGAGCACCAAGGTGCAGCCGGCTGCGATCGCAGGTCCGACCTTGCAGGTGATCTGGTTGAGCGGCCAGTTCCAGGGCGTGATCAGCGCACAGACGCCGATCGGCTCCTTGACGACCATCGTCGTGCCGCGCCTCTCGGTGAATTCGTATCTCTCCAGCGCCTCGATCGTGGCGCCGAGATGTCCCTTGCCGGCCGCTGCCTGCGCCTCGCGGGCAAAACCGAGCGGCGCACCCATCTCCCGTGAGACGGCCTGGGCTATGTCTTCGTAGCGCTTTTCATATTCCACGAGGATGCGCTTCAGAAGCGCCAGCCGTTCGCCCTTCGGCCATTGGGAAAAGGAGGCGAACGCGGCTCTCGCGGCGGCGACCGCCTTGTCCACATCCGCCGTCGAACCGAGCGCGATCTGCGTATAGGCCTCTTCGGTCGAAGGGTCGATGACATCGAGCGCGACGGGGATTTCGGGCTTCACCCAGGCCCCGTCGATGAAGAACTTCAGATGGTTGCTCATGGAAGACCTCCGGACAGCCAGAGAAACGGCATGGCCACTATCGGCCAAGCCCCTAACCCTCGCAAGTCCGGAGTTTCCCCTGAGACCCTATGCCCCGTAAGGCGTGAAAAACGTCTTGATGGCTTCGATCTCGTTCGGCCGGATTTCGTGGCCGCCGCCATGCCATTCGAGCGTCACCGTATCGCCCTGCCGCTTCAGATAGTCGGCAAGCGCCACCGTTTGCGGCACCGGGCAGATCGGGTCGTTCTCGCCGGCCGTGATCAGCACATGCGCTTCTTCACCGGCCTTGCGGTCCTTCGGCGAAAACGGGATCAGCGGATGCATCAAGACCCCGGCCTCGAACAATCCGGGCTTCTCGATCATGATATTGGCGAGAATGTTCGCACCGTTCGAGAAGCCGAGGCCGAGCACGGTCGAGGATTCGTAGCGGTCGCGGTTGGCGGCCACGAACTCGCTCATCCGCTCGGTTGCACGCGCCAGGTCGTCGCAATCGTAGACCCCCTCCGCCTTGCGCCGGAAGAAGCGGGCCGCGCCGTGTTCGGACACGTCGCCGCGCGGCGAGATCACCGTCGCGCCGGACAAAAGCCTGCCGCCGAAATCGAAGAACTGGTTCTCGTCGCCGCCGGTGCCATGGAAGACGAACAGGATCGGCGATCCGGGCGCACCGGCCTTTGCCCGGTGCACGTAGCTGTCGTAACTCATTGGATTCTCCTGAAATCTGCTTGATCCCGGCGGCGGGCCGAAAACGCCTTGCGCTTTTCGGCCCGCCTTTGCCGGATTACTCGATCGGTTCGAGATGCTGTTCGAGGGTTTCTCTCAGATGTGCATGCTGTTTCGGCAGCTTCAGCGCTTCGCCGAGATGGGCCGTATCCTCGTCCCGGTTGAAGCCGGGCTCGTTTGTGGCGACTTCGAACAGCACGCCGCCCGGCGTACGGAAATAGATCGCCCAGAAGTAATCGCGGTCGATGACCGGGGTCACCTGATAGCCGGTTTCCATCAGCGCCTTGCGGACTTCGAACTGCTTCTCGCGGTTTTCGACCGCAAAGGCGATATGGTGGACCGAGCCGGCGCCGAGATGGGCATGGGCGATGTTGGGCATGGTTTCGATGTCGATGACGTCGGCGCCGTTGCCGCCAGGGATACCGAAGCGCGTAACGCCGTCCTTCGCATCGATCTGGCTGTAGCCCATGTATTTCAGCAGTTCACCGGTGGCGCCCTCATCGCGAAGCCTCAGCGAAGCGGAATGGAAACCGCGGATCGCATTGTCTTCGCCGACACCGTTACCGGTCCAGGGCGCACGCGGATCGTCCTTGACTTCGACGAGCGCGAAGCCATCGCCGTCCGGGCCTGCGAAATGCAGGCGGTTTTCGCCGAAGGCGCTGTCGATCTTCAAACTGTCGACGCCTGCTTTGCTCAGCCGGTCGGTCCAGTAGCCGAACGAACCTTCCGGAACAGAAAAGAGCGTGGTGCCCACTTCGCCGGTGCCGGGGCGGCCGCGGGCGATATGCGGGAACGGGAAATAGGTCATCACCGAACCGGGCGTGCCCACTTCGTCGCCGTAGTAGAGATGGTAGACATCAGGCGCATCGAAATTGACGGTCTTCTTGACCCGGCGGAGCCCAAGCGTATCGGTGAAGAACCTGTTGTTGATGCCCGCGCTCGCAGCCATCGATGTGACGTGGTGGAGGCCCTTGATCTGGTCGAGCATTTCAAACCCCTTTCTGGCTCAGAGAGCCGTTGTCTGGGGCATTATTTGGTCGATCGGGTGCGGATTGGATAGACTGCCCTATCCGAACGCATTGTTCACTTTTCGAAGATTGCGAGCGGTTAATTGTTCACAGTTACACGCTCGGGCAATTGCCAGTCGATCGGTTCTTTGCCGCGCGAAATCAGGAAGTCGTTGGCCTTGGAAAAATGCCGGCAGCCGAAAAACCCGTTATGGGCCGAAAGCGGCGAAGGATGCGGGGCCTTGAGCACAAGGTGCTTTTTCGTATCGACGAAGGCCGCCTTCTTCTGGGCATAGGAGCCCCAGAGCAGGAAGACGACGCCGTCGCAATCCTCGTTGACGGCGCGGATGACGGCATCGGTGAAGCGCTCCCATCCCCGCCCCTGGTGCGAGGCCGCCCTCGCCTCCTCGACCGTCAGCACGCTGTTCAGGAGCAGCACGCCCTGGCTTGCCCAATGCTCCAGGAAACCGTGATTGGCCGGTCGGATACCGAGATCGGTTTCCATCTCCTTGTAGATGTTGACGAGCGAGGGCGGGATGCGCACGCCCGGCCTGACGCTGAAGCAGAGCCCGTGCGCCTGGCCGTAGCCGTGATAGGGGTCCTGGCCGAGGATGACGACCTTCACATGCTCGAGCGGGGTGAGATCGAGGGCGCGGAAATATTCGCTGCCCTTGGGAAATATCCGCTTGCCCGCCTGCTTCTCGGCGACGAGGAAACGCCTCAGTTCGCTCATGTAAGGATTTTCGAATTCCGGCCCGAGCACGTGTTTCCAGCTTTCCTCGAGCCTGACCTCGCCCTCCGCCATCGCTTGTTCTCCTATTGGAACCGGCCGCCTCGCTGCAGGACCTCGATCTTATAGCCATCGGGGTCGGTGACGAAGAAGAACCGCGCGAACGGCTTGCCGTTATGCTGCATGTCCACAAGTTTGCCGACCGGCAACCCGAGATCGACAAAGCGCCTGTATTCCAGATCGATATCCTCGACCGAGACGGCGAGATGCCCATAACCGTTGCCGAGGTCGTAGGCCTCTTCCCGGCCGGCATTGACCGTCAGTTCCAGCTCGAACCCGGTCTCCCGATTGGCCATGTAGATCAGTGTAAATCCGTCGAACGGCACCCGCTCGGCGATCTTGAGGCCGAAAGCCTTCTCATAGAAATCGACCGAACGCACCTCGTCCAGCACCCGGATCATCGAGTGGACCAATTTTGCCATGACCGGCCTTCCCTATTTCAGAACGTGATTGCTGCGCGAATGCCAATTCCAGGCGGAACGGATGATGTCTGCGAGCGTATATTGCGGCTCCCAGCCGAGCACAGCCTTCGCCTTGTCGTTATTGGCGACGAGCGAGGTGGAATCGCCCTCGCGCCTTCCGACATATTCCACCGGGAAGGGCTTCCCGGACACCTCGGAAATCGCCGCCAGCAGTTCCTTCACCGTCGTGCCCGTGCCGGTGCCGAGGTTGAGTTCCATCGTCTCGCCGCCCGCGAGCAGATAGTCGACGGCGCGGACATGCGCATCGGCAAGGTCCAGCACATGGATATAGTCGCGCACGCAGGTGCCGTCGCGGGTGTCGTAATCGTCACCGAACACCTTGAAGCCCTGGCGGCGGCCGAGTGCGGCCTCGATCGCCAGCGGGATGGCGTGCGTTTCCGGCGTATGCCATTCGCCGATCCGGCCCTCGAAATCGGCGCCGGCGGCGTTGAAATAACGCAGCATGACGGACTTCAGGTCCTTGTACTGGCCGTAATCCTTGAGCGCCTGCTCGATGATGAACTTGGTGCGGCCGTAAGGGTTGATCGGCGCCTGCTTGTGCGTCTCATCCATCGGCACCCGGTCAGGCAGGCCATAGGTGGCGCAGGTCGAGGAGAAGACGAAGGCCTTCAAGCCCGCATCCATCGCCGCCGACAGCAGCGTGAGCGCACCGATGACATTGTTGTCGTAGAAACCGACCGGGTTCTTGACCGATTCCCCCACCTCGATCAGCGCCGCGAAATGCAAAACCGCATCCGGCTTATATTTTGCGAAAACCTCGTCGAGGCGCGGGCGATCGCGGATGTCGCCCTCTTCCAGCGGTCCCCAGCGGACGAATTCCGCATGGCCATTGGAGAGATTGTCGAAGACGATGGGCTCGTAGCCCCGCTCCGCCAGCACCAGACACGTGTGGGAGCCGATATAGCCGGCTCCGCCGACCACGAGCACTTTCTTCTTCGACATCATGTCTCCTGAAGGCTGTTGAAACCGGCGGGCACTATAACGGGCATGAAACAAATGGGAAGGGCAGACTGCGCGGTCAATCGCACTGCACAAATTTGTCGAGACTCGGCCCTCAAACTTCTCTATCCTGCTCAGGATTTATTGTAGGTCATTCATGCGTCCCCTGCTTCTCAGTCTCGGCTGGTTCTTCGTAGCTGTCGGCGTGATTGGCGTTTTCCTGCCGGTCCTGCCCACGACGCCCTTTCTGCTGCTTGCGGTCGCCTGCTTTGCGCGCTCCTCGCCGAAGCTCGAAGCATGGCTGCTCGAACACCCGAAATTTGGCCCGCCGCTCAAGGACTGGCGGGAAAAGGGTGCGATCCCGCGGAAGGCGAAAATCGCCGCGGTCGTGATGATGAGCTTCAGCTATGCCATTTTCTGGTTCGGGACGTCGCCGCCCTTCTGGCGTGCGACCTTGGTCGCAGCCCTGATGATCGGTCCGGCGATTTTCGTCGTCACCCGTCCGGGACCCGGTGCCTGAGGTCAGCGATGCCGCGATTGCGGCAGCACATATGGGATATGTTCGGCCGGCAGCCGCCCGACCGCGCCGGCAATCCCATAGACGCTGGCGATGATTTCGTCATTGACGGTCTCCGCACAGGCGCCTTCCGCAACGATCTTGCCGTGATTCAGCACCACAAGTTGATCGGCAAATTCCGCAGCGAGATTAAGGTCGTGCAGGATGGCGAGCACGATTCCGCCGGCACTCGCGAAATCGCGGGCGATCTCCAGCACCGAAATCTGGTGACCGAGGTCAAGGCTTGCAGTCGGCTCATCAAGGAAGAGCGCCCGCGGTATGCCATCGACAATCGGCTGTGGTACCTGGGCAAGCGCCCGGGCAAACTGCACCCGCTGCTGTTCGCCGCCGGAGAGCGACGGATAGGGCCGGCTTTCGAAACCGCGCAATCCGACTTTGGCGAGCGCCTGCCGCGCCTGCTCGGTCGGGTTCAGCGCTCCCTGCGCCACCGCCCCCATGCGGGCGATTTCAAGTGCCGTGAAGGGGAAGGCAAGCTGTGTTGCCTGCGGCAGCACGGCCCGACGCTTGGCAAGCTCGGCCGGCTGGCAAAGACCGATACTCGTTCCGTAATAGGAGATGAAACCCGTATCCGGCTTCATCTCGCCGGATACCGCCTTCATCAGCGTCGATTTGCCGGCGCCATTCGGGCCGATGATCACGGTAAACCGACCAGGCCTGAGGTCGATCCCGACATTGTCGAGAAGCTTGCGGCCCGAGCGGGCGACGGTGATGTGTTCGCCCGAAATCATGGCATGTCCCGCATGCTCACTCCCTTCTTCCCGATGAGCAGGAAGAGGAAGACCGGTGCACCGAAGAGCGCCGTGATGACGCCGATCGGCAGTTCCGCAGGCGCGGCGACGGTGCGCGCCACGCTGTCTGCGATGAGCAGCAGCGCCCCGCCTCCGAGGGCCGAACCGGGTAGCAGGAAACGGTGGGACGGCCCCATGGCGAGACGCAGGAGATGCGGCACGACGATGCCGACGAAACCGATGGAACCCGCCACCGCGACCGTCGAACCGCAGGCGGCAGCCACCGCCACGATGACAATCGTCTTCAGCCTCTGCACCGGGATGCCCATGTGAAAGGCGGCAGCATCGCCCAGGATCAGTGCGTCGAGCCCTCGCGCCACGAAGGGCATGATGGCGAGCACGATGGCGATGAACGGCAGGATCGAGAGCACGCGACCGAAGGTGGCGCCACCGAGCGAGCCGAGGCTCCAGAAGGTGATGTCACGGAGTTGCCGGTCGTCGGCCATGACGATCATGAGGCCCATGATCGCCGCTGAAAGAGCGCCGATCGCGATGCCGGAAAGGATGAGCGTAGTGGTCGACGTCCGGCCGTCGCGGGTGGCGATCAGATAGAGCATCCAGGTGTTGAAGAGGCCGCCGAAGAACGCCATCAGCGGCAGGAACTGGTTGCCGAGCAGCATGGAGACGGGCGCAAGTACTGTATTGCCGAGTACGATCGCCGCGACCGCCGCCACCCCGGCGCCCGACGTCACCCCGACGATGCCGGGATCGGCGAGCGGATTGCGAAAGAGGCCCTGCATCATTGCGCCGGAAACGGCGAGCCCCGCGCCCACCAGCAGCCCGAGCGCCGTGCGCGGCAGGCGCACGGCCTCGAGGATTACCCGCTCCTGCGTCGAAAGGCTTGCAGCGTTGCCGGTCGCGTAGGCCCAGAAATCGCGAAGGCCGACGCCGGTCGGACCGACGCCGAGCGAGATGAGGCAGGCGATGAAGAGGATCACCGCAAGCAGGATGAGGACCAGGACACCCTGCTGCGTCCGGTCGCCACTGCTTGCCGGGCGAAAGGCCATCGCCAGCGCTTTCATCAGTTGATCGCTCCCGGATAGATCTGCGCGGCAAGCGCGCGGGCGGCCTCCGGAGTGCGCGGACCGAAGCCGAGCAGCAGCAGGCCGTCCATGGAGATGAGCGCCTTGTTGGCGGCTGCCGGCGTCGTCTGCATGGAAGGAACCGCGAAGACCTGTTCCGGTGTAAGTTTGTGATCGCCGCGCGACATGGAAAGGATCACGTCCGGCTGGGCGGCGATCACCGCCTCGTCGGCGAGCGGCTTGTAGCCGTTGATCGTCGGCGCGGCATTGATGCCGCCGGCCATTTCTATCACCGCACCGGCTTCCGTGTCTGCGCCGCCGGCCATCACACGGCCGTTCGAGAGCGACAGGACGAAGAGCACCTTCTTTCTCGGCCCGGGAACCTTCGCAACGTCTTCGGCAAGCTTCTTGAGGTGCGCTTCCGTCTTGACCGCCAGCGCCTCCGCCTTGTCGGAAAGGCCTACGGCGGCGCCCACGTCGCGGATTTTCTGACCGATCTTGTCGGCCTGGGGCGGCGTCGGGACCACCACCATCGGCACTTCACTGGCTTTCAGGATTTCAAGCACGGGCGGTGGGCCGGACCCCTCTTCCATCAGGATCAGATCCGGCTTCTGACCGAGAACGCCTTCCGCCGAAAGCGCCCGCATGTAACCGACATCCGGCTTGCTGTTCGCAGCATCGGGATAGAAGCTGGTGGAATCCCGCGCAACGATGCGGTCCTCGGCGCCAAGCGCGTAGAGAATTTCCGTGATCGTGCCGCCGACCGAAACGATGCGCTTCGCCTCGGGATTGCCCTTTTCGGCCGCCGCGGCATGGCCGGCAGCAAGACCCGTTGCAAGAGATGCGACCATGAAAAATCGGCAGACGGCGGAAGAATATGTCATAATGCCAACCCTGATTGTACCATTCCCGGGCTTGCGAAAATCCACCCGGCGCCACGCCTTCGACGACATAACTTGAGTTGACTACGCAAGTTTTTTCGGCTTTTCAAGAGCGCCGGCCGCAGATATCTTGAGCCGAAAATGAAACTTATTGTGAGGACCGATAAATGTATATCGCCATGAACCGATTCCGTGTGGTGCCGGGCTATGAAGAGGCTTTCGAGAACATCTGGCGCAGCCGCCAGGGCCGCCTGGCCGAACTCCCCGGCTATATCGAGTTCCACATGCTGAAGGGTCCGAAGGCGGAGGATCACACCCTCTATGCATCGCACACGGTCTGGGAAAGCTTCGCGGATTTCGAGGCCTGGACGAAGTCGGAGCAGTTCCGCGCCGCCCATGCCAAGGCCGGCGAAAACCGCGGCAAGGTCGAATATCTCTCAGGCCCGCATTTCGAGGGTTTCGAGGTCATCATCCACGAAGACAAGAACGGCGCACGCGCCGACGCTGCCTGAGGCAGGCCGATGAATGCTGATTCAGACGTCAAGCCGGACCGCCGTGAACGGGCGCTCGCAGCACTTGTGGAAAAGCCCGACGGCGTGGTCGAGGCGATTGCCGCAAAGGCCGAGGTGACGCCGGCCGAAATTCTCGAAATCCTGCCGAGAGGTGCCGCGGTTATCGTCGGGAAGGATCATTTCCTGGATATCTGGTCCGAGATGGGCACCTGGGGCGAAATCCTCTTTATCGTCCATACGGAGGACATCGTACTGGAGGCAGAAGGCAGCCTTCCTGCGGGTTCCGAGGCACACGGCTGGTTCAACATCCACGGAGACAGTCCGATCGGCGGCCATATCCGGAAGGATAACTGCGCGTCGGTGACGTTCGTGGACCGTGCCTTCCACGGCCGCCGCTCCTGTTCGGTCTGGTTCATGAACGACAAGGGTTCGGCGATGTTCAAGGTCTTTGTCCGCCGCGACGAAAACCGCGAACTGATCGCAGAGCAGCTCAATAAGTTCGAAGCCCTGCGCGACCGCTACGTTCCTGCGTAGACCGGATCGGAACAACCATAAGTGACCCGGCGGAAACATATTTTAGCCGGGTTGCATTTTCTCCGGAACCACCTGCCGGTCTGCTCGTTAACGGCGATGGGACCGGGTATCATGTGGTCCGGGACCGCCGGTGACGGCGGCTTCCCGTTTTGTCGTTTGTCGGTCCCGTATGATTGCGTGGAGTGCTGCCGTGTCTCTTGGCGGACCGTTCGCTCGCTCCAGCGGCGTGGAGGAGAGCGATCTCGAACGGCACGGCAGCCTTCCCGTTCTGATAGGGCCTGGAGCCTTCACCGGTGCCCTCAAAGGGCCGGAACCCATTTCCAGAAAACGCCTTCCATCCGCTCGGGATAATATTTGAACTCGCATTCGAAGCGCCGGCCATAGGCTTCCGCCGCGGTCAGCGCCGCCGCGCTCGCCGGCTTCATGCCGGTGCCTGGTGCAAACCAGTCTTCCAAAAGATCGTCCGGAACATAGACTCCGATCCGGAGCGGCAAGGCGGTCAATGTCGCATCGAGTTCTTCCGGCGGCATGGCTTTTCCTCCTCCACGAAAAGACGGCGCTCCGAAAACGTCCGTCTCCCCGGGAAGTTCCGATCTGGCTGCAAAGCCCTTGGGATCAGGGATCAGCGGTGCGCGGCATGCTCCGGCTTGCCCTTGCGCTTCGCCGAAGCCATCTCGTGCAACTCCTTTTCGCTCATGGATTTTTCCATGCCCTTCGAAGCGCCCTTGAGCTCGCCCTTCTTGATCTCGCCCCGCTTGGCGGCGAGCGCCGCGCCGGCGGCCTTCTGCTGTGATTTCGATTTCGCTGGCATGTCTGCCTCCTCGGTTTCACATCCGAGAAGAACAGACCGGCATGGTTTTGGTTCCCGCCTTTGAGGTGGAACATCTCATTTACCCACGGGTTGTTCTGATAACCAGCGGCGCCCTTGGACGGCGCGATAAGAGGAAGGGACAACTATGAATGCGGACAATCCGGAACGTTGAACCTGTCATCCGCAAACCGCCCAGGGCGGAACTCAAGAACCCGCACGAGTGTTCTCCTGCACGCAACCGAATCGGAGATCGTCAATGAACGCCGAAGCCAATGCCGCGCAGAACCTGATGCCGAAGCCGGCGAAGGCTATACTGGGGAACGAGCCCGAGATGGAAGTCAAGGCGTCACCGACGCTTGCCGATCCGGATTCCGAGTCCTTCGTGGCCATGGCGCTCGAAGACCTCGTCAAATGCCATATCCCCTTCCTCGTCGCCGGCACCTTTGCGGTGAGTGCCTATACCGGCATTTCCCGGCAGACGAAGGACCTCGATATCTTCTGCCGCGCCGGCGATTACGCCCGCATTCTCGCTCATTTCAAGGAGAAGGGCTACGAGATCGAGGTGGAGGACGACCGTTGGCTCGGCAAGGTGAAGAAAGGCCCGCATTTCTTCGATGTCATTTTCGCCGGCTCGAACGGCACGATGCCGATCAGCGACGCCTGGTTCGAGAATGCCCGGCAGATCGAGATGGGCGGCCACAAGGTGAGCATCATCGCGCCGACCGAGCTCATCTGGTCGAAATGTTTCGTGCAGCTCCGCCACCGCTATGACGGCGGAGACATCGTCCATGTCATCCTGCGCGCTCACGACCAGATCGACTGGCAGCGGCTTTTGAACCACATGGAAGTGCATTGGGAGGTGCTGCTGATCCACCTCCTGAACTTCCGCTGGATCTACCCCACCGAGCGCGACAAGGTGCCCGACTGGCTGCTGGACGAGTTGCTCGACCGGTTGAAGGCGCAGCGCGAGCTACCGCTGCCGCAGATGAAGATCTGCCGCGGCCGCATGTTCAGCCGGGTGGATTTCGAGATCGACGTGAAGGAATGGGGCTTTGCCGATGTGGGCGGCGAAGGCGACCTGCGCGACAACCTGCCCAAGGACTTGCAAGGAGTATCGTCGTGACCCGGACGACCGACGCAAAAGACGACACCGCGATGAAATCCAACGGCAGGCTGAAGATCGCCGCCATGGGCGACCTGCATGTGAAGGAAAACGACGGCACCTCGTACAGGGAGCTGTTCAGCGAGATTTCCCAGATCTCCGACATCCTCGTGCTCACCGGTGACCTGACGGACCTCGGCAAGCCGAGGGAGGCGGAAATCCTTGCTGCGGAGCTGCGCTCCTGCTCCATCCCCGTCGTCGGCGTGCTCGGCAACCACGACTACGAATGTGGTCATGTGGAAGAGGTGACGGCAATCATCAAGGATGCCGGCGTCCAGCTGCTCGAAGGCCAGGCGGTCGAGATCGACGGCGTCGGGTTTGCAGGCGTCAAGGGTTTTGCCGGGGGCTTCGGCCGTTACATGCTCGGCTCCTTCGGCGAACCGGCGATCAAGGCCATGGTGGCGGAAAGCGTGGAAGAGACCATGCGGCTCGAAAACGCGCTCAGGCAGGTGCGCTCTGAACGGGCGGTGGTCGTGCTGCATTATGCCCCGGTTCTGGATACAGTGGCAGGTGAACCGCAGGAAATCTATCCCTTCCTCGGCTCCTCGCGTCTGGCGGAAACCATCGACCGCTTCCCGGTGAAAGCGGTTGTACATGGCCACGCCCATCGCGGCACCTATTCCGGCAAGACGCCCGGCGGCGCCCCCGTCTACAACGTCGCGTCGCATGTCGAGAAGCCGACCGGAAGACCGTATGCGCTGCTGGAGTTGTGAAACCCACCTCCCCCTCAAGGGGGGAGGTCGTCGCGAAGCGACGGGTGGGGGTGACCAATTTGATCTCCGACGGTTCACCCCACCCCGGACCTACGGTCCGACCCTTCCCCTCAAGGGGAGGGTGAAATCTCACACATGCAGCGCGTGCCCGAGCGCCTTCATCGACGCCTCGGCAAATGCTTCCGATTGTGTCGGATGCGCATGGATCGTGCCGGCGATATCCTCCAGCCTCGCCCCCATCTCGACCGCCAGCGAGAAAGCCGCGGACAATTCGGAAACCCCTGTCCCGACCGCCTGTATGCCGAGCACCAGATGGTTGTCGGCGCGCGCCACCACCCGCACAAATCCTTCTTCCGATGACAAGGTCATCGCCCGGCCATTGGCCGTGAACGGAAACTGGCCGACCTTGATCTCGCGGCCGCCCGCTCGCGCTTCGTCCGGCGACAGCCCGACCGACACGATCTCCGGATCGGTGAAGCAGACGGCGGGGATCGCGCGCTTGTCCCAGTTCCGGCGTTTGCCCGAAACGATCTCCGCCACCATCTCGCCCTGCGCCATCGCCCGGTGCGCCAGCATCGGCTCCCCGGTCACGTCGCCGATCGCATAGATACCGCGCATTGACGTGCGGCATTGCTCGTCGATCCTCAGGAACCGCCCGTCCATGTCGAGTTCCAGTTCCTCGCGGCCCCAGCCCTCGGTGACCGGCCGGCGGCCGACCGTCACGAGCACCTTGTCGGCGGAGATCCGTTTCTCCTCGCCATCTCCGGTTTCCGCAAGCAGTGCCTCGCCGGTCGCCGACATGCCCCTCACCTTGGTACCGAGCAGCACCTCGGCCCCCAGAGCCGACAGCCGCCTTGCAACCGGCTGCGTGAGGTGTGCGTCGTAGAGCGGCAGGATGCGGTCGAGCGCTTCGACGATCGTCACCTTCGACCCCAACTTGGCGAAGGCGATGCCGAGTTCGAGGCCGATATAACCCGCACCAACTATCGCCAATCTGCCAGGCACTTTGGTCGGCGACAATGCACCGGTCGATGAAATAACCTTTCCGCCGAACGGCAATGCCGGCAGCTCGACCGGCGCGGAGCCTGTGGCAATGACGATATTCTCCGCCCGGATGACCTGCTGACCGGTCTCGGTCTCCACCGCAACCGTCTTGCCGTCGCGGAACTTCGCCCGGCCGACGACGATCTTCACACCCGCCTTCTTCAGGAGGCCCGACACGCCCATGGTCAGGCGGCCGGTGATCCCGTCCTTCCAGGCCACGGTCTTCGCGAGATCGATGGCCGGGTTCTCGGCTCGGATGCCCATGGCGTTCCTACCCGCGGCCATGGCCACGGCTCCGTGGAAATCGTCGGCCGCATGGATCAGCGCCTTGGACGGGATGCAGCCGATATTGAGGCAGGTGCCGCCCGGCTTCGCCATTTCGACGATGACCGTATCGATTCCCAGCTGGCCGGCCCGGATGGCGCAGACATAGCCGCCCGGACCGGCCCCGATGACGAGAAGCTTGCAGGCGATTTCCTTCATTGTTCTTCTTCCACCTCACTCATAGAGCGCCGTGCATCCTCCGGATGCACAAGGGACGCTCTAACTCTTTGAATCGGCGAATAGTGCCTTCCGAAAATCGGAACCGATTTTCGGGCCTATTCGCTGACGAATATCAACGCCGGCGTTTCCAGGAGCGCCTTCAGCCTCTGCACGAAGGTCGCGGCGTCCCAGCCGTCGATCACCCGATGATCGAAGCTGGAAGACAGGTTCATCATCTTGCGCGGCACGAACTGCGTCCCGTCCCAATGCGGCCGGATCGCGAGCTTGTTGACGCCGATGATCGCCACTTCCGGACGGTTGATGACCGGCGTCGAGACGATCCCGCCCATCGCGCCGAGCGAGCTGATGGTGATCGTCGAACCGGTAAGCTCCTCGCGCAAGGCGGTGCCGTTCTTCGCAGCTTCGCTCAGCCGCGCAACCTCGCGGGCACAGTCGAATATGTCCCGCGCCTCGGCATGCTTGACCACCGGCACGACGAGGCCGGAGGGCGTCTGCGCCGCAATGCCGATATGCACGCCGCCGAATTGATGGATCACCCCCGCCTCGTCGTCGAAATGTGCATTGATGCCCGGTTGCTCTGCGATCGCCCCGACCATCGCCCGCATCAGGAACGGCAATATGGTGAGCTTCGGCTTGCCCGGCTTCAGGGTGCCATTCAGACGGGTCCGCAATTCCTCCAGCGCCGTCATGTCCACCTCCTCCACATAGGTGATGTGGGGAATGCGCGACTTGGCGAGCGCCATCTTTTCCGCGATGCGGCGGCGAAGGCCGACGATCTTGACCTCCTGCACGCTCTTGTTGGGCTGCAGGCCGGCCGCAACAGCGCTCCCTGTCTCGCGGCTCAGGAACATATCGAGGTCTTCATGGGTGATGCGCCCGGCCGGACCGGTTCCCGGTACCTGCCTGAGATCGATACCTGCTTCCCTGGCCCGCAGGCGGACGGCTGGCGGTGCGAGTGGCCTTTCGCCTCCGGAGCGCGGTGCACCGACACCTGGGGATGCCGCCGCTGCAGACGGTTTTGCCGGAGTGCCCCCCGCTGCGGGTTCCCGCTTTTCCGCGACAGGCTTCGGCTCATCTTCGAGCTCGGCCGAACGCGGCGCCCGCTCAGGCGAAGTCAGCTCGATCGCCGGCTCCTCCTCACCCGCTTCACCAGCGGTCTTGATCTTCAGAATGGCTGTCCCGACGGCAATCATGTCGCCAATATCGCCATTCCTCCAGGTGACCTCGCCTTCCACCGGAGAGGGAATTTCCACGGTTGCCTTGTCGGTCATCACGGCGGCGAGCATCGTGTCCTCCCGCACAAGGTCGCCGATATTCACATGCCATTCCACGAGCTCGGCTTGCGCGACCCCTTCGCCGACATCCGGCAGCTTGATGATTTTCTCACCCATGTCAGGCCTCCATCATGTCGCGCAGTGCCTGGCCGACACGGGCCGGCCCCGGGAAATAGTCCCATTCCTGCGCATGCGGATAAGGTGTATCCCAGCCGGCGACACGGATGACCGGCGCTTCGAGATGATAGAAGCAGTGTTCCTGCACCAATGCCACGAGCTCCGCACCGAAGCCGGAGGTCATTGTCGCCTCGTGCACAACCATGCAGCGGCCGGTCTTCTTCACTGACGCCACGATGGTTTCGAGGTCAAGCGGCAGCAGCGTGCGCAGGTCGATCACCTCCGCATCTATCCCCGTCTCCTCCGCCGTCGCCTCGGCCACATGTACCATCGTGCCGTAGGCGAGGACCGTGACCGCCGAACCCGGCCGGCGTACGACCGCCTTGCCGAGCGGCACCGTGTAGTGCTCCGCCGGCACCTCGCCGAGCGGATGCGAGCCCCAGGACGTCACCGGCCGGTCGTGATGGCCGTCAAAGGGGCCGTTGTAGAGCCGCTTCGGCTCCAGGAAGATCACCGGATCCGGGTTCTCGATCGACGAGATCAAAAGGCCTTTGGCGTCATAGGGATTGGAGGGCACCACGACCTGCAGGCCGCAGACATGGGTAAACAGCGCCTCCGGGCTCTGGCTGTGCGTCTGCCCGCCGAAGATGCCACCGCCGGTCGGCATGCGGATGGTTATGGGGCAGGTGAAATCGCCATTCGAGCGATAACGCAGTCGCGCCGCTTCCTGGGTGATCTGGTCATAGGCCGGATACATGTAGTCGGCGAACTGGATCTCCACACAGGGCTTCAATCCATAGGCGGCCATGCCGATCGCGGTTCCGACGATCCCGGATTCATTGATCGGCACGTCGAAACACCGCGTCTTGCCGTATTTCTGCTGGAGGCCCTGCGTGCAGCGGAAGACGCCGCCGAAATACCCGACGTCCTCGCCAAACACGACCACGTCGTCGTCACGCCCCATGGAAACGTCCAGGGCGCTGCGGATCGCCTCGATCATCGTCATCCGTGCCATATCTCACACCCCCGCCTGCTGGCGCTGGCGTTTCAGGTGCGGCGGCATTTCGGCATAGACACCCTCGAACATGTCACGCATCGAGGGGCGGCCGCCGGAATGCAGTGTACCGTGGCGCTCCGCCTCCTTCTGGGCGGCCACGACTGTGTCACGGATTTCCGCCTCCATTTGGCTGTGGCGCTCCTCGCTCCAGGCACCGATGCGGACCAAATGGTTCTTGAGGCGAATGACTGGATCGCCGAGCGGCCAGGCCTCCGACTCCTCCTTGGGGCGGTAGGCGGAGGGATCGTCGGAGGTGGAATGGGCGCCGACACGATAGGTGACGTATTCGATCAGCGTCGGGCCGATATTCCGCCGTGCCCGCTCCGCCGCCCATTTGGCGACCGCATGAACGGCGAGATAATCGTTGCCGTCGACCCTGAGCGACGGCAGGCCGAAACCCAGACCCCGCGCCGCGAACGTGCCGGAGCCACCGCGAGCGATGCCCTGAAACGTGGAAATGGCCCACTGGTTGTTCACGACGTTGAGGATGACCGGTGCCCGGTAGGTCGAGGCGAAGACCAGCGCCGCATGGAAATCGGATTCGGCCGTCGATCCGTCGCCGATCCAGCCGGCGGCGATTCTCGTATCGTTCTTGATGGCCGACGCCATGGCCCAGCCGACCGCCTGCACGTATTGCGTGGCGAGGTTGCCTGAAACCGTGAAGAAACCGTGGTCTTTCGCCGAATACATGATCGGCAACTGCCGGCCCTTCAGCGGGTCGGCATCGTTGGAATAGATCTGGTTCATCATCTGAACCATCGGATACCCGCCGGCGATCAGGAGGCCTGCCTGACGGTAAGTCGGGAAATTCATGTCGCCCGGCTGCAGCGCCTTGCGGAAGGCGCAGGAGACCGCCTCCTCGCCGAGATGCTGCATGTAGAAGGAGGTCTTGCCCTGCCGCTGCGCCATCAGCATGCGGGCATCGAAGGCGCGCAGCAGCATCATGTGCCTCAGCCCCTCCATCAATTCCTCGTTGGTGAGCGTTCCGGCCCAGGGTCCGACGGCCTCCCCTTCCCGGTTCAGCACCCGGATGATCGAGAAAGCAAGATCGCGGATCGTCTCCGGGTCGACGTCGACCTCCGGCCGGCGCACGGAACCGGCCTTGGGAATGGCTACGTTGGAAAAGTCAGGCCTTCCGCCCGGCCTCACCTCCGGCTCCGGCACATGCAGGCTTAGTTTGCCGGGCAGGCTGGGCCTCATTCCATCTTTCATATTCGCTTCTCCTCCCAAAGAACCGACAATTGCCCCGTCACCTCAACTCAATTCGCCAAACCCCGGGCGATGATGATCTTCTGGATGTCGGACGTACCTTCGTAGATCTGGCAGACCCGCACGTCGCGATAGATACGCTCGACCGGGAAATCGGAAATATAGCCGTAGCCGCCAAGCGTCTGGATCGCTGCGGAACAGACCTTTTCCGCCATCTCCGATGCGAAGAGTTTTGCCATGCAGGCTTCCGAAAGGCAGGGCTCACCGCGATCCTTGAGCCTTGCCGCATGCAAGACCAGTTGACGCGCTGCCTCGATCTGGGTCTTCGTCTCGGCCAGGCGGAAAGCGACCGCCTGATGGTCGAGCAGCACCTTGCCGAAGGCCTTGCGTTCCCTGGCATAGGTGAGTGCGACGTCGAACGCCGCCTGCGCCATCCCGACACATTGGGCTGCAATCCCGATGCGGCCTGCCTCGAGGCCGGAAAGGGCTATCTTCAGCCCCGCCCCCTCCTCACCGATCCGCTGACTTTCGGGAATGCGCAGGTTGTCGAACATCAGCGCCGCTGTATCAGAGGCGCGCTGGCCGAGCTTGTCCTCGATTTTGGAAATGGAAAAACCGGGCACATCGGTGGAGGTGACGAAGGCGGAAATGCCGCGTTTTCCCGCAGAGGGATCGGTGACGGCGAAGATGATCACGGTACCGGCGATCTTGCCCGAGGTGATGAACATCTTCGAGCCGTTGATGACGTAATCGCTGCCATCCCTCGTTGCCCGGGTGCGGATCGCTGCCGCATCGGAGCCGGTATCGGCTTCGGTCAGTGCAAAGGCGCCGATATGCCGGCCTTCGGCGAGCGGCCGCAGGAATGTTTCCTTCTGTTCGTCGGAGGCATGCGCGTCGATGAGCGAGCAGACCGGGGAATTGTGGACGCTGACGAGCGTCGAGACCGCCCCGTCGCCCGCGGCAATCTCCATCAGGGCGCTTGCATAGGCGACATAGGAACAGCCGACGCCGCCCCATTCCTCGCTCGTTCGCATGCCGAGAAAGCCGAGTTCGCCGAGTTGCTGCAACACCTCCGGCTCGATCGCATGCGCCTTGTCGCGCGCCGCGGCACCGGGTTTCAGCACATCGCGGGAAAACTCCGCGGCCGTCGAACGGATGAGCTCCTCCTCATCGGTCAGCATGCAAAGATCTCCTCCTCGAAACCGTCTGCACCAGCTTTAATCTAGAGCCGGAATCGATGGCGGACCACTCCTGCGAACTTGTTATTTGTTACGCCTTTCAGCAATTTTCTTGCGCGTATACGGCCCTATGGAACTCGAAAGCAATTCAGCCGTTTGCCGGTCTCTCTCAATCAGGGACAGGTCGATATGCCGGAACTGGATGCCGTCACCGAATTCCGCGTTTTTCCAAGAACATGGGGGGCGGAATATGTCGCCGCCGGCGAGGTGCGCTTCCGGCTCTGGGCGCCGGGCCAGAAAAAAGTCTGGCTGAGGCTCAACGGCGAAGACACCGAGATGACCCGCAGCCCTGACGGCTGGTTCGAGCTGCTCGCGACCGGCGTCGTGCCGGGCACGGAATACAGCTATCTGCTCGCCAACGGCATGATCATTCCCGATCCCGCTTCCCGCGGCCAGAAACAGGACGTTAACGGACCATCGCTGGTGATCGATCCGACCAGCTATGCCTGGCAGCATCCGGACTGGAAAGGGCGTCCCTGGGAAGAGGCCGTCATCTACGAACTCCACATCGGCACCTTCACCAAGGAAGGCACGTTCCGCGCCGCGATCGAAAGATTACCCTATCTGGCCGAACTCGGCATCACCATGATCGAGGTCATGCCGGTCGCTCATTTCGGCGGCAACCGCGGCTGGGGATATGACGGAGCACTGCTCTATGCTCCGCATGCGGCCTATGGTCCGCCGGAGGATTTCAAGGCCTTTGTGGATGCTGCCCATGGCCATGGCCTGATGGTCGTGCTCGATATCGTGCTCAACCATTTCGGTCCGGAAGGCAATTATCTGCCAATGCTCGCGCCGTCTTTCTTCCACAAGGAAAGAATGACGCCCTGGGGTGCTGCGATCGCTTACGACATCGATCCGGTGCGGCGCTATATTGTCGAGAACCCCCTCTACTGGCTGGAGGAATTCCATCTCGACGGCCTGCGCTTCGATGCTGTCGACGTGATCGAGGACACATCTGAAAAGCATGTCCTGATCGAGATCGCCGAGCGCATCCGCGCCGAAATCACCGGCCGGCCGATCCATCTGACGACCGAGGACAACCGCAACGTCACCTTCCTGCACCCTCGCGACGAGGACGGCAACGCTCCTCTCTTCACGGCCGAGTGGAACGACGATTTCCACAATGCCGTCCATGTGCTCGCGACCGGCGAAACGCATGCCTATTACGAGGACTTCGCCACGGATCCGGAAAAGCTGGCAGCCCGTGCGCTGACCGAGGGCTTCGCCTATCAAGGGGAGATTTCGCCGCGGAAGGGTAAAGTACGCGGCGTCAAAAGCACAGATCAGCCGCCCGTTGCCTTCGTCGACTTCATCCAGAACCACGATCAGGTCGGCAACCGGGCGCAAGGGGAACGACTGCTCCCGCTCGCCGGTGCATACAAGACCAAGGTGCTGTTCGCCGCCCTGCTGCTTTCTCCGCATATCCCGCTCCTCTTCATGGGCGAGGAATATGGCGAGACCAACCCTTTCCTGTTCTTCACGGATTTCCATGGTGATCTTGCGAAGGCGGTGCGCGACGGCCGCCGGAAGGAATTCGAGGGCCATGCCGGCCATGACGACGATACCCTGGTGCCTGATCCGAATGCGAGGCAGACCTTCGACTTCTCCACGCTCGACTGGAACAAGCCGGACTCCGTCGACGGCCGGGACTGGCTGGAATTCACCGGCAAGCTGCTTGAGCTTCGCAAGCAATATGTCTTGCCATTGCTCCGCTCGGCGCACGGTGGCAGCGGCAAAGTCCTGAAGACGGAAAAGGGCTTCCTTGCCGTCACGTGGACCTTCCCGAAAGGCACGCTTTCGATGGCGATCAACATCGGCGAAGAGCCGCAAACCCTGCCCGGGCTGTCCGGCAAGGTGATCTTCGCATGGCCGGAACAGGCCAGGGATCTGGCACCGAACTCCATCGTGGTGAGCTTTGCACCGACCGGAGACACGGAATGAAGGTCCCGACCGCCACCTACCGCATCCAATTCCGCAACGGCATGACCTTCGACCGCGCCGCGGCGCTGGTGCCCTATCTGAAACGGCTCGGCATCAGCCACCTCTATGCCTCGCCGATCTTCACCGCCACGACAGGCTCTACGCACGGCTATGACGTCACCGACGCCAACGAGATCGATCCAGCGATCGGTGGCCGTGCCGGTTTCGAGCGCATGATGCGAGCACTGAAGGCAGGCGGCCTCGGCCTCATCCTCGACATCGTACCGAACCACATGGCCGCATCGCTCGAAAACCCGTGGTGGCGCGATGTGGTCGAAAACGGCGAAAACAGCCGTTACGCCCGCCATTTCGACATCGACTGGAGCCGTCGTCTCACCCTTCCCTTTCTCGGCGACACGTTCGAAAAGGTGCTTGAAGCCGGCGAGATTTCCATCAGGCTCGATCCCAAAACCGGCAGGCCGGCGCTTGCCTATTACGAAACGCTCTATCCGTTGACGCCGTCGAGCTATGCCGGCTGCGGGACGGCGGTGCTCGCGACCACGGACAAAGCTGCGATCGCCAGGCTTCATGACCAGCAGCCCTATCGGCTGATGTCCTGGCGGGACATGCCGCGCGAACTCTCCTACCGCCGCTTCTTTGAAATCGCCGGCCTCGTCGGCGTCCGGGTTGAGGACGGTTCGGTCTTCGACGATACCCATCACCTCATCCTCGAACTCGTCCATGGCGGCATGGTCGATGGCCTGCGCATAGACCATGTGGATGGCCTTGCCGACCCGAAGGGATACCTCGAACGGCTGCGCCACGAGGCCGGACCGGACTGCTACATCATCGTCGAAAAGATCCTTGGCGAAGGCGAGCATATCTCTGCCGACTGGCCGGTCTCCGGTACGACCGGCTACGAATTCATCGCCGCCGTCAGCGACGTCCTCATCGATGCGGGAAAGCTCGATACGCTCCGGGAGACCTATCACCGGGTCATCGGCCATGCGGTCGACATGGAGGCCGAACTCCGTGCCGCGAAATTGATGATGGTGGACAACAACTTCGCCGGAGAAGTTGCAATTCTGCTGAAGCTCGCCATGCAGATCCAGCAGGTGGAGGATCGGGAATCGGCACTTGCCGAAGCCTCCGTGAGATCAGCCCTGCGCGAGTTGCTGGTTGCCTTTCCTATCTACCGGACTTACGGCACGCGGGAAGGCCTGCCGACGGAAGACCGGAGGGTACTGGGAAAAGTTCTGGACACGGTGCGAAACGGACCGAACGCCCCGCCGCTCCACGCTCTCGCTTTCCTGGAGCGCATTCTGATCGGCGATGTCGAGCAATCCGTCGCCGGCCGCGCTTCAGTCTTCCGCACCCGCTTCCAGCAACTGACCGGTCCGCTTATGGCGAAGTCCATGGAGGACACGCTTTTCTATCGTCACCATATGCTGCTCGCGCTGAACGAGGTCGGCGGTGAACCGCTCCCTCGCGCCTCTTCGCTCGGGCGGTTCCATGGAGCGATGGAGACGAGGCTTGAAAGGGAGCCCGACGCCCTTTCCGGCACCTCCACCCATGACACCAAACGCGGTGAGGATGCCCGCGCACGTCTTTATACACTGAGCGAAGCTCCCGAACTTTGGGCCGAAGCCGCCGCGCGCTGGCATGAAATGAACAGCGCTTTGATCTCGGCATTGGATGACGGCCCCGCCCCCGAACCTCCCGTCGAATGGATGCTCTATCAGGCGCTCGCCGGCGTCTGGCCGGCAACCTTCGATCCGGGGAACCTGGAAGATCTGAAGGCCCTGGAGGAGCGCTTCGCCGCTTACGTCGGGAAGGCGTTACGCGAGGCGAAACTCCGCACCAATTGGGGTGATTCCAACGAGGCCTACGA
Organism: Rhizobium sp. YS-1r; assembly: GCF_000757525.1. NCBI lineage: Bacteria > Pseudomonadati > Pseudomonadota > Alphaproteobacteria > Hyphomicrobiales > Rhizobiaceae > Rhizobium > Rhizobium sp. YS-1r. Next base: position 41,510 of record NZ_JPYQ01000009.1, on the reverse strand, counting down.
GAAAGCCGTCATCGGCTATGCCCGCGGACTTCTTTCGCCCGGGAACCAGACTTTTCTGGCGGATTTTTCCAATACGCTCCGCCCCTTCATCCATGCCGGTCTGGTGAACAGCCTCACCCAGACCATCATCAAACTCACCGCTCCCGGCGTGCCGGATATCTACCAGGGCTGCGAAGGCCTCGATTTCAGTCTCGTCGATCCGGACAATCGCCGTGAGCCGGATTTCGAGACGTTGCAGACCTGGCTTTCCGAGAGTGAGATGCGTCCGTCGACAAATGAGGAATGGCAGAGCGGCCGGCTGAAACAGCATGTCACCGCCGTCCTTCTGCGGCTGCGCCAGGAAGCACCGACGTTGTTTCGCAAGGGCGAATACCTGCCCCTTGAAGCCGTCGGCAAGCGCGCCGACAATATCGTTGCCTTCGCCCGCGCCGACGCCGAAGATGCATTGATCGTGATCGCCCCCCGGCTCGTCTTCAGCGCCTTCCATACGGCATCCCCTCAGTTCGGGGCAGACCGCTGGGCCGAAACTGAGGTTTCGCTGCCGGAAAAACTCGCCCATCGCCGCTATCGTGACATCTGTGCCGGAAAGACGATGCATTTCGGAGAGCAGGTCGCCCTCAGCAGGGTCTTCGCCGACTATCCCTTCGCGCTCTTGCTTGCGGAATAGCTGTCGGTTTCGTCAATGGAGAAAGCGCCGATCTGCTTCGAGACGGCGCCTTGATTCTCTTGCAGAGGTTGAGATTCCCGTAGATTTCTCAACGAAATCAAGCGAATCCGACGAGATTCAGAATCGCGATGACAATAACGATGGCGCCGACCAACCAGATGATGCTGTTCATGTCTTTCTCCTTTCGATGTTGTGGTGTGAACGGCGCGGGACTGAAAATGTTCCGGTAGAATGCCTTTGGAACAAACAAGGTCGGCACGTGTTGAACGAGCGTCATGCGGAGCTTCGACCTCCGTCAGGAAGGGTGGGGTGAAATGGCCGGAGAAACGCCTCAGGGCGACAATATGACCGGAGCGACGACGCATCGCGTGGTCATCGTCGGTGCAGGCTTTGCCGGTCTGGCGGCCGCCCGCACCCTCGGCAATACCGGAATCGACGTCACCGTCATCGATCGGCGCAACCACAATCTCTTTCAGCCGCTGCTTTATCAGGTTGCGACCGCGGCGCTGTCACCTGCCGATATTTCCGAACCGATCCGCCGCACGCTCGGCCGCTTCCGCAATATCAAGGTCATGCTGGCGGAAGTGACCGGCATTGATCCCTCGGCGAAAACGGTTCAGCTCGATCACGGCGCCTCGGTACCCTACGACCAGTTGGTGATCGCCACCGGCTCCGAATATAATTACTTCGGCCACGAGGATTGGCGCGCCTGGGCGCCGGGGCTCAAGACGATCCATGAGGCGCGGCTGATCCGCCAGCGCCTGCTGCTTGCCTTCGAAAAGGCCGAACTCTCACAGGATTCGGAGGAAAAGAAGGCGCTTCTGACCAGCGTCATCATCGGCGGCGGCCCGACCGGGGTGGAGATGGCAGGCGCGATTGCCGAACTCGGCCGCTTCATGATCACCCGTGATTTTCGCAAGCTGGAGCCCGACCATATGCGGGTGATCCTCATAGAGGCTGGTCCGAAGATCCTTTCAGCTTTCCCCGATAATCTCGTCCAGTATGCGCTTCGGGAACTTGAGAAAACGGGCGTCGAGGTGCTGACAAACCTTCCCGTGGAAGCAATGACCAAGGATGAGGTCGTGGCAGGCTCGCGGCACTTCCGCGCCGGCTGCATCATCTGGGGAGCAGGCGTGAAAGCATCCCCGGCCGGCAGGTGGCTCGGCATCGAAGGCAAGGCCGGCGGCCGTATTCCGGTCGAGCCTGATCTCTCCGTCACGGGGTTTCCCGATATCTTCGCGATCGGCGATACGGCGCTTGGCCTTGCCGAAGACGGTAAACCGTTGCCGGCACTCGCCCAGGTCGCCAAGCAGCAGGGCGAATATCTCGGCCGCGCACTCAAAGAGAAATTGCTGGACGGCAAACCTGTCGGACCTTTCCACTTCCAAAACCGCGGCAATACAGCCGTGATCGGCCGCAATGCCGCGATCTTCGACTTCGGCAAATGGACGCTCAAGGGCTGGTTTGCCTGGCTTCTTTGGGCGATCGTGCATGTTTATCTGCTCGTCAATTTCGAAAAGCGCCTGCTCGTCAGCATTCAGTGGATCTGGCGCTATCTGACCCGGCAGCGCGGAGCCCGGCTGATCGACGAGAATGCCGCTGCCTTCGTGCCGTCATCCACGCAAAGGACCGAGACATGAACACCGCCAACCCGCAGCTCGAAGGTCTTTATCTCGCGCTTGCCGCGATCAACCGCCTTCTGGTCGAAAAGGGCCTCGTATCCCACGTCGAAATCCAGGATGTCCTGCAGACCACCGAACGTGCGGTGCTTGCCGACGACAAGCCGCTCAGCATTTCGAGCTCCCATCAGAAAGCCGTCGCGTTCCCGATCCGACTTCTGCTTCTGGCGAACGAGGCACACGAACAGGGCAAGACATTCTGTTTCGATGATCTGGCGCGGGAGATCGGTCGGCGAACCTGAGATATTGGATGGATCGCGGGCTCTGAACGGTGGCATGAGCGCATGCCGCCGCTGTTCTCGATGGAGGAAGAAGAAGATCAGAGGATCGGCTTGCCGCCCGTCACTGCGATCATCGTGCCGGAAACGTAGCTGGAAAGCGGGTCGGCAAGCATCACATAGGTCGTTGCAAGCTCCGCCGGCTGACCTGGCCGCTTCATCGGCACCTGTTTGCCGAACTCCTTGACCTTGTCTTCCGGCATGGTGGAGGGAATGAGCGGCGTCCATATCGGGCCGGGTGCCACGGCATTCCCCCGGATGCCCTTTTCGGCGAGAAGCTGTGCCAGCCCTGCCGTAAAATTCTGGATCGCGCCCTTGGTGGTCGCGTAGGCAAGCAGGCCCGGGTTCGGATTGTCCGAATTGATCGACGCGGTATTGATGATGGTGCTGCCTGGCTTCATATGCGGTACGGCGGCCTTGGAGAGATAGAACATCGCGTGAATGTTGACCTTGAAGGTGAGCTCCCATTCTTCGTCGCTGATATCTTCGATCGAGGAGAAGCTCGCCTGATGTGCCGCATTGTTGACGAGGATGTCGATACCGCCGAATTCCCCCACCGCCTTGTCGATGATCGCTCGGCAATGGGAGGAGGCCTTGATGTCGCCCGGCATGAGCACAGCCTTGCGTCCTGCTTCTTCAACAAGACGCTTGGTGTCTTCGGCATCCTCGTCCTCATCGAGATATGAAATCAGAAGATCGGCCCCCTCGCGCGCATAGGCGATCGCGACCGCCCGGCCGATGCCGCTGTCGCCGCCGGTAATGACGGCGCGTTTGCCGGCAAGCCGCCCCGACCCTCGGTAGGAAAGCTCGCCATGATCCGGCACCGGATCCATCCGGTTCGTAAAGCCGGGCATCGGTTGCTGCTGTTCGGGAAAGGGCGGCGTCGGGTACCGGGCCATGGGAAGCGTCCTCCTTTTCGGTTGGAAAGTTGCTTTTCCAACTCGCTGCAAAGGCGGATGTTCCCGACCGCAAACACGGAAAAGGAAGAAGGCGCCGAGACCGCGGCGATGCGGGAGCCGAAGGCTCCCTGGGACATTGACGTCGCCGGAGGCTCAGCCTTTGTGCTGCGTATCATCCGCCTGCGGACTGCCGGAACCTCGGTCCAGTTTGCCCTGCTCGGCCTTGTAGAAATACTGGCTCGCGATCAGCCACCCTTTGAGGGGCCGGAGTGGCAAGAGGCAGGTGATGAGCAGCACCGGCAGAGAGATCAGGAGATGCACCCAGAATGGCGGCTGGTAGGAGACTTCAAGCCACACAGCCAACGCGATGCTGGGCACGCTGCCGAAACAGACGACGAAGAAGGCCGGACCATCCGCCGGGTCGGCAAAGGAATAGTCGAGGCCGCAGACCTCGCAATTGGGCCTGAGCGTCAGGAAGCCGTTGAAAAGATGTCCCTGGCCGCAACGCGGGCACCGGCCACGCATACCGGTGCTGGAGGGAGAAAGCGGGGGCCAATCGGCGTCATATGCCATGACATCTGCCTTTCGTGACAGGACACAATCTGTGGTTCATCTCTGGCTCGGCAATACCGTTCAAGCAAGGTCTTCTCTTGATACGCGTCAATTCGCCCCGCATGCGAACTGCCATGTCGAACCATGAAACTTCTGTGACAGGTCTATGGCAGGAGATGCGAAATGCATAGTCTGAGGACAACCGAATCGCCCTGCTGCTCTCGACGGAATCCCATGACATCCGAATTTTCAGGCCTCGGCATCACGCATCGCGGCCACTTCACGCGGCTCAAATGGCACCGGCTGCGCCGCAGCCTGTCAGATCCCCTGTTTTCCGCCGAGATAATGGCCGAGGGGTTCCGATTGGGTGCCTCAACCGAACTTGATCTGCGCATACGCGCCGATGGCGGCTTCGTCGTCCTGCACGACGCGGAGCTCGAAGGGGAAACCGATGGCTGCGGCCCCATCCGCGAGGCCTCCGCGGATGCCATCCGCGGACTTCACCTCAAGAGCGGCGGCCATCCGCCTATCCTCAGCGAAGATCTGGCTACGATGCTTCAGACCGCTCATCCGGAAGCGCTTCTTCAGTTCGACATGAAGGATGAGCTTGCCGCCATCGGTCCGCGTGGGATGGACCATCTTGTGCATTATTTTGCCGATGCCGGCTCATCGATCATCATCAGCGGCCATGACCTCGACCTGATACTCGCGGTCAAGGAAAGGCTGCCGGATTTGAAACGCGGCATCGATCCCAGCGACAAGTTTGGCGACATTTACAAGGCCGGCGGCTGGAGCGCCGTCGAGAAGGACCTGCTCGCCGACATTCATGGTCCAACCGAACCGGACACGGTCTATCTCTACTGGCCGATCCTGCTCGACGCCGCCAAAGCCGGTCTGGACATGATCGGCCTCTGCCACGATGCCGGCAAGCTGGTCGACGCCTGGACCTTCAACCTCAGGAACCCGGATGCGGGGTTCGACGAGGGAGAAGCGCGCGATTTCGCCGCCCTGATGGCGCTGAAGCCGGACCAGATCACCACCGACGAGGCCCCCGCCACGGAACGCGCCTGGGCCGGGCTCGCAGGTTGAACGTCTCAATCGTCCCAGAACGGCTCGCGATAGACGCGCCGGCTGACCAGTTTCAGGCTTCGATCCGGCTGCAGGATATATCGCTCCTCGACCCGCTGGCCGAACTCGTTTCGGAACTGATGGCTCACGACGCTGCCGATCGGAGACTTGGTGAGCCGGGTGCGCGGCTGACCGCCATAGGTGATGCTGCCCGGAATGGGCTCGATCCCCGGTCCGATTTCGAGAGCTGGACTAGGCCTGCCGACGCTATCAACGGTACAGCCGGCGAGCGCAAGCACAAGGCCGGCGATGGCGACGATGGTTCTCATGAGTGATCCTTCCCGGTTTGAAGCAGTGGCGGATTGTCTCAATTCAGAAGTCGATCCGAAGTTCCCAACCGGCCCGGCCGATAAATATTCTACCCATCGCCAGAATATTCGTTACACATTTCAATCGCCAATCACTGAATGGGGAGAATGCGTGCCGTGACGAAACCGTATGGAGCCATGTCGATCGCCGAGCTTTCCGCGCTGATCCAGACCGGAACGGTCGACCCCGTCGCGGTGACCGAAGCAGTGCTTGCGGGCATCGAGGCCTATCCGGACAAGGCGGTCTTCATCTCCCTGCTGAAGGACCGGGCGCTGGCAGAGGCCGAGGCGTCCTCGAAGCGCCAGAAGGACGGCCGCTCGCTTGGCCTGCTCGATGGTATTCCGATCGCCTGGAAGGACCTTTTCGACGTCGAAGGATTGCCCACCACCGCAGGCTCCAAGGTGCTGAAGAAGGCCGAGCCTGCCAGGAAGGATGCCGCGATCGTCGACCTTCTGAAACAGGCGGGCATGGTGGCGGTCGGCCGCACCAACATGAGCGAGTTCGCCTTTTCCGGCATCGGCATCAACCCGCATTACGGCACTCCTCGCAATCCGCATGGAAAGGATGTGCCACGCATTCCGGGCGGTTCGTCCTCCGGCTCCGCCGTCGCGGTTGCAGCCGGCCTCGTTCCCGTCGCCATGGGTACGGACACCGGCGGCTCGATCCGCATCCCGTCGGCACTGAACGGTATCGTCGGTTACAAGGCGACACGCGGTCGCCATGCGATGGACGGGGTCTATCCTCTGGCGACGAGCCTCGATTCGCTTGGCCCCCTCTGCCGTACGGTCCAGGACGCAGTCTGGATCGATGCCGCCATGCGCGGCCTTGCCGCCCCGCAGACAGCCCGCCGGCCGCAAGAACCGCTCGACATCGTCATCCCGACCAACATCGTCTTCGACGGTGCCGAACCGGGCGTCGTCACCGCCTTCGAAGCTGCAATTGGCCGGCTCGAAAAGGCCGGCGCGAGGATCACCCGCATCACCATTCCGGCCTTCGATGAGATCCCGGCCCTGATGGCAAAGCGCGGCGCGCTCGTCACGGCGGAAGCCTTTGCGCTTCACCAGCAGCGGCTGTCGGGACCGGAGGCTGCCGAAATGGATCACCGGGTCGTGGCCCGGACGCGTCTTGGCGAGAAGATCAGCATGCCGGACTATATCGCCATTCTTGAGACGAAAGCACGCCTGATCGCCGAGACCAAAGCGCTGATCGGCGACCGTTTCGTCGCCATGCCGTCGGTCGCTCATGTTGCGCCGCCGATTGAGGCGCTCGAAAAGGATGACGAACTGTTCTTCGCGACCAATGGCAAGACGCTGGGCAACACCGCACTCGGCAATTTCCTCGACTGGTGTGGTGTTTCGATCCCCTGCGGCACGGGCGACGCCGATATGCCCGTCGGCTTCCTGCTGTCGGCAGGCGCCAACCATGACGAGGCGCTGCTTCAGGCCGCGATGAGTTGCGAGGAGACCGTCAGAGGGTAGGAAACGGCGGCGAAGGGACGTCCTGACACGGACTGCCAAGCACCTCGTCAGACAGGACCCGCACCATTGACTCTGCTGTCCATCGTGGCACTTTGGTTCGGTGAGCGCGGCGGAACGGCGCATCGTGCCCGCCCGCCTGATCCGCACGATCGAAAGCTCACCGGATAGAGGAATGGCTTGATGTCATCGGAAGAGGACGATCGGTCGGACCAATCGCGAAGAGTAGCAGAGGCCGCGGCTAAGGTTGTCGATCCGGAGCTCATGGACGCGCTACGGCAGGCGGCAGCGCACGCCTGGAACACCGGCGAAGTCAAATTCGATCAGCAGATCGCATCTGCCATTCAGGCCATCGCCAAGGAGTTGGGCGTCACTCGAGACGAAGCAGTCCGGCTGATGGTACGGGAATGGTTGGAAGGGAATGCCTATTCGCCTGTGCGCCGGCAAGGGGAAGATGACGATACCGCAGGAAAGACGTAAGCGAACCGGCGCTCATCGCGCAGCCGGCTCAGCAGGCCGGGAAACGATGGCGGAATGGAAGGCAACCGCTCCAACGCCGGGCATACCCAACATATCCGCCTCGCCAGATGATTGGAAGTAGGCCGTGCTGATGCGCCTACTCCTTTAGGCCAGGTTCACCGGCAGAAAACATCGGACTAAAATCCATGATTGTAAGCCGAGCATAGAAGAGGCTCGACTTTCGGCGAAGCCCGCGCTGGGGGAATTGCGCGGGCTTCGTCATTCTGATGATCCGGCGGCAAATTACATTTTCCTGAGAATATCTTCAGATCAACACCTCCCGATCACACGCGGGCGACGAGGAATTCCAGCAGGATGGCCCGCCGAACCATATAAGCTCGGCATCAAGGATATCTGTCGAGCCTGTTCGGCCCGGAGGATTCGGTGATGGATTGGTAGCGGGAGGCAGAATTGAACTGCCGACCTTGGGGTTATGAATCCCACGCTCTCACCAACTGAGCTATCCCGCCACAGGATTTGCGGTGTTCCGAAAGTCCGGTCCGCTTTGGTCGTGCGGCTTATAAGTCGCCCGTCACCAAAGTGTCAAGCGCGGTTTTGGCAAATCCGGCGGCTATTTTAAAGACCGCCGGAAAGCGCCGGATCAGGCCGCGACAGGGGCGGAAAGCAGCGCCTGGAGAGACGCTTCAGCCGCAGCCGCGCGTTCCGAACGTTCGATGAAACCGCCGCCATAGACGCGTGCATCCGGCCCTTCCGCAGAATAGAGGACGCAGGCCTGGCCCGGTGCCACGCCCGCCTCGCCCATCATCAGGTCGACATAGGCGCCGCGGTCGTCGCAATGGACGGTGGCCGGCGTCGGCGGACGAGTCGAACGGACCTTGGCAAAGCACGCAAAGCCGTCGCGGGCATCTTCATCGAGCGCGCCGTCGCCGATCCAGTTGACGTTGCGCAGATAGACGCGATGCGTATCCAGCGCCTCCTTCGGGCCGACGATCACGCGACGCGAGCGGGCATCGAGATAGACGACATAGAGCGGTTCGCCTGTGGCCACTCCGAGCCCTTTACGCTGGCCGACCGTGTAATGCACGATGCCTTCGTGGCGCCCGAGCACACGGCCGTCCATGTGCACGATATCGCCGGCAAGCGCCGCATTCGGCTTCACCTTGCTGATGATGTCGGCATACTTGCCCTGCGGCACGAAACAGATGTCCTGGCTGTCGGCTTTCTTCGCGACGACGAGGCCCATGTCTTCGGCCAGCGCCCTCACCTCCGCCTTGGACATGCCGCCGAGCGGGAAGCGCAGGTAGTCGATCTGCTCCTGGGTGGTGGCGAACAGGAACCAGCTCTGGTCGCGGTCGCTGTCTACCGGGCGGAACAGCGCGCGGCGGTTCGGATTGTCCGCTGTCGGATTGCGGCGCGAACGGATGTAATGGCCGGTCGCAAGCGCATCCGCGCCAAGCTCCCGCGCCGTCGCCAGAAGATCGGCGAACTTGACCGTCTGGTTGCAGGCAACGCAGGGGATCGGCGTTTCGCCCATCGCATAGGCTTCGGCGAACGGATTGATCACCGTCTCGCGGAACCGCTTTTCGTAATCAAGCACGTAATGCGGAATGCCGAGCGTTTCGGAAACCCGACGCGCATCGTCGATATCCTGGCCTGCACAGCAGGAACCCGCGCGATGCACGGCCGCACCGTGATCGTAGAGCTGCAGCGTGATGCCGAGCACGTCATAGCCCTGGCGTTTGAGCAGACCGGCGACGACGGAGGAATCCACGCCCCCCGACATGGCAACGACAACGCGTGTGTCTTCCGGCCTCTTGTCAAAATCCAGCGTATTCACGGGTAACTCTCTCGGTATATCGGGCCGCCGGTCCATGTCAGGAAGGGCGGGAAGTCGGGGCCCGGCGCGGGATCGGCCGCAAGCCGGGCTATTCTTGCCGGATATAGAAAGGATTTGTGGCCGGCGCAAGGAGGATGGGTATTTCGGCGGCTTTGGCATGGTTTCGGTCCTGCCCTCGGATCGCATTTCGCCTTCCCCCGGACTGAACCTGTGACCGGATGACGAGCGGACAGACTCCTCCCTTGGTACGTTGCGTCTTTTTCAATCGGCCGGGACACGTCGTGTGCCTCGATTTAAGTTTTTATGGGTGACACCCGACGTGTCCCGTTCGGTGTGTTTTTCCGCGCAACTCCGGTTCCTCTGCGGCGATATGGTCTTACGTCCTTGCGGATGCCATACCGGGTTGTGTGCGACACACGCACGCCCCGCCTGAAGACGGGAGGGGAACCATTTTCTGCGCAGCCCCTGATGGCCCGCCTGCATCAACGGCAGACCGAAAGGGCACCGGTCCCATCTCGCCGGCGATGCGTAACCGGTGTAGCCGAAACGGAACGGGGAGATTGTAGGCGTGAGTTGAGAGGGCGGGGATGAACGGAAGTGATTTTTCCTGCCGATTTCTTCCAAGGCCTTGATTTGCCTCACCATCCCCCCCTCTGCCCTGCCGGGCATCTCCCCCACAGGTGGGGAGATCACAAGCGGCATGGCCTTCCCACCAAGCCGACGATGTGTCGGATAGCGGCACTTGTTGTTTGAGGAAGCCGGCGCGTCCAGTCAATCTCCCCCCTTGTAGGGGAGATGCCCGGCAGGGCAGAGGGGGGCGGCACGGAACAGCCCGTCGCTTTGGCGCCGGGCGTTCAGAACTGCAATCGATTCATTGGATCGATTGCTCGGGTTTCGCCCAACCGCTCTTCACCCTCACCGATCCGAAGACCGGTTCATGTCGCGGACGACCCAGCGGAAAAAGAGATAGACAGCCAAAAAGAAAAAGATGAGAGGCAACAGATTTTCGAATGCCGACATCATTAAATCTCAAGCCTGCCCTTCCCGATTCGCAAGCTAGCTTCTTTGATCTGCGACAACAAACGCTAATTCACCCTAGCTAACAAATGTTAATTCGCATTCGGTTGCACACCGAAGTTCAACAAGAAATGTAGCCTGCCGCTCCATCATGACTGAAGCGTCCTGGGCTGCGCCGCCTCGCCAACGACCGCGCCGTTGGTCGCCCCCTCCGCCCTGACCCGCGGCAATGCCGACGGATATTCCCGCTGGATGAAGTCGATCAGCTTCTCGCGCATTTCGCAGCGCAGGTCGAAGGTCCTGGGCGCGTTGGAAGCGGAGGCGAGGATGCGGATCTCCATGACGTTTTCCCTGAAGTCCGTCACCTGCACCGCAACGACCCTCTTGTCCCAGAGTTTCGAGGCGGCCGCGATCTCCTCCACCTTCTTTCGGATGACGTCCACCGGCACGGAATAATCGAGGTAGATCATCACCGTGCCGATCAGCGCCGCCCCCTCGCGCGTCCAGTTCTGGAAAGGCTGTTCGATGAAATAGCTGAGCGGCAGGATCATCCGCCGCCAGTCCCACAATTTCATCACCACATAGGTGGAGGTAATCTCCTCGACATTGCCCCACTCCCCTTCGACGATCAGCGCGTCGTCGATCCGGATCGGCTGGGTGATCGCAAGCTGGATGCCGGCAAAGATATTTTTCAGCACCGGCTGAAGCGCCAGGCCGAGCACAATACCCGCGACACCGGCGGATGCAAGCAGGCTGACGCCGTATTGCTGCACCGCCGGGAAGGTCATCAGCGTGGCGGCGATGGTGATCGCCACGATCATGAAGCTCAAGATGCGCTCCATGATGCGTGACTGGGTGACATGCGCCCGGGCAAGCAGGTTGTCTTCGGCGTCGAGCTTGAAGCGGCGCAGATAAACGACCGTCCAGACATGCAGAGCGATCTTCGCCATCCAGCCGACCACGACGATGAAGCAAAGCAGCAGGATATGGCGGATCACCGACGCCTGATTGCCGGTGAGAGGCGCAACGGTCGCGCCGAAGGACAGCGTCCAGGTCAGGATCGCAAGCCGCATGGGCCGCCGCGTGCGGGAGACGAGCGAGCGCCAGAAGAGATCCCGGTTCGCGACGAGCCGCGTCAGGAAGCGGAAGCCGAAGCGTTGAATGGCCAAGCCGATAAGGAAGGCGACCACGAGCACACCGATGCTGACGAACCAGTCCGGCAGCCAGGCCGTGTCGCTGCGGAATTCCTGAATGAAGTGCTCCATAGGTCATGACCTAGAGTGCGATGCAGCATAGAAAAGAGTGGCCGCAAAAATATCATGTTTGGCGGGCCTGATGGCGTGGGGCGACCAAGGCACGAAAAACAGGGCGGAGGAGAATGCGATGGAATTCGATCTCATGCGCTTTGTCGATGCGCAGGCGCCTGTCTATGACCGGGTGATCGACGAATTGCGGAACGGCAGGAAAGACACTCACTGGATGTGGTACATCTTCCCGCAGGTCGCCGGGCTTGGCTTCTCGATCATGTCGCAGCGTTTCGCGATCGGCTCGAAGGAAGAAGCCCTGGCCTATCTCCGCCATCCGCTGCTCGGACGCCGGCTGCTTGAATGCACCGAGGCGATGCTTGCCCACAAGGATCTCTCGGCCCACGCGATCCTCGGCTCGCCGGACGACATGAAGTTCAAAAGTTCAATGACATTGTTCGAAACGGTCAGCGAAAAGGGCTCCCCTTTCGAGAGAGCCCTTGAGCAGTTCTATCCCGGTGAGCGCGACGAAAAGACCATCGCGCTGTTGCGCGCCTAGGCCGCGACCTGGATCGCCGAGACCTTCCAGTCGTTGGCGGGTTTGCGGACAAAGGTCCAGATCTCCACGGTCTCCGTGGCGTTGTCCGGATCACCTTCAGTCACCGCGCCGCTATCGCGATCACGCATAAAGTCGATGCTCGAATAGCGCATGGCCACGGTCGCATATTCCTGGCCGTTCTCACGCCACGCTTCTGCAAGGTCGCCCTGCAGGAGCTTCACGTCCTTCACCTCGTTCCTGCGGCCGCTGGTCGCGTTCTCTCCAAGCTCCTCAGCCAGGTAGGACATGGCTTCCGGCGTGGTGAGATTGCGCAGCTTCGCATAGTCCTCGGCAGCGTAAGCCGCCTGCACGTCCGCCAGCATTTTCTCGAACTGGTCGAGGTCGCGGTTGGTGATGCCGATCTCGTCGGTTTCAGGCCCAGCCTGACGGGGTGCAGAGCTGTAACCGGTAGCCGTACCGCCGCCGCCCAGAGAACCGATCTTCGGGATCTGGAAGGAGGACGACGTGTTCTGATGCGACGTCTCGTAAGCGTTGCGCTCTTGGCCGTAGCCCCCGGCCGGACCGGCCGGCTGCTGCCGGCGGCCGAACATGCGGAAAGCCAGCATGGCAAGCCCGCCGATCAGCGCGATCTGCAGCAACATGCCGAGGAAGCCGAAGCCACCGCCGAAGCCGGTGCCCATCAGCATGCCGAACAAACCGCCGAGCAAGAGCCCGCCGAAAAGTCCGCCTGCCAGGCCACCGAAGAGACCGCGGCGAGGCTGCTGGGCCGTCTGCTGACCGAGGCCGGTCTGCGGACGCGTGGCGTTCTGCTGCGTGTTCGGGGTCATGGAGCGTTCAATGCCGGTCGCCGGTGCCGGCGCCGTGCGGGTGACCGGCGGAGCAGAATAGGTGCGCGTGCCGCGGCTGCCGAAGCCGCTGAAACCGCCGGCGCGACGCGCCTCGGCCATGTCGACGGCGGTCAGCGAAACCGCCATGCCGATCGCAAGGACCGCGAACAGTTTCTGGAATCGCCGAAGCTTGGATAACATCTCTTTCTCCTCATAACCGCATGGATGCGGCATTCCCGGATTATATAGCGATGCACCCTTTTCGATTTTAGAGGGCCTCGTCGCTTTTCGCGCTGAAGTAGATAATGGACGAAGAAACGAGAGGCAAGCCTCAAAAATACAACCTATAAGGGATTCCGGAAACGTTGGGTAAGCTCGAATTACATCCGGCCTTTGCGTGACTGGAACAATCATCCCCCGCCCCTGTTCCCGCCACAGGCATCAAGAAAGGTTTTCATCCATGCACTATGCGCGCTTTTTTACGATGATCGCGATATCGACCGTCGTCATGTTCGGTCTGATGTATCTCAACACCTACCAGTTGGATCATGTCTTCTTCAGCGAAACACGCGCCTACATGGCCCTCGTGATGGGCGCCGTCATGGCGATCATCATGCTCGCCTTCATGCTGCAGATGTATACGAACCGGATGGCCAATATCGCCATTTTCATAGGGAGTGTAATCGTTTTCGCGGCAGCTCTTTTTCTCGTCCGCAGCCAGACGACCGTGGACGACGTCTCCTATATGAAGGCGATGATCCCTCATCACTCGATCGCCATCCTGACAAGTTCCCGGGCCAATATTTCCGATCCGCGCGTGCGCCAGCTCGCCGATGACATCATCGAGACGCAGCGACGGGAGATCGATGAGATGAAGGGCCTGATTGCCGATCTGCAGAAACAGTAAGCCCGGCACGAAACGCGCCGGGCTTCTTGCACTATCCTTGGGAGGATGACCTTCAGTCGATGTTGAAGACCAGCGGCTTGGCCTGCCGGATCGCCGGATTGGCGGTGAGCTTCTCCAGGACTTCCGGGGCCACCGGGCCGTCGACATAAAGCAGCGCGATCGCGTCGCCGCCTTCCTTGTCGCGGCCGAGCTGGAAGTTGGCGATGTTGACGCCGGCGTCACCAAGCGTGGTCCCCATGAAGCCGATCATGCCGGGCACGTCCGTGTTGGCGATATAGATCATGTGCTGGCCGACTTCGGCATCCATGTTGATGCCCTTGATCTGGATGAAGCGCGGCTTGCCGTCCGAGAAGACGGTGCCGGCGACCGAACGGGTCTGCTTCTCGGTGGTGACGGTGAGCTTGATATAGCCGTCGTAGACACCCGTCTTGTCGCGCTTGACCTCGGACAGGATGATGCCCTTTTCCTTGATCATGATCGGCGCCGAAACCATGTTGACGTCGGAAACCTGGTTGCGGATCAGGCCGGCGAGCAGCGCGGAGGTCAGCGCCTTCGTGTTCATCGTCGCGGTGATGCCGTCGTAAAGGATTTCGATTTCCTTGATCGGGTTTTCCGTCACCTGCCCCGCAAACGAACCGAGCACGTCGGCGAGCTTGATGAAGGGCTTCAGGATCGGTGCTTCCTCGGCCGTGATCGACGGCATGTTGATGGCGTTCGAGACAGCACCCTTGACGAGATAGTCCGACATCTGCTCGGCCACCTGCAGAGCGACGTTTTCCTGCGCTTCCGTCGTGGAGGCGCCGAGATGCGGCGTGCAGACGACATTGTCGAGGCCGAAAAGCGGGCTCTCGGTGGCGGGCTCCACCTCGAAGACGTCGAAGCCGGCGCCGGCGACATGGCCGGACTTGATGGCTTCGGCAAGCGCTGCCTCATCGACTAGGCCGCCGCGGGCGCAGTTGATGATGCGGACACCCTTCTTCGTCTTGGCAAGGGCTTCCTTGTTCAGGATGCCGCGCGTCTTGTCGGTCATCGGCACATGCAGCGTGATGAAGTCGGCCTTGGCGAGCAACTCATCGAGTTCGACCTTGGTGACGCCCATTTCCTCGGCGCGTTCCTTCGAGAGGAACGGGTCATAGGCGAGAACATGCATGCCAAGGCCGATCGCCTTCTTGCAGACGATCGAGCCGATATTGCCGGCGCCGATGACGCCGAGCGTCTTGCCGGTGATCTCGACCCCCATGAAGCGGGACTTCTCCCACTTGCCGGCCTGCGTCGAACTATCGGCAGCCGGAAGCTGGCGGGCGACGGCGAACATCAGCGCGATGGCATGCTCGGCCGTGGTGATCGAGTTGCCGAAAGGCGTATTCATGACGATGATGCCGCGGCGAGAAGCGGCCGGGATATCGACGTTGTCGACACCGATGCCGGCGCGCCCGATGACCTTGAGGTTGGTCGCAGCCGCGATCAGCTTCTCCGTCGCCTTGGTGGCGGAACGGATGGCAAGGCCGTCGTAATTGCCGATGATCTCGGCAAGCTTATCCTTGTCCTTGCCGAGTTTCGGCTGGAAATCGACTTCGACGCCGCGATCGCGGAAAATCTGGACGGCGGTTTCCGACAATTCGTCGGATACGAGAACGCGAGGTGCCATGTCTGGGCTCCTTGAAAAGGGTTCTGTCTTGGATGAGGAAGCGGGCTCCGCCTCGAAAAGCGGAGCCGAAGCGCGATCGTTTACGCGGCAGCCTTGGCGAGCGCGGCCTTCTGAGTATTGAAGGCGTAAGCGAGCCACGGCATCAGGGCCTTCATGTCGGCCTCGTCGATCGTGGCGCCCGCCCAGATGCGCAGGCCCGACGGCGCGTCGCGATAGGCGCCGATGTCGAGGGCGACGCCTTCCTTTTCGAGGATCGCGGCGATCCCCTTGGCGAATGCGGCCTGCGCATCGTCATCGAGCGCCAAGATTTCGGGGTCGACGATCTTCAGGCAGACGGACGTATTGGACCGCGTCGCCGGATCAACTGCGAGGTTCTGAAGCCAGGAGTTCGCGGCGCAGAAATCGAAGATGACCTTGGCGTTCCGATCGGCGCGGGCGATCAGCGCCTTGAGGCCGCCGACCTGCTTCGCCCAGAGAAGCGCATCGATATAGTCCTCGACGCAGAGCATCGACGGCGTGTTGATCGTCTCGCCGGTGAAGATGCCTTCGATCAGCTTGCCGCCCTTGGTCATGCGGAAAATCTTCGGCAGCGGCCACGCGGGCGTGTAGGTCTCGAGACGCTCAACGGCGCGCGGGGAAAGGATCAGCATGCCGTGACCGCCCTCGCCGCCCAGGACCTTCTGCCAGGAGAAGGTGACGACGTCGAGCTTGGTAAAGTCCATGTCCTGCGCGAAGGCCGCCGAAGTGGCGTCGCAGATCGTCAGGCCCTTGCGGTCGGCGGGGATGAAATCCGCGTTCGGAACGCGCACGCCCGAGGTCGTGCCGTTCCAGGTAAAGACCACGTCGCGGTCGAAATCGACTTCCGCCAGGTTCGGCAGCAGGCCGTAATCGGCTTCGAACTTGCGGACGTCCTTGAGCTTCAGCTGCTTGACGACGTCGGTGACCCAGCCGGCGCCAAAGCTTTCCCAGGCGAGCATGTCGACGCCGCGTTCGCCGAGCAGCGACCAGAGCGCCATCTCGACGGCGCCGGTATCGGAAGCCGGCACGATGCCGATGCGGTAATCCGCCGGCACGTTCAGGATTTCGCGGGTAAGATCGATGGCCTGCTTCAGTTTCGTCTTGCCGACTTTGGCGCGGTGCGAACGACCGAGCGGGGCATCAGCGAGCGCTTCGAGCGACCAACCGGGGCGCTTCGAGCAAGGGCCAGAAGAGAAATGGGTATTGTTCGGACGTACGTCCGGCTTTGCGGTATCCGCCATGATGCTATCCTTCCAGATAGATGGCTCCTCGTTGGGGAGGAGTGTCCCGCCGCCGTGGATATTCCTGTCCGCTTTCACAGTCAAGCGGGCGATGTCGCTCCTGGATAAATTTCTGCCGCAGGCGCCGCCCGATACGGCGAGATCAGCAGATCACCGGGAAATACATCCATCCGAGAAAGGCGACGTTCGCCTGCCGCAAACGCCGCAGGATGACCCATTTCAGGGGTCTCACCGCCTGCCAGATGGCGGTGGAGCGAATACCCGCGGCGACACGGCGTCGCATGAGGAAGATCCGGCCACGCAGTGTAACGGGTTGCTCCCGGGCCGTCAGGGGAAAGGTCGTCTCGCAGCTTTCGAGCTTCCAGGCCTCATCGCCGATACCGAGATCCAGCCATTCGAAGCCGTTTTCGCAGAGCCATTCGAGCGTGCGGCAATAAAGCACGCTGCCGGGCGAATATTTCGCCCAGGCGCCCGCCTCGAAGGACAGCATGATTGCATAGTAGCGCCGGCCGGCCACAAGACCCCAGATGGTCGCGATGATTTCCTCTCCCGACTTCAGGTAGAAGAGCCGGAGCATGCCTTCGCGGGCGAAGAGTTCGGTGCCCCTGTCGAAGAAGTCGCGCTTTCCGGCATCGACGTCGAAACCGGGAACGCGGGTCTGCTCGAACCGCCACTGTTTCTGGCGCATGAAGGCCAACGTCGCCTGGCGGCGTTCCGCCTCGTCCGCCGCGATCCCGAAGGAAAGCGGCGCGATCTTTTCCAGGTTGCGGATCTTGCGCATCAATGTCTTGCGTTGCGGTATCCCCGCCTCGATCTCCGCCCAGGGCCGGCGCAGGTCATTGCCGTGACAGGAAACTCCGTTCGGACGATCGCCGATAAGGCCGAGCGGATTGACGATGCCGTCGATATCGCCCGGCATCTTGCTGAACATCACGACATCGAAGGGCGGCAAGGCGTCCGTGACGGCCCGCCAAAGCTCCTCCGCCGTCTCGCGTGACCAGGCGATCGGCGTCGGAAACAGCACCGGTGCGTTGTAATCGGCCGCATCGGCATCGATGAATTCAAGGATTCTCGCCCCCTTCGACAAGCTGATGCAAAGAGGGATGAAGATGACCGGGCGGCCGGCAGCGTCGCGCACTTCCACGAAATGCAGGCTGCGGCGGCCGGTTCGTCCGAGACTCGAAAGCCACACCTTGAGAAACGCGACGCTCTGGAAAGGGTGAAAGCGTGCGCCGTTCCCGGCCGTTGCGCCCTGCGGCCAGTCCTGCGAGACGTCGTCGAGGTCGTCAAAGACGGAGATCTTGAACACCAGCACCATCTGCAAGCCTTTTTGGAATGTCCCGGCATTCGATAGCGGCTCAGGCCCGAGTTTTGAACCCGAAACCGGATACATCGTTAATTTCGACGACGCTTCATCTGTCGCCTCAAACGCAAAAGCCGCCCGGAAGGCGGCTTTTACTTTCGGATATCTGAAACTCACTTGTAAACGATCGGCTCCGGCGGGGGCTCGTAGGGCGGGACGTCGCAGCCACCGAACGTGTAGCGTGCGCCGATGCGGGCCTCATGCATGTCGAAGCCCTTGTCATCGCCGGGACCGCCGCCGAGATTGTAGCCGAACATGTCCCCGCCCATGATGTGGCGGTAGCGATAGCCGATATCGGCCTTGAGGTTGCAGGTGATGTCGATGGCCGCGCCCGCCATGAGAGCATAGGTGAAGCGCCAGCTCTTCTGGCCTTCGTGTTCGCTGGTATAGCAGCCGGCGGCATAGGGATCGTCGCAGATCGTGTTGCGGAGCTTGCCCCACTTGACGTAGGCACCGCCGATACCGCCGCCGACATAGGGCGTGATGTAGCCGTAAGTGCCGAGGTCCACATAGACGTTGGCCATCAGCGAATAGGCGTGCATGTAGGATTTGTCGCTGGAGGAGCATGCAACGAACGGGTTGCCGACACCATCACCGCAGACACCCGACGTGCCGCCGCGGAAATCCGCCGAGGTGAGGTAGTCGAAAGTCACGTCAGTGCGCAGGTGGTTGTTGATCTGGTAGCCGACACCTGCCCCCAGCAGGAAACTGTCTTTCAGCGACGTGTGGTCGAAATTCGTCAGCGTGGAATTGGAGCCCTGATAGTAATTCGCCCCGCGTATGTCGTTGAAGGAATAGCCGACATCGCCGCGCAGATACCACCCGCTGGCTTCCTGCACGGTTACTTCCGGAGCATCCATGATCGGCTCGGGTTGCGGCTGATAAAGATCTGCAGAATTGGCGGTGCTCACCGTCAGCGCCAGCACGAATGCGCTGGTCAAGCACTTTTTCATGGCTTCATCTCCAAAGCTCGTATCGCGTATGGCTGGCGGAGCGCGCAGCCAACGGGTTGATCCGCGAAAGATGATGAAGAAGAAAGGTTAAGCGCCGCTTAACCATGCTTGTTTACCGCATGTTTTCCTTAATTTCAGTCAGGGCCGCAGACGAAAGCTTGGCTTTGACCAAGTTAACCATGGCGCTGCACGGCTTCCATTGGCAAAAGCTTCCGCGACGTTTAAGGAAGGCGACATGCCAGACAATGTCATCAAGTTCCAGCGTCCGCCAAAACCGAAGCCACCACGGCAAACGCCGCCATGGCTCAAGCGCCTGCTGATCGCGCTCGGCATCGCCGCCTTCTTCGCGGCGGCCTTCATCTATTTTTCGCTGACAGGCGCGGCGCAGCCCTGAGGCGCGCCGCGTTCAAGCAAGCCCAAGCCTTATGTGCGCAAGACGCGTTCAGGCCGCAGCGCTGCGGGCGCTGGCTATGGCACCGACAAGGCCGTCGACGATGCGTTCGATCTGCGCCCGATCGTCTCCTTCCGCCATCACGCGGATCAGAGGTTCGGTGCCGGAGGGACGGATCACGAGGCGACCATGCGAAGCAAGCTCGGCCTCCGCATCGGCGATCGCCTGACGCACGGCGTTATCCTCCAGCGGCTTGCCCCCCTGGAAGCGGACGTTCTTCAGAAGCTGCGGCACAGGCTCGAAACGACGGCAGATCTCGCTGACCGGCCGTCCAAGACGCTTGACCCGCGCCAGGATCTGCAGCGCGGCGACCAGACCGTCGCCGGTCGTGCCGAAATCCGAAAGAACGATATGGCCGGACTGTTCGCCGCCGACGTTGAAGTCATTGTGGCGCATGTGTTCCACGACGTAACGGTCGCCCACCTTGGTGCGGTGGAGGTCGAGGCCCTTCTTCTGAAGGAACCGTTCCAGTCCGAGATTGGACATGACGGTTGCGACAACGCCGCCGCCCCTCAGCTTCTCGTCCTCGGCCCAGCTCTCGGCAATCACCGCCATCAACTGGTCGCCGTCGACGATCTCGCCACACTCATCAACGATGATGACGCGGTCAGCATCGCCGTCGAGCGCAATGCCGATATCGGCGCGCACTTCATGGACCTTCTTCTGCAAATTTTCCGGGCTGGTCGAACCGCAGTCGAGGTTGATATTCGTGCCGTTCGGCTCGTTGCCGATCGTCACCACCTCGGCCCCGAGCTCCCAGAGCGCGAGCGGCGCCACCTTGTAGGCCGCACCATTGGCGCAATCGATCGCAACGCGCAGGCCGTGCAGCGTGACATCGCGCGGCAGCGTGCGCTTCACATGCTCGATATAGCGGTAGATATCGCCCTCGACGCGTTTCGCGCGGCCGATATCGCCGGGCTTGGCGAGCTGAGCATGCATGTCCTTGTCGAGCAGATCCTCGATTTGCATCTCGATCTCGTCGGAGAGCTTGTAGCCATCCGGACCGAAGAGCTTGATGCCGTTGTCCTGATAGGGATTGTGGGAGGCGGAGATCATCACGCCGACATCGGCGCGCAGGGAACGGGTGAGCATGGCGACCGCCGGCGTCGGGATCGGTCCGAGCAGAAAGACATCGAGGCCTGCGGCGGTGAAGCCCGCCACCATCGCATTCTCCAGCATGTAGCCGGAAAGACGCGTATCCTTGCCGATCACCACCCGGTGGCGATGATTGCCATTGCGGAAGATCGTGCCGACGGCAATGCCGACCCGCATCGCAAGATCGGGCGTCATCGGAAAGACGTTGGACTGTCCGCGAATACCATCGGTGCCGAAATAGCGGCGTGTCATGTAAACTCCTTCGTCATCGCGCCTCACATCGCGCGGTCCTGGCGCGATCCCGGGCGAAGTCCTGGCAGGGATCGGACCCGCGATCCTCTCGACGGCCGGGCCGGCCTCATGGTCGGCTCATGCCATAGATCGCATGAATAAGCACATAAATTAGCGTCAAAATCGCTTATATCCCGTTACCAATAAGGCTAAGGCCCGTCACTCATTGAGATAGCCGGGGAGATAGACAGTCAAACAAAAACCGCCGCGGATCGCTCTGCGGCGGTTTTGAGTTATGTTTGAATGGCTCAGTGCGGCTGGGGTTCGAGACCGCTTTCAGGCTCGCCGCCCTTCGGCTCGTCCTTTTTGGAACCGCCGGTGCTCGGCACTGCCGAACCACGGGCGGGCGGCGCGTCGTCGCCGAGATCGCGTGACGGCTTATGCCCTTTGAGCAGTGCCTTGATCTCCTCGCCCGACAGCGTCTCGTATTCGAGCAGGCCTTCGGCGAGAGCCACGAACTCGTCGTGCTTCTCGGTGATGATGCGGCGGGCCTCTGTATAGGCCTCGTCGATCAGGCGACGCACTTCGGTGTCGATCTTCTGGGCGGTCGATTCCGACACATTCTTCGACTGCGACACCGAATGGCCGAGGAAGACTTCCTGCTGGTTCTCGCCATAGGCGACCTGGCCGAGCACGTCGGAAAAGCCCCATTGCGTGACCATGGCGCGGGCAAGCTTGGTGGCCTGCTCGATGTCGGACGAGGCACCCGAGGTGATGTTTTCCTTGCCGAAGGTGATTTCCTCGGCGACGCGTCCGCCCATCATGATGACAAGGCGCGACACCATCCACTTGTAGCTCATCGAATAGCGATCGCCTTCGGGAAGCTGCATCACCATGCCGAGCGCACGGCCGCGCGGAATGATCGTCGCCTTGTGGAGAGGGTCGGCGACAGGGACGTTCAGCGCGGTGATCGCATGGCCGGCCTCGTGATAGGCGGTGAGCTTCTTCTCCGCCTCGGTCATGGCCGAGGAGCGGCGCTCCGCACCCATCATGATCTTGTCCTTGGCGTCCTCGAACTCCTGCATGGTGACAAGGCGCTTGTTGCGCCGGGCCGCCATCAGGGCCGCCTCGTTGACGAGGTTCATGAGGTCGGCACCGGAGAAGCCGGGCGTGCCGCGCGCCAGCACCTTGAGGTCGACATTCGGCGCCAGCGGAACGTTGCGGGCATGAACCTTGAGGATGCGCTCGCGGCCGACGATGTCCGGGTTCGGAACGACGACCTGGCGGTCGAAGCGGCCGGGACGCAGAAGCGCCGGGTCGAGAACGTCGGGACGGTTGGTCGCGGCGATCAGGATGATGCCTTCGTTCGCCTCGAAACCGTCCATCTCGACGAGGAGCTGGTTGAGGGTCTGTTCGCGCTCGTCATTGCCGCCGCCGAGGCCGGCGCCGCGATGACGACCCACCGCATCGATTTCGTCGATGAAGATGATGCAGGGCGCATTCTTCTTGGCCTGCTCGAACATGTCGCGCACACGGGAGGCACCGACGCCGACGAACATTTCGACGAAGTCCGAACCGGAAATGGTGAAGAAGGGCACGTTGGCTTCGCCGGCAATCGCGCGGGCGAGCAGCGTCTTACCCGTACCGGGCGGGCCGACAAGCAGCACGCCGCGCGGGATGCGGCCGCCGAGCCGCTGGAATTTCTGCGGATCGCGCAGGAATTCGACGATCTCTTCGAGGTCCTGCTTGGCCTCGTCGACGCCGGCGACGTCTTCAAACGTCACGCGCCCGTGTGCTTCGGTCAAAAGCTTGGCCTTGGACTTGCCGAAGCCCATCGCGCCGCGCGAGCCACCCTGCATCTGCCGCATGAAGAACAGCCAGACACCGAGGATCAGAAGCATCGGCAAAAGGGTGCCGAGATAGCTCAGGAAACCGGAAGACCCGTCCGTTTCCGGGCGGGCCACGATGGTGACATTCTTGGACTGCAGCCGCTCCATCAAGGTATCGTCGATGACGGGCGAGTAGGTCTGAAATCCAGAGCCGCTTTCCGTATAGGTGCCGAGCACCCGGTTGCCTGTGACGACGACATCCCTGACCCGCCCCGAATCCACGTCACGCAGGAATTGCGAATAGGGAATCTCACGCGAGTTGGTCTGCGTCGGCGCCGTCTGGAACATGCTGAACAATGCGACCAGCAAAAGGGCTATGATGACCCAGAGGGCGATATTACGAAAGTTTGGGTTCATTGAACTCCCCGGACTGTGACGGCCCGCTTTTTTTTCGAGGCGACCGCCTTACTTGCCGCTTAACATAGGGTTGCGGCACGTCCTTGCCAAGGAGAACCGGAGCCGCCGCCTAGCTTTTCCGCGCGGAATCCTTAATCGGCAGCGGGGGAAAAACGTCGCATCCGAGCAAAACAGCAAACTCGCT
The DNA here is from genome assembly GCF_000757525.1 of Rhizobium sp. YS-1r. Classification (NCBI taxonomy): domain Bacteria; kingdom Pseudomonadati; phylum Pseudomonadota; class Alphaproteobacteria; order Hyphomicrobiales; family Rhizobiaceae; genus Rhizobium; species Rhizobium sp. YS-1r. The sequence goes on along the minus strand of NZ_JPYQ01000009.1, from coordinate 18,222 downwards.
TGCGAGATTAAGGTCAAACTGCGGCAAAAAGCGGTCGAAGGGGGCAAGGGTTGGCATGATGTGAATTTGGCCGGCGGTGGGCGGCTGGCTCAACGCGATCGGCAAACTCCTTCCTCTTTCCAGCGGGGAGAAGGAGTTCGCCTCAACCCACGGCATCACGCTCATAGCCCGCATGGCGATTGCCGGCGGCGCATCCGGAAAGAGGGCACGCGCCTCCTCCCGATCCGGAGCGGTCGGGCCGATGATGATCTCGGCGGCGCTGCCGTTGGCGATCCGGTATCGGCCATCCCATACCGCGATCCCGCCGGGTGCGACGACAAGCGGCATGAGACCTCGGTTTTCGCGAGCAAGATAAAGCCCGTCGCGGCGAAGGTCGAAGATCACTCGTCCGGCGGTGATGCGTCCGGGCCGGCCGCTGTCGAGAAAGGCCATCACCCTATTCGTGCTCTCGCCGCGCAAGGCATGTGCCCTCCCCCCGAGCACCGCCGAAAGCAGCGACAAGGCGTGGCGGCGCACGGCGCCGTCGCCCGCAAGGCCCGTCGGAGCAAGATGGGCCAGCACGCCAAGACGGATCGTCACATGATCGTGAACGAGACGGGCCGCCGCATCGGACAACGCCGTCCGCCGCTTGACAGCCCGGGTGAGTGCTGCCGCGTCGAACGAGCCTTCAGCCGCGAGCTTTCCGCGCACCCTCACCCGCTCGTAATGCGGATTGAGATTGCTGGGATCGTCGATCCAACTCTCCCCTTCATTGGTCAGGAAAGCGCGGATATCGGCACGTCGGGTTTTGAGGAAAGGTCTCAGAAGCCAGCGGCGTCGTTCGAGAAGCACCGCCTCCGCCATGCCGGCAAGGCCGAGATTGTCTTCTCTGCCGCTCCTGGCAGCGCGCATGGCAACCGTTTCCGCCTGGTCGTCGAGCGTGTGGCCGGTGAGGATGGCGGTGGCATCGAGCTCGTCGGCGATCTCCACCAGGAGGCGATAGCGCGCCTCGCGGGACGCGGCGGAAAGGCCCGTATCCGGCTTCTCGCCCTCCCAGCGGCGGATGACATGTGGAATGCCGAGCCTGCTGCAAAGGGCAGCCACGGCGCGCGCCTCTTCTGCAGATTCAGGCCTCAGGGCATGGTCGACGGTCGCCGCGAAGAGCGAGATGCCGGAACCGGGAGAATTGGCTTTCGAAAGAGCGACGAGCAGGCCGGTGGAATCGCTGCCGCCGGAAATGGCGACGAGAAGGCGCGCCGGTTTCGTAATAACGTCAAGGAGCCGCTGGATCGCTTCGACAGGCGGCAGGTTTGAGGCGGAGGCAGTCACGAGGACGCCGTCAGCCGCAGCGCAAGCGCTTCTGTTCGCTGCCGACCTTGGAAAGCACCGCCTTGGAGGCGGACGGATAACGCTTGGCGACTTCGCGGAGCGTCGCGCAGGCGGTCTCGGTATTGTCGAGGGCGGCAAGCGACATGCCGAGCTTCAGGAGCATTTCCGGAGCCTTCGGCGACTTGCCGTAACTCTGGTGCGCGTTGAGGAAGGTCTTGGCGGCTTCGTTGTATTTTTCCTGCGAATACTGTGCTTCGCCCAGCCAGAAATTGGCGTCCGCGAGGCGCGTGCTCCTCGGATAGGACTGGATATAGCCGGAGAACTCCTGCTCGGCGAGAGAGTAGTCGCCGGTAAGGATGTGATTGTAGGCGATCTGATAGGCGTCGCTCTCGCTGCCGAGGGCGGCCGTCTGTTGCGGATCGGTCTTCGCGCGCGCCGCAGCCTTGCCGGGAGCCTGCGAGCCGAGATCCACGCCTGGAAGGCCGGCGGCGTTGTTGACCCGGTCGTTGCGCGAGGCGCCCTGCGGATTGCCGTTCTGATCGAGCTCGATGGAGCCAAGCGTGGTCGGCGGCGGCGCCATCCGGCCGTCAGCGGCCTGATCCTGTCCGATTTCGCCTTCGGACGGTGATTCGATGATCCTGGCGACATCGTCGGAAGGCTGGGCGGAGGGCGCGGTTTGTCCTGGAGCACGATTGGACGCCACGGCCGGTCTCCCGGCCGTGGTATCGATTTCACTACGCTTGTTCTTCTCCAGATCCTGGAAGCGGAATTCGTTGTCTTCCTGCGTCTTGCGCAGTTGCTCCTGCATCTGCAGAAGCTGATAACTCATTTCCTCGATCCGGCCGTTCAACTGGCGGACCTCTTCCTGGAGTTGCTGGATACGAACGGCATCAGCGCTCTGCGCAAGAACCACCGGCGGCTGATGAGCCTGAGATCGTTCCGCCGCAGCCTGATCACCCCGGAAAAGTTTCGGCAGCGAGAAAGCCCCCGCAGAAGCGCTCGTCGCCATCAGCCCCAGCATCGCTGCCAAGACAAGTTTCTTCATAGGTGTCCGTCCTGCTCTTTCGTGTGCACCGGATTGGCGCAGCAGGAGATTTTTCCAACTGACGCCAAAAAGCAACCAAGGTCACGTTCAAAAATCCCTGAAATCAGGGCCAAACTATGGAAAAAGCAAAAAGGCGGCCTGGATAGCCGCCTTTTATTCCGGGGACCCGTGGCCTCAGTTACGAACCGGCGCCACCGAGAACCGTGACGGCGCGGCGGTTCTGCGACCAGCAGGAAATGTCGTCGCAGACGGCGACCGGGCGCTCCTTGCCGTACGAAATGGTCTTCATGCGGTTGGCCGGAACGCCGCGGGAAGCGAGATATTCCCTGGTGGCCGCGGCGCGGCGGGCGCCGAGGGCGAGGTTGTATTCGCGCGTGCCCCGTTCGTCGGCATGGCCTTCGACGGTAATTGCATAGTTCGGATAGCGCTGCAGCCACTGGGCCTGACGGTCGAGCGTCTGCTGGGCGTCGGCGCGGATCGAGGAACTGTCGGTGTCGAAGAAGATGCGGTCGCCGACATTGACGGTGAAATCCTGGCTCGAGCCGGGCGTCGCAGCCCCGGCGCCGCCAAGCCCGAGTTCACCGGCGCTGTTCGGCAGGTTCTTCTTGTTGGCGCAGCCGGCGAGCGCGAGTGCGAGCGTGAGCGCAATGACGGCAGGGTTGCGAGCGAGATTCTGCATGCGGCTCATGGCCGGTCTCTCCTTAGATCAATCAATTCCGAAATTTCAGAGTTGCCAGACTCTAACCGGGCTCGGTTAACCATGACCAAACACTTATGGTTAACGAAATGTTACCGCGCCCCTTATTAGGTCGTTTCTCAGTAGATTCGGGCGCAAAAGAGGCGACAAGCCGCCTCCTTTGTGTTCATCGGTCCTACTCCAGAAGCGGAGACCAGGCCGGGTCGGACGCATAGGAGGGGGTCTTGATGAGCTGTTCGTTGTAGCCGGTCAGGTCGATCGAATAGAGCTGCGGACCGCCCGAGCCCGCCGCCTGGCGGAAGAACATCAGGACGCGGCCGTTCGGCGCCCAGGTCGGGCCCTCGTTGTGGAAGCCGGTCGTCAGGATGCGTTCGCCCGAACCATCCGTCTTCATCACGCCGATCGAGAACTTGCCGCCCGACTGCTTGGTGAAGGCGATCAGATCTCCGCGGGGCGACCAGACCGGCGTGGAATAAGAGCCGTCGCCGAACGAAATGCGGGTCTGGCCCGAACCGTCGGCATTCATCACATAGATCTGCGGCCTTCCGCCGCGGTCGCTTTCAAACGCTATGCGCGTGCCATCCGGCGAATAGGACGGCGACGTGTCGATCGCCTGGGTCGAGGTCAGCCGCGTCGTGGTGCGCGAGCGAAGATCCATCGTATAGATGTTGGAATTGCCTTCCTGCTGCAGGCTCATGATGACCTTCTGGCCATCCGGCGAGAAGCGCGGCGAGAACGTCATGCCGGGGAAGTTGCCGACCACCTCGCGCTGTCCCGTCTCGAGCTGGAGCAGGTAGACGCGTGGCTGGTTGCCTTCGAAGGACATGTAGGTGACTTCCTGGCGGCTCGGCGAGAAGCGCGGCGTCAGCACGATGTTCCTGGCATCGGTGAGTGTGCGGACGTTGAACCCGTCCTGGTCCATGATCGCGAGCTGGCGCTGGCGGGCCGTCTTGGGGCCGCTCTCCGAGACGAACACGACGCGGGTGTCGAAATAGCCCTCCTCGCCCGTGATCTGCTTGTAGATCGCGTCGGCAATGATGTGGGCGACCCGGCGCCAGTTCTCCGGCTGGGTGTAGAACTGCTGTCCGGTCATCTGCTGGCCGGCGAAGGTGTCCCAGAGACGGAACTCGGCGCGAAGCCGCCCGTCGCCTTCGCGGGTCACGCGGCCCGTCACCAGCGCCTGGGCATTGATGACCTTCCAGTCCTCGAAGCGCGGTGCACGGTTCGGGTCGGCAATCTTCTCGATGAAGGCCTGTCTGTCGATCGGCGCAAAAAGGCCGGAACGCTTCAGGTCGGCGGCAACGACCTGGGAAATCTGCGGCCCCAGTTCGTTGTTCGACAGGAAATCCGTAATCGCGATCGGCAGCGGTTCGACATTGCCCTTGTTGATGTTGATTTCCACGCGCGCCTCGGCCGGCGCGGCAAACATCACGGCCATGCCGGCAAGCGCGATCACGAGGCGGATGAAAGAACGTTTCATCATGATATCAGAGCCTTTCAAAGCAATTCGCTTGGGTCGAAGTTAACGACGACTTCGCTCCAGGCGTCGTATTTGTCGGCGGGCAGGTTCCTGAAGGGCGACGAGCGCATGACCGCACGAAGCGCGCTGCCTTCGAGCGTGCGGCGGGCGCCGTCGGAGCCGCCCCTGGCCGTCACTTCCGGTCGCCCGACAATCGCACCGGTTTCGTCCAGTTTCATGGTGACGGTGATGATCACGCCCTCCGCCCCTTCGATGCCGGCGATGACGGACCAGTTGTTCTCGATCTGGCCGCGCAATGCATCCATTTCGCTCTGACTGAGCTTGGAGCCGCCCGTATCCTTCTTTCCGCCCATGGCCGCCGGTGCGCTGGAACGTTTCGCGCCGCCGCCGGATGCCTCCTGCTTGTTGAGCAGTGCGGCAATCTGATCTGCGTTGAAGTCGCTCTCCTTCGAGGAAGAAGACTTGGCGGTCTCCTGCTTCTTGCCTTCCTTCTTGTCGGTCGGCTTCTCGGCAGCCTTTGCGGTCTCCGCCGGCTTCGGCGTCTCAGGCTTTTTCTCGGCCGGCTTTTCGGCAGGCTTCTCGACGGGCTTGGCCTCTTCCTTCGGCGGTTCCGGCCGCGGCTTGGCGGCGGGGATCGGCACGGCGTCCGGCAGCGGGATCTCTTCCGCCTGGGTTTCGGCGGGTGCGGGTGTCGGCTGGGGCTGCGGCGCCGGTTCGGGTTGGGGCTGCGGCGGCGTCACCTCGGGCTTTGGTTCCGGCAGGGCGGCAACCTCGGCCGGCTTCGGTGCCGTCTCCTCCGGTACGATGTCCTTGACCTCGTTCTGTTCGGGGGTCGGGGTCGGCACCGGCTTCTCGGCCGGCTTCGGCGCAGCGGCCGCCTCCGTCGGCACCGGCTTCTTGGCGGGCGTCGGCGGCGTCTTCAGATCGATATCGTTGTCGCCGGCATTTTCGGCATTCTCGACGATGTTCGGCTTGGTCGTCGGCTTCGGCGCGGCCTTTTCGGCAACGGGCGCCTTCTTGTCACCCTGCTGGATCTGGGTGATCGACTCGACCGGAATGATATCGACAGGCAAAGCTTCCACGTCGGCCACCTCGAAGGAGGCCGGCGCGCTGATGGACACCAGCGCATAACCGAGCACCAGTGTGTGGAGAACCAGCGATGTGCCGAGACTACCTCTCATGGCGCCGCGATCACTTCTCCTGTTCCTGAAGCGTGACGAGGCCGATATTCTTGTAACCGGCCGAGGAAATACGGGCCATGACCTTCATGACGACGCCGTAGGCCGCGGTCGTGTCGCCGCGCACATAGATGCGTTCGTTGTAGCCGGTCGTGGCGATCGCCTGCAGCTTCGGTACGATCTCGTCGATGCCGATCGGCGTTTCCTGCAGGTAGATCTCACCCTGCGGATTGACCGAGACAGTGATCGGCTGCGTATCGGCATTCATCGCACTCGCCTGCGTTTCCGGCAGGTCGATCGGCACGCCGACAGTCATCATCGGCGCCGCCACCATGAAGATGATGAGCAGCACGAGCATTACGTCGACGAGCGGCGTGACGTTGATCTCGCTGATAGCGCCGCGCCGGCCGCCGCGCCTGCGACGGCCGCCACCCGATGCCTTTGCTCCTCCGGCCGACATACCCATGATACGTTACTCCTTGCGGATCGCTTTACTGCGCCGCCTGGCGCGGCTGGAGCTTCTCATCGATCTGGCGCGACAGAATGGCGGAAAACTCGTCCGCGAAACCTTCCATGCGGCCCGAAAGCTTGCCGGCATCTGCGGTGAACTTGTTGTAGGCGATGACCGCCGGTATGGCCGCCACGAGGCCGATCGCGGTGGCAAGCAGCGCTTCGGCGATACCCGGGGCGACGACGGCGAGGTTGGTGGATTTCGAACCGGCGATCGCCTGGAACGAGGTCATGATACCGACGACCGTACCGAAAAGGCCGATGAACGGACCCGCCGAACCGATCGTCGCGAGCGATCCGAGACGGGCTTCATAAGCCTCGCTCTCACGTGCCATGGTGACGTCCATCGCCCTGTCGATGCGCATCTGCAATCCGATCGGCGCGCGTGCGCCGCGCTCGAAGCTCTTCTTCCACTCACGCATGGCAGCGACGAAGATAGCGGAAAGCCCGTTGTTCTGGCGTTCCGAAAGCGTGCGGTAGAGCTCTTCCAGCGACTGGCCGGACCAGAAGACCTGTTCGAACTGGTCGAACTGGCGTTTCGCCTTGTTGAAGCTCACGTATTTGTCGATCACGATCGCCCAGGTCCAGACCGACGCGCCGATAAGACCGATCATGACCAGCTTGACGACAAGACCGGCCTGCATGAACAGCGACCAGAGGCTTACTTCGCTTGCCGCCGCCGCCAAACCTACCTGTTCCATCTACTACTATCCCCGAATCCAAACGCCCGGTTTTTAAGGACCGGGCGGGTTCAAAAGCGCGCTCTCGCGAGAATGTCCTTGATCGCTGAATGCGCCCGCCGTAACCCCAAGATGCCCTGAGTTTCCAGCTTGGCTTCTCGCTTTCAATTTTGGTCAAAGGAAGGCGTGCGTTGCACAAATTCCTCACCGGCCAGTAAGACATCATTATCGTTAAGGATGTGTTACAGCCGAGGATGCCGGTTTACTTCATTTAGCTAAACCGGGTGCCCCAGAAACTTTTCCGCCACGCTCTCCGGAAGGCGGCGCGGGCGGCCGTGTTTGTTGATGACGGCAATCACCACCTTTGCCGCAATCAAGAGCGTGTCGCCGCGGCGGATTTCCTGATTGAGCACCATTTTCGCGCCGCCCGCCTTTTCCGTCATCGTCTGAATGACGAGGATATCGTCCATGCGGGCCGGCTGCTTGAAATCGATCTCCATCCGATGGACGACGAAGACGAGCCCCTCCTCGTCGGCCGAAAGAAGCGCGCTCTGCTCGCAACCGAGGCAGCGCAGATAGTCCGTGCGGCCGCGTTCGAGGAAGTGCAGGTAGCGCGCGTGATAGACGAGGCCCGAGAAATCCGTGTCTTCATAATAGACGCGCTGGGCAAGCCGATGGCCTCCCTCGACCAATTCGCCCGATAACAAAAAATTGTGTGCCTGCATAAGCTTGCCTTGGAAAAACCCCATCGCCCACTGGATAATCGTGGAACACTGAACCAGCTTTCAAGAGCTGTCACAGTTCCTCCCTATCAGGAAATTCATCGAAAACCAGCGGAGAGTACCTCATGAAGATTGCAGTCCTCGGCGGAGACGGTTTCGTCGGCTGGCCGACATCGCTTCACCTGTCCGATGCGGGCCACGAAATTCACATCCTCGACAACCTCTCCCGCCGCTGGATCGACACAGAGCTCGGCGTCCAGTCCCTCACCCCGATGGACAGCATCCAGGAGCGCACCCGCATCTGGCACGCGGAGACCGGCCGCCGCATCCATTTCCACCTGATCGACCTCGCCAAGGACTACGAGCTCCTGAAGGGCTGGCTTGCAAAGCATCGACCGGACGCCATCATCCATTTCGCCGAACAGCGCGCCGCGCCCTATTCCATGAAAAGCGACCGGCACAAGAACTACACGGTCAACAACAACGTCAACGCCACGCATAACCTTTTGAACGCTCTGGTCGAACTCGAACTCGACGCGCACCTCGTGCATCTCGGCACAATGGGCGTCTACGGTTATTCGACGGTCGGCGCGGCAATTCCGGAAGGCTATCTGCCGGTCGGTATCGAGACCCCCGATGGCCGCACCGTTTCCCAGGACATCCTCTATCCCGCCAATCCCGGCTCGATCTACCACATGACGAAGTGCCTGGATCAGCTTCTCTTCCAGTTCTACGCGAAGAACGACGGGCTGAGGATCACCGACCTGCATCAGGGCATCGTCTGGGGCACCCATACGGAGCAAACGCGGCGGCATACGCAATTGATCAATAGATTCGATTATGACGGGGATTACGGGACGGTCTTGAATCGTTTTCTCATCCAGGCGGCGATCGGTTATCCGCTGACCGTGCACGGCACTGGCGGCCAGACGCGCGCCTTCATCCATATCCAGGATTCGGTGCGCTGCATCGAGATCGCACTGAACAACCCGCCTGAGCGCGGCAGCCGCGTCGAGATCTTCAATCAGATGACCGAGACTCACCGGGTGCGCGATCTTGCCGAATTGGTCGCGAAGATGACCGGCGCGAAGATCGCCTGGCTGCCGAACCCGCGAAAAGAGGCGCCGGAAAACGAGCTGATCGTCAAGAACGAGAAGTTCCTCGGTCTTGGCCTTGCTCCCACCACGCCCGGAGAAGGCCTGCTCGGCGAGATCGTCGATGTTGCGAAGAAATACGCCTATCGCGTTGACAGATCACGCGTTCCCGCCGTTTCTGCCTGGACCAGGGACATCGCCGCCAAGGTGGAGCACGACCCGGAAGGCAAGCGGCTGAAATCGGTATCCTGATGACTGGGAATTTGCTCGCCGTCATCCTCGGGCTTGTCCGAGGATCTGCCGTTCACGGAGAATATTGAATGGCAGCAGATGCTCGGGACAAGCCCGAGCATGACGATCGGAGGGCTAAAAAGGGACTACTGCACACCATGAAAAACGCCTTCGTCACGCTGGTGACCAATGCCGATTACGCGATGGGTGCCGTGGCGCTCGCCCGTTCGATCCAGCGGACGGAAACGGCGGCGGACATCGTCGTACTGCACACGGGCGGTGTCGGAGCAAACGATCTTGCGCCGCTAGAAGCCCTCGGCTGCCGACTGGTCGAGGTCGACCACTTGCCGCTCTCCGACGCCTTCAACGAACGGCATGCCAGACAAAACCTGCATGGCGCGGCCCCCTTCACCAAGGGCCGCAAGCCGGACTTCCACACGCCCCTCGACAACTTCTGCAAGCTTCGCCTCTGGCAGCTCACCGAATACGACAAGACGGTCTTCATCGATGCCGATGCGCTGGTGCTGAAGAACATCGACAAGCTGTTCGACTATCCGGAATTCTCCGCCGCGCCGAATGTCTATGAAAGCCTCGCCGATTTCCATCGGCTGAACTCAGGTGTCTTCGTTGCCAAGCCTTCCACAGAGACCTTCGAGCGGATGCTGGCCGCGCTCGACCGGCCGGATGCCTTCTGGCGGCGCACCGACCAGACCTTTCTCGAAAGCTTCTTCCCGGACTGGCACGGCCTGCCGGTGTTCATGAACATGCTGCAATATGTATGGTTCAATATGCCGGCGCTCTGGGATTGGGAGAGCATTTCGGTGCTGCACTACCAGTATGAAAAACCCTGGGAAAGGGATCATCCGAAAGCGGATCGCCTGCGCCCGCTGATCGACCTTTGGGATGCCTTTCATGAGGGTCGGGATGTCCCGGATCTCGCGGCACTTCCCAAACCCGGGGAGCCTTCATGAAAGTCCTGGTTTCAGGCGGGACGGGCCTTGTGGGGCGTTACATCGTCGAAGGCCTGCTGGAAGCCGGATACCAGGTCATCGTCGGCGGGCGGACGCCGCCCGCACCCGACCTCTTCTCCAGACCGGTCGGTTTCGCAGCCCTCTCCCTTGATCCGGATATCGACCGGATGGAGGCTTTCGACGATGCCTATTTCTTCGTGCATGCCGCCTTCGATCACCTTCCCGGAAAATACCGCGGCGGCGAAGGCGACGATCCGGCCCGCTTCCGACGGCTGAATCTCGACGGGACGGTCAAGCTCTTCGAGACGGCCAAACGGGCGGGCACGCGGCGCGCGATCTTTCTCTCCAGTCGTGCGGTCTACGACGGACTGCCGGCTGGTACGCCGCTGACCGAAGACCTCGTCCTCAGGCCGGACAGCCTTTACGGAGAGATCAAGCTCGACGGCGAGCGGGCACTCGCAGCTCTCTCCGGCCCGGGTTTCGTCACGGCGAGCCTGCGATTGACGGGCGTCTACGGCGACTTTCAGCCGAACAAGTGGGACGCGCTTTTCGAGGACTACCTCGCCGGTCGACCCGTGCCGTCACGGGCAGGCACCGAGGTCCACGGCCACGACGTGGCTGCTGCCGTTCGCCTGATGCTCGATACCGAGATAGGGAAGATCGACGGGCAGGTTTTCAACATTTCCGACATCCTGACCGATACAAGGGAAATCCTGGGCAATCTGCCGCATCGACCGCATGAACTGCCGCTCCCTGCCGACCGTCATTCGATCAATCCCATGTCGACGGAGAAGATCAGAACGCTGGGCTGGAAGCCGGGCGGCATGATGCTTTTGAGCGGAACTGTCAGGAATCTGGCGAACGCCCGTGCTCCGACTGTTTGAAACGCCGCATCCTGCCCTCGTTTCTGGCCGTTTCGATCGCCTTTTTGTGCTCTTCGGCCCATTTCTGACCGGCATCGCCTCCCCAAAGCAACCAGGCGATATAGCCGGTTGATGGATTCTCATCGTCACCGAAGTTCTCGGCGCGCTTGTCCGCCTTATGACGATGGAAGTAACTTACCATCTTCCTGATCGTCTTCTCGGAAAGCGGCTTGCGGTTCTTCAGATCGCGGGCCCGGGCGATACCCGCCATCGTGCCGCCGCGCCGATATTGCGCGCGCAATTTCAGCCCCTTCTCCGCATTTTCTGCCACTTCGGCCGGGGGGATGCGATCGGGACCCTGGTCAGACATGGCAGAACTCCGACCGGCTCTTCGGAAGCTCCCCCTCGCTTCGCTGCCATGTCCGATGAACTGCGTTCTCGATATCGATCGTCCGCATGGCGTTCTCCTTTTCAAGGAAAACCCAGGCAGACAGCGAAGGTTCCGCCGGCCGGGACCGGAGATCAAGATCGGGTCAGCCGGGACCGCCGGAGGTGATCGCTTACTCGTCCTCGGTGAACATCCGGAATTGCGCGGCCTCAAGATCCTTGGGCGGCTGCATTCCGAGATGTTTCCAGGCATTTGCGGTCAAAACGCGGCCGCGCGGCGTGCGCTGGATGAAACCCTGCTGGATCATGTAGGGCTCGATAATGTCCTCGATCGCATCGCGCGGTTCGGACAGGCCAGCGGCAATCGTCTCGATGCCAACCGGCCCGCCACCAAAATTCACGGCGATCATGTTGAGGTAGCGCTTGTCGAGCTGGTCGAGACCCGCATGATCGACCAGAAGCCGCGTCAGCGCCTCGTCAGCTATCTCCTTCGTCACCGCCTCCGCCTTCGCGACCTCCGCGAAGTCACGCACGCGGCGCAACAGCCGGCCCGCGATGCGCGGCGTGCCGCGCGCACGCCGGGCGATCTCACGGGCGCCGTCGTCCGTCATCGGCAGGTTCATCAGCCGCGCGCCGCGCCGCACGATGAGCTCCAGTTCCTCAACGGTGTAGAACGACAGGCGCACCGGAATGCCGAAACGGTCCCGCAACGGCGTGGTGAGCAGGCCGAGACGGGTGGTGGCGGCGACCAGCGTGAATTTCGAAAGGTCGATCTTCACCGAACGCGCCGCCGGTCCCTCGCCGATAATGAGGTCGAGCTGGAAATCCTCCATGGCGGGATAAAGGATTTCCTCGACCGCCGGATTGAGGCGATGAATTTCGTCGATGAAGAGCACATCGCGCTCTTCGAGATTGGTGAGCAGTGCCGCAAGATCGCCCGCCTTGGCGATGACCGGGCCGGAGGTGGAACGGAAATTGACGCCGAGTTCCTTCGCCATGATTTGCGCCAGCGTCGTCTTGCCGAGCCCGGGCGGGCCGACGAAAAGCACGTGGTCGAGCGCCTCGCCACGCCCTTTCGCCGCCTCGATGAAGACCTTCAGGTTGGCGCGCGCCTCCGCCTGGCCGGTGAACTCGTCCAGCGACTGCGGGCGCAGCGTCACATCCAGGTCTTCGCCCCGCTTTTCCGGCGATATCAGGCGGGCAGCTTCACTCATGCGAGAAGTTCCATTCCGGGGACGCGCGCGGCGGCTTTCTTGTCGAACGTAAAAGTCTTACTGCAGTCATCGATACGATTCATCTCACTCAGCAAGGCATCGGCGAAATCCACGTTCGACATACGGCAGATATGGATAGCATTGCCGACCGCCTCATAATCCGCCACCTCGAACTCGCGCCGTTCCAATATGGCCTGAATGAAGTCCAAGATACGATCCCTGGGATAGCGGTATTTGCGGTTCAGGACCCAGCTCGCTTCAAGGATGACGGATACATTGATGAAAAGAATATCGTCGGCATCCAGCCGATCCAGAAGCCTGCTAACGGCATCCACCTGCCTCGCATCATCCGGAATGGCGATCCGCAATAGGACGTTGGTATCGATGCCGATGCGTCCACTCATTCTCCGCCGCTCTGTCTGATCGCGTTTTCGTATCGCTCGACGGCGGCGTCCATAACAGCATTGTCGATATCGTTCTGCGAAAGCGGTCCATTTGCCAGCGGCTTGCCGAGTACGCCAGCCAATTCACCAAGAGGCTTATTACGCGGAATGACAACCATCTCGCCGTTGCGAACCCAAGCATAGCATTTGTCGCCCGGCTTGACCTTCAACTGGTCACGCAGGTCTTTCGGTATGGTCATCTGTCCCTTGGATGTGATCGTGATGCTGAAACCCATATCGCAACTCCGCTACGCCTTACATTCCGAGAATAGTAAGGCGAAATCTCTCTTTTGCAATCCCCTCACCGCGCCAGTTCCTTCAAGCCCAGCCGGATCAGCTTGGCGCTGTCACCCCCTTCGCCGCCGTTCTTCAACGCGGCGGCCACCGCATTCGCCGCCTGGTCACGTGAGTAGCCGAGATTGGTCAGCGCCGAGACCGCGTCCGCGACCGGCGCCGAAGCGACACCCTCGCCGATCTCCTGCTTGAAGCCGATATTCGCGGACGCCTCGCCCGCAAAGGCCGGGGCCTTGTTCTTCAGTTCCGTCACGATGCGCATCGCCACCTTTGGGCCAACGCCCGGCGCCCGCGACACGGAAGTCCGGTCCTGCAGCGCGATCGCATTGGCAAGCTCGGATGGCGTCAGCGTCGAAAGCACGGCGAGCGCCACCTTGGCGCCGACCCCCTGCACGCTTTGCAACAGGTTGAACCATTCCCGCTCCAGCGCCGAAAGAAAGCCGAAGAGCTTCAACTGGTCTTCACGCACATACGTCTCGATGAAGAGCACCACCGCCTCGCCCACCGAGCCCATTTTCGAAAGCGCGCGGGACGAGCAAAAGACCTCGTAACAGACGCCATGCACGTCCACGAGAACGTAGTCGTCGCCGATCTCGTCGATAGTGCCTTTGAGCTTGCCGATCATAAGAAAGTCCGTCAGGGATGAGTTTCGGGGAGATGATGTCGAGCGAAGGAAATAGGCGCGATAGCGGGACGCGTCGCGCGTAAGAAGACACCTTTTTCAGTGACGCGCACGATAATACTTCTCAAGTATTACCTATTGACCCAACGTGAACAAGTCAAGAACAAACTACCCCGCCAATGCCTGCCGCATGCGTCTTCCACCCCTGTGATGGGCATGGCAGATGGCGATCGCCAGCGCGTCGGCCGCGTCATTGCCTTTGAAATCCGCCTTCGGCATCAGGATCTTCAGCATCATGTGAATCTGCTGCTTTTCGCCATGTCCGACACCGATCACCGACTTCTTCACCGCATTCGGTGCATATTCGGAAACCGGCAGACCGGCACGCGCGGGCACCAGCATGACGACCCCTCTCGCTTGGCCGAGCTTCAGCGTCGCCACCGCGTCCTTGTTGACGAAGGTCTGTTCCACTGCGGCCTCGTCCGGCCTGTAGGCATGCACGATCTCTGCAAGCCCGTCATGGAGCTGGCAGAGGCGCGAGGCGAGGTCCATGTCGCCATCCGAGGTTACCGTGCCCGATGCGACGAATCGCAGGCTGTTGCCCAGCGTCTCGATGATCCCCCAACCGGTGCGGCGAAGCCCCGGATCTATACCGATGATGCGAATCGTCTCTGTCATGCGCATGAGCCTATCGCCTTCCCGCAAAAGGCGCCACGCCGACGTGACGGCCATATCGGCGACTTCGGCCTAACTCGGCCGCCGTTAACTATGTGGAAAAGGATTTGGGCAGAACCTCAACAAATCCGGCAACCGCCTTTCCTTCACCGCGTTGGTTGAGCACAAAGGGGGGAGCCGAAGCATAAAGGAGGCGCCCGAATGATACGGGATCGAGATCCGAATGAATTGGAACTGCAGCATATGCGTGTCGTCGTCAACGCGCTGGACAGTGGGCTGAGACGGTTTGCCGTCGGGGACCTGGAGGCGACAATCGATACGCCCTTTCCCACCCACTTGGAGGGCATGCGGCGGGATTTCAACCGCGGTCTGCGCGCACTGAGCAGCACGGTGGATTCGGTCATCGGCAATGCCCGTCTCCTGCGCCGCGAATCCGATGCTCTTCGGAAGAGCATGACCGAAAACGCCGGGAAAGAGGCCGACGAATCCACGCGCCTTTCCAAAGCGGTCGCGGCTGCCGGCACCGTGGCCCTGGGCCTTCGTCAGCAGAAGGCACTTGCCCAGCACGCGGCCACCATCGCCGAGAACGCCAAGCTCGACATCCACCGTCCCAAGGAGGCGGTTGCCGCCGCGCTGAGGCTTATTGAAAAGATCGGCAGCGACCCCGGCGGCAAGGCATCACCCGGCCGCATCGAGGCGCTCTCGGAGAAGACTGAGCAGATCGGCCGGGAACTGGACGCCCTCAGCCTTTATCTGGACGCTCTAGGCGAACACATCGGCAATCTCGCGGAGGGGGTTGAAACCCAGGCCGGCACCGCGTCCTCCACCTATGACGAACTGAACGAACTTGCAAAATCGAGACGCTCCGCAAGCCTGAAGGCAGATATCGAAACGCTGACGCTCGACCGCATGGACCGGGAGATCGCCGAGATCGACCAGAAGGCAAGCCGCTTCATGCATGTCACGGTCATCAACCCGCCGCCGCGTGATCCCGGTACGCGTGGTCCGCATCTGCGGCTGGTCAAATCGTGATCTGTCGGGGCCGCCATCGCGGCCCCTTTTTCCGTGGATCGGAGGGGTCGCATTCCTGGACACGGCTGCCTAAATAGATGGGACACCCTGTCACCCATCCGTTCAGGACATGCCGATGATCCCCTTTTCCATTCTCGATCTTTCGCCAATCGGCGAAGGTTATTCCGTGCGCGATGCACTCGATCAGTCCCGCCGCATGGCGATCAAGGCGGAAGAAGAGGGCTATAAACGGGTCTGGCTCGCCGAACACCATGGCATGCCGGGCATCGCAAGCGCCGCCACATCGCTGGTGATCGGCCATGTGGGCGCCGCGACCAGGACAATCCGCGTCGGCTCCGGCGGCATCATGCTGCCCAATCATTCGCCGCTCGTTATTGCCGAACAGTTCGGCACGCTGGAAGCACTGCTGCCCGGTCGTGTCGATCTCGGCCTCGGCCGTGCACCGGGAACCGACATGCGCACCGCAAGCGCGCTTCGCCGCAACCTCGAAGCAGGTGCGGAAAATTTCCCGCACGACATCCTCGAGTTGCAAAAACTGCTTGGCACGCCGGAAAGGGACCAGGGCCTCATCGCCGTTCCCGGCATGGACGCCCATGTGCCGATCTGGCTGCTTGGATCGAGCATCTATAGCGCCCACCTCGCCGCCGCGCTGGGCCTTCCCTACGCCTTCGCCTCGCATTTCGCGCCCGACATGCTGATGGAAGCGATCGCAATCTACCGTGAGCGGTTCCAGCCCTCGCTTGAGCTCGACAAGCCCTATGTGATGGTAGGCGTCATGGGCGTCGCGGCAGAAACCGATGCCGAGGCTGAGCGGCTTTTCACGTCCTCGCAGCAGCAGTTCGTCAATTTGCGCAAGAACGTCCGCACCCGCTTCCCGAAGCCGGTCGACAGCATGGAAGGCCTATGGACGCCGATGGAGAAGATGAACGTCGAGCACACGCTGCGTTACGCGGCAGTGGGCTCCGTGCCGACGATCACGGCGAAGCTCAGCGATTTTCTCGAAGAGACCGAGGCCGACGAACTGATCATCTCCATGCCGATCCACGACGTCGACAAGCGCCTGCGCTCGGTGGAACTGTTCGCGACCTTGCCGATGATGGAGAAGGTGAAGGCGTAGCGGCTATTTACACCCGACCCGAACCCTGCCCCTCGCGGGGAGAGGGAACGTGCCAAACTCAACGTCCATGGCGCGGAAACCGGCGCGGCATATGTCCTTCTCCCCGTTCTGACGGGGAGAAGGTGCCCGGCAGGGCGGATGAGGGGCGTTGAAAGATGCGTAGGCTCAAGCCGAAAGCTTGGCCATCACCTCGTCTGAGACCTCGAAGTTCGAATAGACGTTCTGCACGTCGTCGTCGTCTTCCAGGTTGTCGATGAGCTTCATCAGCGACTGCGCCTTTTCCTCGTCGACCTCGATCGTGTTCTGCGGCCTCCAGATCGCCTTGACGGTCTCGGCTTCGCCGAGCGTGGCTTCCAGCGCTTTCGATACTTCGCCAAGGCTTTCGAACGCGCAGATGATCGTGTGGCCGTCCTCGTCGGAGGTCACGTCGTCGGCGCCCGCCTCGATCGCCGCCTCCATTACCTTGTCCGCATCGCCGGCGCCCGGCTTGTAAGTGATCTCGCCCACATGATCGAAGGAGAAAGAGACCGAACCGGTTTCGCCGAGCGCACCGCCCGCCTTGGTGAAGATCGAACGGACGTTCGAGGCCGTGCGGTTGCGGTTGTCGGTCAGCGCCTCGACGATGACTGCCGTGCCGCCCGGACCGTAGCCTTCGTAGCGGACGGAATCATAGGTTTCGGCATCCGCGCCGGACGCCTTCTTGATGGCGCGGTCGATATTGTCCTTCGGCATGGACTGCGCCTTGGCGTTCTGGATCGCCAGACGCAAGGCCGCATTCATGGTCGGATCGGGCAAACCCTGCTTGGCGGCGACGGTGATTTCGCGCGCGAGCTTGGAGAACAGCTTCGACCGGATCGAGTCCTGCTTGCCCTTCCGGTGCATGATGTTCTTGAACTGTGAATGGCCAGCCATGGGACCCCTGACGCTTTAGCTTGCTTTGGAATGGGCGCCTTATAATTTCGAAGCCCAACAGGTTCAAGGCTTTTCCGTTCAAGAGCATTTCCGGTTGGGGCGCGGGCTTTTCGCCGCCCCGATCCAGGAACAAAGCCCGAGCCTCGCTGTTTCTTCATCTGAACGAAGATAGAGGAGACAATCTATGGCAAGCCTGACAGAAGCCCGCGAAGCGCCGGAACGCCAGCTCTGGGACGAGATCGACAACATCCATGCAGGCATGCTCGGCATCGAAGGCTCGCATATGCATTTCCAGCCGATGGCGCCGCATGTGGATCGGAAGACCAGCACGATCTGGTTCTTCACCAAGACCGATACGGACCTGGTGCGAGCCATCCGTCCGGGTACACGGGCGCATTTCTGCGTCGTCGGCAAGAACCACGACTATCATGCCTGCCTTGCCGGAACGCTCGAAGTGCGCAAGGATCCGGCAAAGATCGACAACTACTGGAGCGCCGTGACCGCCGCCTGGTACGAAAACGGCAAGGAGGACTCGCTGCTCACCATGCTCGCCTTCCGCGTCGACGATGCGGAAATCTGGGCGTCCACGGACAGTTCGCTGAAGTTCGGCTGGGAAATCGCCAAGGCGAACCTGAAGGACGAGAAGGTGCCGGAGGTCGGCGTCAAGCAGCACCTCGCCTTTCCGCAATTCCACTAGTGTGACGTCCCAGAGATTATGACTCGTTGAGCAAAGGTATTGGATAAGAC
>NZ_JPYQ01000008.1:0-1463 GCF_000757525.1 Rhizobium sp. YS-1r | reverse complement strand
ACGATCAACGTGGAATTCCAGCGTCAATCAAGATGGGACTTTGCGGGTGGTGGGCGTAACGGAGTGAGGGCGTAGCCCGATCGAAGTTATGCCCACGGCCCGCGGCGCCAAAATCAGGCCTGCCTTGCGCTTGTGATCGCGGTCAATCTGGCGATTTTCCAAAACCGGAGAATCACTTTGTGCCAGGTCGCCATGTAAACGATCATCAGATGAGGCTTTTCATGAAGTTACGTCAAAATCATTCCGTCACCGTTGCTGCCGCAAAGGCTTCGATCGGCCGCACGACAGCTTTCCGGATCGAGAAGGATCCACGTCTCCCATCTCAAAAGACAAAACCGCGGGAACGCCGGCGACCAGATCCACTGGCCCATATCTTTGATGCCGAGATCGTTCCCCTGCTTCAGGCTGCGCCCGGAATACGGGCGGTAGCGATATTCGAGGAGATGCTGCGCCGCCACCCGGAGCTTGGAGACGGCATTCGTCGGACCATGGAGCGGCGCATTCGCTCCTGGCGCGCTGTGCATGGCGCAGAGCAGGAGGTCATCTTCCGGCAGGTTCACGAGCCCGGCCGGTTGGGCCTTTCGGATTTCACCAACATGGATAGTCTGGAGGTCACGATCGCCGGGCAGCCCCTCGATCATCTCCTGTATCACTTCCGGCTTGCCTACTCCGGCTTCGAACATGGCCATGTCATCCTCGGCGGAGAGAGCTTCGTCGCTCTTGCGGAAGGGCTGCAGAATGCCCTGTGGTCCCTTGGCGGCGCGCCGCACGACCATCGTAGCGACAGCCTGTCGGCTGCATTCCGTAACCTGACCACCAATGAGCGGGAGGACCTGACGCATCGATATGAGGAACTTTGCGCCCATTACCACATGAAGCCGACGCGTAATAACAAAGGCGTCGCACACGAGAACGGTTCGATCGAGAGCGTGCACGGGCATATCAAGGCAGCGGTCCGCGACGCGCTGCTCATGCGCGGCAGCAACGACTTCGACGATCTTGCCGCCTACCGTGCCTTCATCGATGAGATTGTCAGCCGCCGCAACGCCCACAATCTCAAACGTATCGAAGCCGAAAGACCTCATCTTCAGGAATTGCCGCAGCGCAGGACGACAGACTCCGAGGAGGTGGTCGTCAGGGTCATGCGCACCGGTGGCTTCACGCTGCGCAAGGTCTTCTACAGCGTGCCTTCACGCCTGATCGGGCATCAGCTACGGGTGCGTCTCTTCGATGACCGGCTCGATGTGTTCGTCGGCGGCACCTATCTCATGACGCTCTCTCGAGGGCGGAGCCATCCTGACGGCCGCCACAGCCAGGTCGTCAACTACCGGCACGTCATTCATTCCCTACGGCAAAAGCCGATGGCATTGTTGCGGCTCGTCTATCGAGACCAGCTCTTCCCGAGGCTGGAGTATCGCCAGACCTTCGAGGCTCTGCTGGAACGATTGACCGACAAGCAGGCC
>NZ_JPYQ01000007.1:0-29553 GCF_000757525.1 Rhizobium sp. YS-1r | reverse complement strand
CACCCTGAAAATGACGCCACTTGAAATCGCTCATCAAAAGTCTCGCTGAAAATTATCAGCGCTCTTTCGGCCATCAACCGAGTTTTTGCAACAGAGCCGTTCTTGGGAAGACGACAATGTACGATGGAGGGAACTCCAATTCCGCCAAATCTTGTGCGTCAGGTAGTAGACGCCGTAGCTGACCTGGAAAGAGGGCGTCCCCCCGTCTTCAACGCGATGCGAAGCCGGTCGCTGCGACAGCTCCAGGCAGATTATACTGCCCGTCGCTGACTTTCCAGATTGTCGGTGACCTGAGTCATTGTATGACATGATCGTTTTCAAGGGTAGCGAGGCTTGGAGGCCCGCCCAAGATTGACTCTTCAATAGCGTTGGACAACAAAGCGGAAAAAGATAAGGGTATTCAAATGGTCGAAGACGAAATCCAGACACCGCCGGACGTGACCGCATCAGTTGAAGCCGAGCCGACGGAACCCGCAGCTCCGGCAAAGAGGCGGCGCGCGAAAAGGGCCGCGGCCGAAAAGCCTGCTGCCAAGTCCGCGCCTGTCAAGCCGAAGACCCGCGGACTGAGCGATCAGGAGAAGCTGGCGAAGGTCGAGCAGATCGAAGCTCTGGTTTCGGGCGGCGCGACGCTCAAGGATGCAGTCAACGATGTCGGGATCTCCGACCAGACCTACTATCAATGGAAGAAAGCTACGGCAAAATCCGTGGCCGAAACGCCCGCCACTTCCGAGGCTATGGATGACGAACTGGCCGAGTTTATCCGGCTCGAGGAAGAAAACCGCCGGCTGCGAAACCTGCTGTCCGAAAAGCTGCGTAACGAAAACGCCGAGCTGCGCAAGAGGCTTGGGCTGAAGTAGCGATCTTCGGTGCTGACAGTCTGCCCGCTTATGCGCGTTCGACCGAGACGTCCAAATTCGGAACCTATGATCGACTTCGGCGGTTCCATCCGTGTCTTCCAATCGCAAGCTTCCGAAACATGAAAACGCCCAGGCGCAATTTCGTCGTCGAATACAAGGCGACCAGACGGCTATCGAAGGCGCAGCCGAAATCAATCTGGGGAAACCTGGATTTGCAAGCAGTCGCCCGCGCCGTCGAGACTGATGACGCCCAGCCGCAGGCCGAGCCCAAGATGACCGTGGTGCCGGCGGCAGAGACCACGATTATCACATCGGACGCTCCACATAGAACCGAGGTTCGTGATCCGGTTCCAGCGGCCTTCGAGCCGCAGGTCAAGGATCCGGATGAGCCGACGATCGATGCCGATCAGGCTCTCTCAGCCAAACAGAAGACCGTCGCGCCATCGTATGTCTCCGAACCTCGACCGAGGAAAAGGAGGACGCGCCCCTCTGGCGCAAGACCGTCCACCGTGCCCGGCAATCGAGACTTTACCGTTGAAGCGTCTGGATCTGAAGACGAGCTTGCCGTTCTCGAAGCGGAAAATCGCCATCTCAGGCGGCTGATGATCGTAAAGCTTCGGGCGGAGAACAAAGAGCTCCTCATTATGCTGCAACGCTGTCGCTGACGCCGATTAAGACACTCGTCGTAAATTCCGTGAGATGAGGTGCGTCACGCGATATCCGAACTGCGGAAGAAGCGAGGGATGCCTTCCGCGACGCAGAACGCTACCGCAGATACCTTGTAACAGTACGACGCTTGGCAAAACGGCTGGCGGCGAATTCACAAGAACCTCCAGCACGAAACGTGCTGGTCCACGGCGCGCCGTAGCCAATGCTTCTTGCCGCACATCGAAGTGACGGCTCCATCGAGATGCCATTCGTCGCTGAGCCGACCGGATGAGCGGCGCCGGATCTGGTTGGCAAAAATTCGTCCGAATTTCTCTGCCCACAGCCGGATCGTCTGATGCGAAACCGTGGAGCCGCAGGCTGCCACGATGTCCTGAACCATCCGCAGGCTGATCGGAAGCCAATACTGCGAAAGCAGCAGGTGGAACATGTGACATGAGACGGGGCACCCGTCAATCATCTGCACATCGGCCCGTTAAAAGTAGCAAATGTTAGGAAATTTGCGTCGAACGGTAAATCGCTTGAATGAAGCCGTCCGTATCCGGCTCCGGTAACAACATGAAACCGCAGCGCCGGCAGCATGCGAGGTTTGCCGCATTGTCCGGCTCTATCCGCCCTTCAAGTATCGGATAGGCTTGTCCCGGACCTGACAAGAACGCCGAGAGTACGGCTGCTCCAATCCTTTGTCCTCTGAGATCGGGACGTACGGCAAGGTCAATATACCCGCGTTCTAAGCCCTCCCGGTCAACCTGAACCTCGGCAACAGTCTGACCAGCAGCCAGTGCCATCCAACAGCGTGCGGCGTCGCCGGCCGTCACATAGACGAACCATTCGTCGGTCGGAAAGGACAGCCGGCGTGATAGCTCCGCATCCTCAAACCATGAGCGCAGTTCGACGAGGTCGTCGCTTGTAAAGGGCCTAAACGTGAACTGCATCGAACGTAATGGTCTTAGGATTCCTGCGACAATCGAGCCTGCAAGGCGTCGATCTCTGTTTCCGCGAACACTCAATACCGTGCTGCCGCAGAAGCGCAGCCGTCATCCTGGCACCGACATGCTTCCGACCGGCGAACGCGCCATCGCAGATGAAGCCACTACCGCATGGCGGGTTACCGTCGATAAGCAGCGCGAATCCGCAATCATGCTGACGCGCCAGGGCCAAAGCTGCACGCGCCCCGGCGACATAAAGGTCCCTCACGTCCGCGCCGGTCGCCTCGATGACGCGCGCCGCGCCCGATAAAACCGCATCGCCTGACCGGCCGCTGCGATCTCGGCCGGAGGGCGCGGAACACTAAAACCTGCCGTGACCCGACCTGCTCACAGATCTCGCGATTGCGGCTGAGTACGGGTTGAGTCGCCTCCGGAAAGCCCCGCCGAAGTTCGTTGAGGCGCTTCGTCCGGTAGTACAGCTGCGACAGATAAAAAAGCAGCACATTCGCTAATCTGCCAAAATGCTATCATTGTTGATCAGCATTGAGAATGAGCTTGCCACCGCAGAAGGGAATAAAGCTGAATGCGCATACAATTTGGTCTCCTGGGCTTAATCCTTTCGATTGCATCACCCGCATATTCCCTGGAACCGGCGCCTCCGGTTCTGGAGCCGCTGCAACGGCAAGAGCAAGCTGCCCATGTCAGCGCTCAATTCCTGACGCGATATGCTTACAGGCCTGTACTGCTGAACGATGCCTTGTCAGCGACAATCATGAACCGGTTCATCAAGTCCCTGGATGCGGACCGGATGTTGTTCCTGCAGGCTGACATCGACAAATTCATGGCTGAAAGTACAAAGGTCGATGACGCCATTCTCCGCGAAGACCTCAAGATTCCATTTTCGATTTTTAACGTCTATTCGCAAAGGCTTGTAGATCGCATGACCTATGCACGGAGCCTGCTCAAGCAGGGCTTCGATTTCAGCCTTCAGGAAGACTATTCCATGTTGCGCGATGACGCCCCTTGGGCGCAATCGGAGGCGCAAAGCAATGAACTTTGGCGTAAGCGGGTAAAAAATGACTGGCTCCGCTTAAAGCTGGCAGGCAAGGCCGACGCGGCAATTCGCGATACGCTCGACAAACGCTATAAAAATATCCTCGAGCGTGTGTATTCGTCCAAGAGCGACGACGTCTTCCAGTCGTTCATGGACGCCTACACAACCTCCGTTGATCCGCATACGGATTATTTTGGTGCCGCCGCTTCAGCTGAATTCGACATCTCGATGAAGCTTTCGCTCGTCGGAATCGGTGCTGTATTGCAGGACCGCGACGGCTACACCACGATCCGTGAGCTTGTACCAGGGGGGCCGGCGCAACTGTCCGGTAAGCTGGCGGTCGGTGATCGCATCATCGGTGTCGGACAAGGCGATGATGGCGCGGTAAAGGAGGTAGTAGGCACCCGCCTTGACGAAGTCGTACAAATGATACGCGGGACAGAAGACTCTATTGTCAGATTGGAGATCTTACCGGCAGACGCCGGAGAAAGCGGGAGCCATCGCCTCGTTAGTCTGGTGCGAGACAAAGTCAGCCTTGAAAAGCAGGCCGCAAAGAAGACCATCCTTCCGGTCAACGACAGCGGAACCACGCGCAGAATTGGAGTGATTACCCTTCCGGCGTTTTACGAGGACTTCGAAGCGCGGCAAAACGGCGACAAGGACTATAAGGGGGCAAGCCGCGACGTCGCTAAACTTCTCGGTGAACTGAAGCAGGAAAACATTGATGGCGTTCTCATCGATCTACGCGGTAACGGCGGAGGTTCGTTGGCCGAGGCGATAAATCTGACAGGTCTGTTCGTCGGGAAAGGTCCGGTGGTCCAGCAACGTAATGCCGAGGGCAAGATCAAGGTAGAAAGCGATGACCTGCGCGCACCTGTTTGGGCCGGCCCCCTAGGGGTATTGATCAATCGTGGTTCGGCGTCCGCGTCCGAGATCTTCGCTGCTGCAATCCAGGATTACGGTCGCGGCGTGATTATCGGCGAGCCCAGTTTCGGCAAGGGTAGCGTGCAAACCGTGGTTAGTCTTGATCAGGTGGCACGGAATGGGGAGCCGAAATTCGGCGATCTGAAATTGACTGTTGCCCAGTTTTTTCGGGTGAATGGCGGGACGACGCAACTGCGTGGCGTCACCCCCGATATAAGTCTGCCCGGGCTTTTCGATCCCAAGACATTTGGCGAAGCAAGTTATGACAATGCGCTGCCCTGGACGCAGATCAAACCTGCGAAACACAAGGTTGCGGGCAATATGGCGGCGTTGGTGCCGCAATTGCAGAGCCGCCATGATGCGCGGGTGAAAAACGAGCCGGACTTCCAACAGTTCGCCGAAGATATTGCAGAGCTTAAGGCTCAGCGCGAAAAACGTACCATTTCTCTCAATGAACTAGTACGCCGAAAGGAAATGGCCGTGCTGGCGACGCGCAGCAAGGTGCGCGAGCAAACAAATACCGGTATGGTTCGTGGTGACGATGACGGCTTGCAGGCAGATGAGC
Organism: Rhizobium sp. YS-1r; assembly: GCF_000757525.1. Lineage (NCBI taxonomy): Bacteria > Pseudomonadati > Pseudomonadota > Alphaproteobacteria > Hyphomicrobiales > Rhizobiaceae > Rhizobium > Rhizobium sp. YS-1r. Next base: position 24,558 of record NZ_JPYQ01000007.1, on the reverse strand, counting down.
GAAGCTTGACTGCTGATATTGCCATCGAGAACGCCCGTAAGAACGCGAAGGATGTCTTGCGGAACGAGGCTGCGGCCATCGTCGCCGATGCTGCGGATTTGTTGGAGAGAGCGGTGAAGCCCATCACAAGAGGGTCGAAAAACGTTGTGGGAGAATAGTGGCTTCCGATCCCTCTCCAATGACGATCATACCGTTGTGAAGGGCTGGCGCCTGCCGATATTGTACCGGCATCATGCCATTGAAATTACCGCCGGCCCACGTCAGCCTGGGGAGCATGAGGATTTGTGGGGCGGTCATGCGGCGCGAGCGGCTTCTCCGTACTCTAATTGTCGTTCTGTCGAACGGATCAGCACCGGTCTCGATCCCGAGACGGTGCATCTCGCTGTGGCAGTACCGACCTCGTGAAACTTCTTGACCAAGACGCCCTACGAAGGCTTGACCGTTCTTCGGCGTGATCACCGCTGCCACTCGGCTGTTTGAGATCGCTCGCCACCCCGGCGAGGATGCCATTGCCGGCGACATTCCTTCTCCATTTCCTTATTACTCCAGTGGTTTAGATGATTTGAAAGAGCGGGTCGTCGGTCCAGATCCCATCAAGAGCAATAAGCTCAGATCCTGCATGGACCTGGCTTGAACACGGCTAAAGAATCTGGCTCCTCAGGTAAACTAGCCCTTCCGCCATCTTAATAGCAGCAGCGACGCCGTCGATCACCGGAATACCAAACTGCTGCTCAAGGTCATTTGCGCGTCCGGTCAGGCCACCTGAACCAAGCAGAATTGCCTTCGCACCGTCTTGGTCGACTGCTTCGCGCACCGCTGACAGGATACGTCTCTCCGTATCGCTGTCTCCTCCCGCGGCCGCAGCGACACCAATACCAGCCGCTCGAACCGTGCAAATATCGGCAGCCCCGTAGCGAGCCAGCAGGCGGTGGATGCCGGGCACGGCGGAATGGACCGTGGTGATGATGGAAAACCGTGCGGCCATGGTGCGCGCCGCAGCAATCCCTGCCTCACAGGTTCCAACCACCGGAACCCCGGTCATCTCCCGCGTTTCGAACAGCGCGATATCGTCGAAGCAAGCAAAGACATAGGCGTTAAAACGGTTATTGAGCGTGCGGCGCACGAGGTCGAGCACTTGCGGCACGGCGGCGTCGCGATGCTCCATCGTCTCGATGGAAAACGGTCCCTCCGCCGGGTTAACAACGGTCACCGAGGTTTCCGGCGTTACGATTGCTTCTGCAACTTGGCGGACACGCTGTGTGACAGTCGGATTGATGTTGGGGTTGATGACCAGGAGGCGCCGTTGCGGCGCCTCCTTTTCTGAGGACGCGAGGCTGCTCATCATCGGCCCGCCAGCATGTTTGGAAGCCACAAAACGATGCCGGGGAAGAACATCAAGACGATGGCAAAGACCATCATGATGACAACGTAAGGGACGGCACCCTTGATCACGTCGCTGTAGGGGCCACCGTCGATGCGCACCCCTTGCACAACGAACAGGTTCATGCCGACAGGCGGGGTGATCAGCGCCACCTCGCACATAATGACGATGAAGATGCCGAACCAGACCGGATCTATGCCCGCGGCAATCACGATCGGGATCACGATCGGCACCGTCAGCACCAGCATCGACATGGCGTCCATGAAGGTGCCGAGCACCATGTAGAAGGCCAGCAGAACGAAGAGCAAAGCGATCTGGCTGAGATCGAAGGATGCGATCCACTGTGTCATGGCCTGCGCGGCGCCGGTCATGGAAATCGTGACATTGAGCAACAGGGCGCAGACCAGCACGATCATCACCATTCCACTGGTTTTGGCGGCCTGGATCGAGCAATTGACCAGCAGGTCGAAATTGAGGCGGCCGTTGATCCCGACGAAGAACAATGCGATGACTACGCCAATGGCCGCCGATTCCGTGGGCGTTGCCAGACCGCCGTAGATCGAGCCCATGACGACGCCGAAGATGATGAAGGGTGGGATCAGGTATTTGCCAAGTGCGAGCTTCTGGCGTAGCGGCATGTCAATCAAATCCTTCGCCTCTGCCCCGGCCTTGCCATGGACCAGGAAGATGTAGATCGAGAAGCTGAGCGCCATCAGGATGCCGGGCACCACGCCGCCGGCAAAGAGCTGTCCGACGGACGTGTTGGCCAAAGAACCGTAGACCAGAAGGTTGACGCTGGGTGGTATGAGGATCCCGAGTGTTCCACCTGCGGCCAGCGAGCCGAGCGACGGCTTCATCGGATATTTGTATTGTTGCAGCGCCGGGAGCGCGATGGTGCCGACAGTGGCCGCCGTTGCCACCGACGAGCCAGAGGTGGCGGAGAACAGCGTGCAGGTGGCGATGTTGGTATGCAGCAAGCCACCCGGTAGTCGTGCAAGCCAGACGGCGAGCGCATCGAACATGCGGTCGGCAATGCCGCCCCGCAGAAGCAGTTCCCCCAGCATCATGAATAACGGAATGGCCAGCATGGAGGGGCTGTTGAGGCTCGACCAGATTACCCCGCCCATCATGTCGACGAGCGGCATGCCGTACATCAGGTAGCCGCCCAGCGCGCCGACGGCGATGATCGCCACCGCAACCGGGAAACTCAGGAACATCAGGACCAACATGGCTGCAAAGCCGATACCCACGATGGCAATGCTCATTGGACCGCTCCTTCGCGCTTCTTGAGGTCATCGAGTTCTGCCTGCAGTTCTTCCTGGGCGGAGACCGGGCCGAAGTGCCGGTTGAGCATCTGCCACTCGCCTCGCGCCATCAACATGACGGCCCTGCCGGCGTAAACGAGTGCGGCAATGGGGAAGGTTGCCATGGCGACTAGCCATACGGTCTGCGGATAAATCAGTGGCGTCGCCCAGGGTGTCTGGGCAATCGACTGATAGGTCTGGGTATCGATCACCGTATCGACGGTGAAGTAGAAAAAATATCCCGCCAGCAGCGCGATGGTGATCGCCGAGATGCCGTTAAGCACGGCCTGGGCCGTTTTCGGCATCAGCGCCGTCAACTGGTTGATGCGGATATGGGAATTCTCGACGAGAGCCACGGTGAAGGCGAGGGGGGCGGCGATGGCAATCGCGTAGCCGCCCAGTTCATCAATCCCTCCCAGCGAATAGGAGAAGAACTTTCGCAGCAGTGTCTCGGCCGTAATGGCCAGAGACAAAAGGATCATCATGATCCCGAATGTTATGCCAAGTATGCGTGCATAGGTCTGCATGGTCTCCTCTCCTTCGCCGGTCAATGGTGTCAGAGGCCGAGTTCTACGCCGACCGACTTCTTCCATTCAGCTTCGCAATCGGGAGCGACGGCGTTGCACTGCTTGGCCCAGGTCGGCAGGGAGACTTCGCCAACTGCAGCGGCGACGGTCTTGAGATCGGCTTCGGAGACCGCAGCCTCAATCAGTTTGTAGGGCTTGCCGCGTTCGCAGGGGGGCTGCCCGGTATTGCAGTGCATGGCGTCTTCATAGAGCTCCTTAGAAAACGCCCAGATATCTGCATTAAGTTCGTTGATGGCGCCTGCGAGCTTTGTCTGCTGTTCCGGCGTGAATTTGGCCCAGCTGTTCAGATTGATGGCGTACCCGTTGACCGCCAGCTGCAGCGCAACGGGCAGAACGGTGGTTGTGGCCTCAGGCCAGCCGCCTGAGTTTGCCGAGGCCGGACCGGTGATGGCGCAATCGACCACGCCGCGTGACAGGGACTGTTGCACTTCGCCGAACGGCATGGAAATGCCTGTGGCGCCGAGTTTGGCGACAAAGTTTGCCGCGCTTTGGTCGCCGACGCGAACCTTCATGCCCTTGAGGTCGGAAAGTCCCTTGACCTCAGGCTTACAGAAGATGATCTGCGGACCAGCCGGCCAGACGCCCAGAAGTTTGGCGTTGAACTGGCTTTCCAGCCGGGCGCCGACATAGCCGCTGAAAGCGTCAATATGTTTCTTGCCTGCCTCGAAGCTGGTGTTGAGGCCGACGAGATCGAGGCCCAGCACGGAGGGCTCGTCACGGCTAACCTGGGGACCGCGGATCGAGACGATGTCGAACAGGCCCGACTTCAGGATGCGCAGCCCATCGGTATCGGGAATGCCGGCGACGTCAACGGGCAGGTATTCGACCTTGATGTCGAGCCCGGTCTTCTCGGCCAGCGCCTCGAAAAACGGCTTTTCCTTCTGCTGGGCAATGAGGCCTGATCCCGAGGGCTGGCCCAGCACGCGCAGCGTGATGGTTTCGGCTCGCGCAGCAGCGAACGGCGAGGTGGAAAACAACAATGCACTCGTCAGGGTGATCATGAGGCGGTTGAACATGCGATTATCCTTTCTTGGCCAACAGGCGCGGTGTTCAGAAAATCAAATTCACACTTTCGGACGCGATCGACATCGGGGTAGGCATCAGCATCAGCGTTACTATTGCCTGAAATTCCAGCAGTTCGTTCCCCGGCGTCTTATGCGCCTTTCAGTACCGATATGGAATGCAGATTTCATGCCAAACGTAAAGAAACTGTAGTTTCATATTTTGAAACAGATACTTGAGTTCAGGATGATACAAAACCAATCGTGAAACCAAGTTTTCTTTAGATTAAATAATGACCGATCATTTCATGCAGGTGCACAAAAGCGGCTCACAGCTCTTGGAGGCTATCGTTCAACACTTCGATACCGCGTAGACGGTTGCGCCCCGAAACGCCTGAGATTTCGATGCAGCGCGTGGTGATGAGATGGCACAGGGCCATGACCGAGACGTGGTTGAACAATGGTCCCGGAGCCAGGGTCTGGCATCGGAAATGCCAGGTGGCGCTGGAGAGAAAGGAGACCCCCTCATCCGTCACGTAAAGCAATCTTGCCTTGGACTTCTCGATCTGCCCGAGGACGAGGTCCATGCGGGCAATACGCCGGCGTAGGCCGAAGACGATCACCACGTCATCGCCTGACAGGCTGACCAAATGCTCACCCAAAGTTTGGCCACCGCCGGGAATGGCGACGATGTTCTCCACAACCTGTGTCAGTTGCCACTGCAGATAGCTTGCGAAGGGATGACTGGCGCGAAAGCCCACCACCCAGACCTTGCGCGCCTGAACAATGGCCGATGCGGCGGATGAAATCTGGCTATCCGATATGGCCAGGAACGTCGATTCCAGATTTGCGACGCCCTGGGCCACATGCGCTGCGACGGACTGTTCAGCGCCGGCATCCGCCGCTGTTGTCAGGAACAGCCGCGAACCGGTCTGCTTTTCTGCTCGCGCATGGCGCCGCGCTTCATCATAGTTTTCATAACCTAGACGCTGGACGAAACGCGAGACGGTTGCCTTGGACACATGGGCAAGGGCCGCCAGTTCCTGCGCAGAATAGCTCGCGAGTTCGCCGGGAAAATCGCAGACAAAATCCCCCAGGCGCCGTTCAGCCGGATGGAGACGCGGCAAGATTTGCCGAACACGGGTTAGAAACGATAGCTCTTTGGTGCGCACAACTGATCCCATGAAATTCCAGTTTCATGACTCTAGTTGTGATGCGCTTGGTTTGGGATGGCAAGTACGTCGGTGTTGTCAGCTGCCGATATGGTGGAAACCCGCTCGGAGCTAAGGAGTGTGCGAGGCGCTCCATGTCGAGATGCTCTTGAAAGAGAGCAGCCAGTATTCGTTGCAAGAGGTTGTCGCTTTTTCGTGACTGCGTGTTGTGCAGTTGACTCAAATCACGGGGTCGATGGTTCGAGTCAGTTCAAGGCGAGGCCCCGAAACACACGCTGATCATTACGAAACGTCAGGCCGCAATATCCGCGACATTACCCCCGTTCGTCCTCAGCATGGCCTCACGGATTTGCTGCCGCAACCATGCGCAGCCAAGATCGCTGTCTGTCTGAAGCGGCCAGACCATAGCCACCGGTGGAAAAGAAAGTGCCAAGGGCACCGCGCTGACCTCGAGCCCCAACAGCGGCCCGTAACGAAGCGCGATGCGCGAAGACACGGTGGCAATTACCGCAGATGAACGCGCCGTGGCCAATATCGACATGAAATCGGGGGCTGCCGCCACCACTTCCAGCTCTGCGCCCGCATGATCCAGCGCATCCTTAACGCAGCCATGCAGGCTGTCAGTTTGGGAGATCACCGCGTGTTGTGCCGCCATATACGCATCCAGACCCACAGGGTTAGAAAGCTTCAGCAATTGCGGATTGAAACAGCACAATACGCTGGACTGATACAGCGGCTCGCTATGGTGCCGTGAGTCCGGCAGATAGCTGCACCCCACAGACAGATCGATGACGCCCGCATCCAGCATCGCGTCGACCTCCGCCGCATCACCACCGCGGGCGAGAATGCGGATACCCGGCGCGATATCCCGCAGCCGTGCCGTCAGATCGGGCAGCAATAGCAGTTCCACCTCGCTGGAAAGTCCCAGCCGGAATGTACGTTGCTCGGTGGCCGGATCGAATGCATCCGCCATCAACACCGCCGCCTGCGCCTGCCGCAGAGCCTGCCGCACCGGGCCGGACAAATTCAGCGCTCGTGCGGTGGGCTTCATCACCTGTCCTACACGGATGAAAAGCTCATCCTGAAAAAGCGTGCGCAGGGTCGATATGTTGTGGCTCATCGCAGGCTGCTGAATTTTGAGCCGTTGCGCCGCGCGGGTCACGCTCATCTCTTCCATCATCGCGTCGAAGGCGACGAGAAGATTGAGGTCGAAGGAACGTAGATTGAAATGATCAATGACTTGCATGCGTGGTATCGATTTGATTGCTGACCGAGACATCCTTAGCTCAAGGGCAGGAACTTGCAAGCCGTTCCACACCCTCACCCAAGGAGCAAAGCCATGCCATCCCGCCGTTCCATTCTCAAAAGCGCTCTGACCGGTCTGGTCACAGCACCCTTCGTCGCACCATCAATCGCCTTCGCCAAGGCACCCTATGCCGCTGTTCAGGCACCGGGTTTCTACCGGCTGAAAATCGGCTCCGTGGAGGTCACGGCGCTGTCGGACGGAACTGTAGCCCTGCCGCTTGCCAAGCTCTACACCAACACCAGCGAGCACGATGCACAAAACGTGTTAAAAGACGCGTTTCTGCCGGAAATGGTCCCAACCTCCGTCAACGCTTTCCTTGTCAACACTCGAGAAAGACTGGTGCTGATCGACGCAGGCACTGGTGCCTATCTAGGGCCATCGCTCGGCAAACTCGAGTCCAACATTGAGGCTTCCGGTTACAAGATGGATGACATTGATGATGTCGTCCTCACCCATATTCATACTGATCATTCCGGCGGGTTGATAAGAAATGGCAAACGCACCTTTCCCAACGCCACATTACGGGTCAATGAACGCGAGGCGAAATTCTGGCTGAGTGCGGCAAACGCCAAGGCGGCGACCGGCATCGTCAAGCAGCATTTTGGCGAGGCGGATCAGTGCGTGACGCCATACGTTGAAGCCGGAAAATTCGAAACCTTCGCGGACAACGCAGCGCCCGTTCCCGGTCTTGGTTCCATTCTGTATGCGGGACATACGCCGGGTCACAGCGCCATCACGCTGGAAGGCGGAGGCCAGAAGATCGTATTCTGGGGCGACATCACTCATGGCGATATTCTGCAGTTCGATGAACCCGGCGTCGCTATCGAATTCGATATCGACCAGAAAGCCGCTGTGGCTGCACGCGAGGTTGCGTTCAGGCAGGCGGTGGACGGCAAATATCTGGTGGCAGGCGCGCATATCGCCTTTCCGGGCATCGGCCATGTCCGCAAAGACAGCACGAATTACGACTGGCTGCCCATCAACTACGCTTAAGATCTGACAGCCGGCTGTCATCCGGCGAAACAGGCGGATCCGTGAAGAGGCTCCACAACAGCCTCTTCTTCCATAGTGACGAACGTCGTTTTCGCCGCGGGTCTTGCCAGTCTGACCTTCTGGAGCCGCGTGCCCATTCTCAGCAATCTGCGCCACCTGGGCCTGGTTTGGGCCCGCCGAACCAGGGAATTGCTGGGCGTTATAGGTGCCCAACCCGACGCACAAAACCCAGTGAGCTCTAGCTACTGACAGCTAGGACGACGTCAGTCTATACGCGCGAACGTGGTCAATGAGCGCGCGCAGCTTGGGCGCCATATTCCGGCGATTGGGGAAGTAGATGAAGAACCCCGGAAAGGGCGGCAGATAGTCGTCTAACGCCGTGATCAACTCGCTGCGGACGATATATGGACGAAACGTCTCTTCGAGTGCAAATGTGATGCCGCTGCCGGCGAGCGCGGTCCGGACCATAAGATGCAGATCGTTTGTGGTGATTTGCGGTTCGACGGCGACGTCGAAAGGTATGCCATCCTCCTCGAACTCCCATCGATACGGCGCAGCACTTGGAGACGGACGCCATCCGATACAGCGATGATGCACGAGTTCCCGAGGTGATGTCAGGTTAAGTCCCGCGGCTACGAATCGGGCATGCTGCGGAGTGATCAGGCGGCAATTCCAGCGACGCCCTTCCAATGGGCCATCGCTGCAAGGCGATGTAGATGGATGTTGAAGGCTGAGTGCCGAGATCGTGCTGGGACGAAGAGATTTCGGACAGCAGAGAAGATGCTGACGAAACGTTGCAGTCCGCCTGGCGAGCGAAATCGCTGCATCACCCGCTCTCGTTTCCGTAGAGGAAGATGCGAGTTTTCGGCGCGGTTGTTCAGCCCCTTGTGTGATCGATGCTCGACTGTGGGCATCAACTGCCGACGGGCCGCCCTATAAGAGCCAAGCTTGTCGGTGACGATGCGTTTCGGCTGACATCCCTGCTTCTTCATCAACCGGATCAGCAGGCGCCTGGCAGCCTTGGCGTTGCGGCGGGTCTGGACGATCTCGTGGAGTCCATAGCCGTCTTGATCGACCGCGCGCCAGAGCCAGTGCTTCCGGCCACCGATCATCACGACCACCTCGTCCAGATGCCAAATATCATCCGGATTTGGCGGCTTCCGACGCAAGCGAGCGGCATAGTCCGGGCCAAACTTCTTTGCCCAGCATCGGATCGTCTCATAGGAAACCATGATGCCGCGTTCCAACAACATTTCCTCGACCAGACGCAGGCTCAATGGAAAACGAAAATACAACCAGACCGCATGGGCGGTCACAGCGCGAGGAAAACGATGGCGCTTGTAGCTAACTGGGCTCTTGCTCATCACCGCGAAATAGCCGCAAATCTTTCAGCCCAAGTTAACCTGACATCACCCCAGAAGCTATTGCAATCTTCGTTTGATATTTTCGTATTGTCGATCTTGTCTCCGATCAATCTTTGCAGCCTAGAATTTGACATTCAGACCTATTCTCCCAGTCAGGGTATAGCTGTCCCCGAAATTGTTCAGACTGGTGTCGACCGTGGCCTCGCCATAAAGGGCATATTTATTATTGCTCCAATTGTAAGTGCCGCCAAGGCCGAGGCCGCCCCAGAGCGGGTCCTGTTCGCTTGCGAGCTTGACACCGGAAAGCCTGACATCCGAATTCGACTGAAAGTCGTAGTAGAGGTTCGCGATGCCATAGCCATGGAGGCGGCTTGTCTGACCCGTGCCGTCAATCCAGTTATCCTCGTAGTCGACGGAGATACCGAGGCGTCCCCTGAGGTTGTGGGCCTCCGTCAGCGAAACTGTGCTGCCGAAAGCGTCGGTGAAGTCGTCGTAGTCGATTGCCGAATAGGTCAACTGCGCCTGCGGAGTAACTGACCAATTGGTATCGAGCGCCATCTGTTGGCCGGCTTCCAGCCCGAATGCATAGCCGAAGCCATCATTGCCCGAAATCAGGCTGGTGCCGGCAGTGGAGGAGGACAGATCGCTGTCGTACCAGGTGGCGTTCGCCTGGGCGTCGAGATAGAAGCCGGTTTTCCCGTGCCAGGTCATCGATCCGCCGACACCATAGCCCGTGCTGTTGATCGACCCGCCACCAGAACTTGAGGACACATCGGCGGAGATGGTGCCGTAGCGCACAGAAAAACCACCGATGAGATCGCCTAAGTCTCCGGAATAGAGCTGACCATCCGCCCCGACCTGCAATTGCCAGATATCTGCGTCGTAGTTGGCCCTGGTCGTCGAGTCCCTGGGATCGATGCTGGTATGGCGGCCCAAGATTCTCCCCCAGATACCGCGCCCGGCTGTATCGGCATTGGGCGGCGCGTCCGCCGTAACCGAGCCGTCAGACCACGAGCGGTTGCCCAGGCGCTGTTGCAGCGTGTCGAGTTCGTTGAAGCTCTGCAATACCCCGGCATAGGCCTCGTAGATCGGAGCACCCGGCTGGTAGAGTGGAGTATCAGGCGCATCGGAATTCAACAGGACCGAGCGCAGATACCAGTCACCATCGGCGGGCGTGCTGACGCCGCCCTGATAAAGGCGATAGGCATAAGCACCCGCGACTACGGCCGGGTCACCTTCGAACGTGTAACTGCCCAAAAGTGTGAAGCTTCCGGCTGACGTGCCGACGACATCGATAATCTTGATGCCCTCGCTGGTTTGCGCCCCGGCGCCGCCGACATTGATGACGTGAACATCGGTGCTGCCGGACGTGTTCCCGGTAACGACCAGCTTATCGGTAGTGGAGCTGTCGTCTCCGAGCACTGTCTCGATTTCCAGGGTACCGCCATTGCCGATGTAATTGCCGGAAACAGTCAGCGTGCCGATCGAATTGCCGGGCGCGATGACGCCGCCGACAAATTTGGTGGTTTCTCCTCCCTGGCCGATGCCCTGAAGCCGCCCGCCTCTGACTTCCATCGCGCCGCCAAGAATACCGTTGACCGAAAGGATGCCGTTCTGGACCTGTGAAACACCGGTGAGGCTTGAACTGTCGGCCGTGAGGATAGTCTGCCCCGTGCCGATCTGATAGACGCCCCCCGTTCCCGAAATCGTCCCGCCGAACGTCACGACGTCCGAACGGTTGAAGGCCAGGATGCCGTTATCGGTCACGTCGCCAAGGATAGAGCCCGTCGTTCCGCCGTCACCGAGCTGCAACGTGCCGTCGGTGATGGTAGTGCCGCCACCATAGATGTTTTCGCCGGTCAGGGTGAGGGTGCCCAGGCCGTCCTTGGTCAAGCGGCCGACGCCGGTAATTACAGGAGCGATGCCGATGTCATGGCCATCGGTATCAATGATGCCGCCACCAGCTCCCAACTGCACCTGCTGAGTGCCATAGTTGGAAAAGAACACGGCATTGTCATCGATGGCTCGCACGATGCCCCCATCGAGCGTGAGATCCGCGGTTCCCATGCCGCCCCGAAATCCACTGGTTTCCAATACCCCGCGAGCACCCGGCGTGCCGTTAATGTTCAGCGTTCCGATTGCATCAGTTGCCGAAACACCAAGCCAAACCCCGGTCTTTGCGAACACCCGCCCCCCGTCGTCAATGGTCATCGAGCCGACGCCGAAATTCCCCAGGGTGAGGTTAAAATCCGTCACCTGCCAGCTGGAGCCATTCCCCGTCACGGTGACACTTCCATCGCTGCCGACACTGGCGCCGACATAGCCTTGGTTGCTGATGACGGCAGCGCCGTTCTCGACGCGCATAGTACCCGTAGCGAAGCTCCCGATCGTCAGCTGTCCCGTGTTGAGCCAGTTCGAGCCTGGGCCAGTCACAACTGCATCACCAGTGTCTGAATCACCGACGATACCCAATGTGTTCGAGACACTGCTGCCGTCTTCGATACGCAAACTTCCGTTGTCGATGGTCAGCCGTCCGGTATTTTCCCAGGACGACCCGGGCCCTGAGACCAATGCATTGCCGTGGAATGATTGGCCAAGGATAGCATCGGTGTTGACGATAACCTTGCCGCCGTCGAGGATATTCAGTGTGCCGGCCCCGCCATCGCCGACCGCGAAATAGTCGTTATTGATCCAGGTTGATGCATTGCCGCCAGCGTCGGTGCCTGAGATAGTAGCAATGCCACCTACGACGCCGCTGCTGTTGGTGACAAGGCCGCCATCCTCGATAGTGAACGTTCCCCCATCCGTACCGGTTTCCGTGGTCGTCAACGTGGATCCTGTTCCTGTTACGGTCACCGTCCCTCCAGACCCTATGGAGACATTGTCGCCTTCAGCGGCGTTGCCGGAAATCACTGCGTTGCCGGGGTCGACTTCGATAGAGTTGGAGGCATCCGGCACGGTGGACGTGTCCCAGTTTCCGGCGTCGAACCAATCGTCGTTCCCTGCTGCGCCGGTCCAGGCAGTCTGCGCCAAGGCAGGGTATGCGGCGCCAGTGATCAAGCAGCCAATCAACGCAACGCGCGGCAGGCGCAGATTGTACCATCTGGTGGCTGGTTCACATCCGGTTCGCACCCGCATGGGTGAGCTTGACGAAAAGAACCACGTGCAAGCCGCCCCGATCGGCGATGGATGAAAAAAGACCCCGCGCATCGAGGCAACTGGAATGAATTCGGGGCTTCTGGCTGAACCCTGGAATTTGCGCATCGTCCTTCTCCGTGACAACAAGTCTAAAAGGACGCAAAACCAAACCTCCCCGAATGACAGCATCTTCTGGTTAATCGATAATAAATCGCGGGTTGTATTTCTAGCACGGCCATCTATGGTGCTGGCCAATGGCTGGAAGAAAAACACGGCGTAAAATCCCGACGCAGCTGGCGAAAGCTGCATCTAGCTGTTGACGCCGACAGTGGGGAGATCATTGCACATAGTCTGACAGATCAGGAAACCGGCGATGCCTCGCAGCTGGAGCCGTTGCTGAATCAGATCGACGATGAGATCGACCAGTTCACTGCCGATGGAGCTTATGATGGCTATCCAACCTACGACGCAGTTCTCCGTCACAGCGCAAACGCAAGGGTCGTCATTCCACCGCGCTCGAACGCTGTTGAACGGCCCAACATCCAAGCATCCTGCCAGAGAGAGGATCACACAGCATCCATGCAGGCAGATGGTCGACTGAAATGGCAGGCATCGGCCGGCTATGGTAAACGAGCTTTGGTTGAAACCGCGATGGGTCGATACAAGGGCGTCATTGGACTGCGTTTGCACGCTCGGTCATTCCTCGCTCAACAGACAGAGGCTGCGATCGGCGTCGCCATCCTGAACCGAATGCTTGCCTGCGGACGCCCGAAATCCGTTCGTTGCCAAGCCTCGACGGGGGCAACCAAGTAATCGGCCCATCAAAGACCGACTTCCGCACATTTGCTGATACCCGCACCAACGCCACGCGGCAACCAATTTTTTGCAACGGAGCCACCTCCTGCGTGCGGCAGCCCCGGCCGCCACGCGCAGGAGGCTGACCTTGCTGGCCGCACGATAAATTTTGCCATTGTACCAATTTTTGGTATATAATTAAAAGATAGGAGATTCCGACATGGCTCGAAACACATCCATTTCGCTTGGCGATCATTTCGCCACTTTCATTGACACGCAAGTCCAGGCGGGGCGCTACGGTTCGGCCAGCGACGTGGTGCGTGCAGGCCTGCGCCTGCTCGAAGAGCACGAGGCCAAAGTGAAGGCATTGCATGCCGCGTTGATCGAAGGTGAAGAATCCGGCCCTGCAACCGCCTTCGATTTCGACGCCTTCAATGCGCGCAAGCGCGCCGCATTTGAGGCGAAATGACCGGCTTCATACTGTCCCCCGCCGCGCAGGCCGATGTCGAGCGGATTTGGGACTACACGGCGACACGGTGGAATGTCGATCAGGCAGAGCGATATATCCAGAATATTAGGGACGCATGCCGCGCACTGGCCGCCGGCACCCGCGTCAGCCGCCCCGTCGATATTCGCGAAGGATACCGGAAAGTCTCGGTCGGCTCCCACTTCATCTATTTCAAAAGCAACGATACGGGGCAGATCGTCGTTATCCGCATCCTTCATCAAAGAATGGACGTCGATAACCGTCTTTGATGGCTATGCAGGCCACGCCACAGGCTCACGCGACAAATCCTTTACCGTTCCCCGCCCCGCCGCGTCTTAGCGGTGCATCAGACTCTTGACGCGCCAGATGATCGTAGGTGACGCAGGTCGCCGCGAATGTCGCGCCTGTGGGCGACGGAACGAATGCGTCATCGTGTCCGTGGCCTCCTTGGAAACCGAAGCTTCGGTGACCAGTTCGACCGGTTGTTCAATATAAGGAGCGCATTTCTGCTTGGTCGGCCAATGGGTGACATAGCAGCCGGGACCCCGTCGACGCGCGGTCGCTGGCAAGGCGCGTGGTGTGTGCGAGAATTGAACCAGCCAGAAGCGGCGCGTTCCAGTCGCGAGAGCATTATCTTGACGATCTGCTGGACGCGGGCCTGCAGCTACCGTAGATGCGTTTCCTCGCGTGGGCCACCAACGCGCGGAATCGTCATTGAAATTCTCCCTTTAAATCGCGGGGCGCCGGTTCGAATCCGCTCAAGGCGATTGGTCGGACGCGCCGTGTGCCTGCGTCATTCAGGAAAATCAGTCAGAACGATCTTCCCAAACAACCCGCCGGCCTCCATCCGCCGATGGGCTTCCGATGTAGCCGCGAGCGGATATACCGCTCCGATGACCGGCTTAAGCACTTGTCCCACCAGCGGCAGTACTTGTTCTTTGAACCGGCGAATCATTGCCCTTTTTTCCGATCGTGACCTCGATTTCATGACCGTGCCAATCAGTTGCAGGTGGTTGTGAAGAACGACGCCGAGTGGAATGATGGCGTTATCATCGCGCCCCAACAGGCCCACTTGGACAAGCTGACCACCGGGAGCAAGACTACGAATGTTGCGGGCGAGGTAGGACCCGCCGACAAAGTCGATGATCAGATCGACCCCGCGAGACGCCGTCGCATCAACAACTTCCGCCTCGAAATCCACCCGCTTGTAATCAAAAACAGCATCGGCGCCAAGTGACAGCACGTTGTCGATATTGCTTGCCGAAGCAGTGGCCAGGACAGTGGCTCCGGCAGTCTTTGCAAGCTGGACGGCAGCCGATCCGATACCGCCTGCAGCAGCATGAACGAGAACGGTCTCGCCTTTTGCGACTTGTCCGAGATGTGCAAGCGCTTCCCAGCCCGTGATGAAGCTTTCCATAACTGCGGCAGCCTCCATGAAGGACAAGCCGGCCGGAATGGCAACTGCCATTCCACTATCGACGCGCGCATACTGGGCATATGCGCCCCCACCAACGATGCCCATGACACGTTCCCCGACAGCAAAACCGCTAACGGTGTCTCCAATGGCCACGACTTCGCCAGCGACCTCAAGCCCGAGAATAGGGCTGTCTCCGTAGCTCTGCGAGCCATAGACGCCTTCGCGTTGAAGAAGGTCGGCGCGGTTGACACCAGCCGCCACGACCTTGATCAGAAGATCGTCTGGGCGCAATTCGGGGATGGGTGCATCGGCGAGGCGCAGAACATCCGCGCCTCCGAAGTCATCGAAGATGATCGCCTTCATTTGGATATCTCCTTACTTGGAAAGGGCCCGGCGGGCGATGCTTGCAGCAAAGAGAGGTGTCTCACGACTGTTGTGGTCGCCGCCTGCGGCCTGACGTGCTGCTGCAGCATCTTCGAATTTGATGCTGTGCTCGCTGAGGAAAGCCATGAACACATCCGTCGGATGGGCGGTAACCCTGTTGGTATAGCGGGTCCTGCCATCGTCGATCTTCTCGGCAATCAGTTCCCAAACGACATTGACCTGGGTCCGGCCGTTGGCTGTGAAGACATCGGAGATCGAGTTCATGCGGCAGTAGGCAGGCTCGGCGACCTCAGCCACATAATGCTGCACGACGAGGCCCGAGCCGATCTGCTCAACATTGATCGACATGCGACGACCGTCGTCGGTCCATGTGACGCCGGCTGCAATGTGATCAGGCGGGCAGCAGCGCAGGTATTCGGCTTCGGGCAGGGTGAAGAGCCAGTCGGCAATGTCGATCTTTTCGAGCGGAACGTCGATCTCTGCGGAATAGGCGGACTGGGAGAGAATTGTATCTAAGACCTTGACCATTGGAGTGTTCCTTCTGTTTGTTGGGCTGCCGCCCGTTGACGAGAAGGAAAGTGCTCCGGATGCCCGCAGATGATAACGAACTGAATGGTCGAAACGGTTTTGCGCTGTAGGCAAAGATGAGAGACCCACGGTTCGCAGAACATCTCGCTGTTTACGTCGATGTTGTCCGCAGTGGGAGCTTCTCTGCTGCCTCTCGGCGTAGGGCTGTCACGCCTTCGGCTGTCGTTCGACAGATCGATTCGCTCGAGCAGGATCTGGGCGTTACTCTCCTTGTTCGCTCGACACGGGCGTTGTCATTGACGGATGCGGGCCATCACCTCTTTGAACGCGCCCAGCGCCTGCTCGATGATCTGGCCGATACCCATGCTGAGGTTGCCGCCTTCGATAGTGCGGTCAGCGGCACGCTACGGATCGCTTGTTTCCCGACTTTCGGGAAACGCTATGTTATTCCTGTTCTCGCCTCGCTAGCGCAGGAACACCCGGGCCTGCATGTCGAGCTGGATCTTACCGAGCGGCTGGCTGATCCCGTGGCCGAACGGCTCGACCTAGTGGTGAGGATGGGGGAGCTTGCGGACAGCTCCCTGATTGCCACGAAGCTTGCTCCGCTTGACCGCATCCTCGTTGCAAGCCGTGGCTATGTCGAACAGCATGGCGAGCCGGAAGACGAGAATGCGCTCCGCCATCATCGCCTTCTCGACAAGCTCCATGGCAATGATCTGCTCGGATGGTCTGACATTCTCGGAAGCCCCGCCGGCGAAGCCTGCAAACAGGTGACTTTCCGGTCCGATGATTTTGAAGCGCTAAATAGCGCCGCGATCTCCGGAATGGGGGTGGCCTTTTTGCCAAGCTGGGTTTCGGGGCCATCCGTCCAGGCAGGTGATCTCATCCGGCTGAAGCTCCGCGGCGAGCGATGGAACGAGCGATCGTCAGGCATCTATCTCCTGCGTGCCCTCCAGGTGCCGTCCGCCAAGGTCAGGGCGTTTACGGAAGCACTCAAGGCCCATATCGGCGTACCGCCGCGGTGGGGTTGAAGTGGGGAATAATAACGGCCGGCAAATCAAAAGCTTATGAAGTCAGTGCTCCCACAACTTGTCGAGTGACGGTTCGATTCTCATCAAGAACCCGCAAATAAAACGGTGTTTTTCGCTCCGAAGTTGCAGTGAGCGCGAAATTGTCGGCTACGAAGCGTTATCGGGTTGTGGAGGAGCTTCAACTTCGCCCACCATTGGATAATGTTTGGTAAAGCTCCAGCAATGTTATTCGGCGCTAAGCGAATGCACCGCAATGCTTCCGGCAAGGTCAGTAGGGAGACAACGAGCCTGAAAACGTCTCTGCCGCCTTTACAGCCTCCAAACAGTGTGGGTGCTGCCGATCTGCCGATTTCTATGCAGATTTAAGTCGTTATCAAGTTCCACCAAGAATTGTTATGGAGCAGACATTCTGGGCCGGTCCGCCGCCGAGATTATGCGTCAGCGCTTGTTTCGGATCTCTGAGCTGGCGTTTGCCGGCCTGGCCGGTCAATTGCAGCCAGGCTTCATAGAGCATGCGAAGGCCCGATGCGCCGACCGGATGGCCGAAACATTTCAGGCCGCCGTCGATCTGGCAGGGCAGGCTGCCATCTGCATCATAGAGACCGTCGAGCATGTCCTTCCAGGCGCGCCCTTCGGTGCTGAGGCCGAGATCCTCCAGTGTCACCAGTTCGGTGATCGAGAAACAGTCATGCAATTCGGCCATGCCGATGCTCTCGCGTGGATCGGTGTCCGGCGGAGGGGATGCGAAGCAGTTTTACGATCATGGCGCGCTCCTGATCGGCAATTCGATCCTGCCAGCGGGATGCTTCAACTGGACGCGGGTCTGAGACCGTCGGAGCGGAAAGCAGGCTCTTGCTGTAAACCAGCGGCCGCCTCTCTCGAACGTCAGGCTGCCCCCGAGACGATCGAGCGCCATCTGGACGATCGACAGTCCGAGCCCGCTCCCGCGGCCATGGGCCTTCGATCCTCTGAAGAAGCGTTCCGTGACACGCTGCTCTTCCGCTTGCGGGATTCCCGGTCCCTGATCCAGGATCTCGACGAAAGCCTCGCGTAGACCCGCGACGATGCGGCACCTGACTTCCTCGCCTTTCGGCGAATGCTGGATGGCGTTCTCCAACAGATTGCGGATCGCCAGACGGACCAGGACCCTGTCACCTCGCAGAATGGTCGGGCGCTGCGTCTGATCGGCGAGTTCCACCGCCACGTGGACGTCGTTGGCCGCGAGCTGCGTCTCCAGTTCCGAGGCGATCTCGCCGAGAAGGACGGCGATGTCGACTGGCTCGTCTTTAGAGGCACCCTGCGAGGCATCGACGGCGGCAAGATCGATAAGTTGCCGGACCATCCGGCTGGTTCGGTCGACGCTGGTGGAGATGCGCGATAGCGCCTCGCGCTGGACGTTCTGGTCGTCGGTCCGGAGAGCGATCTGCGCCTGGGTCTTTAGCCCTGCGAGCGGCGTCTTCAGTTCATGGGCGGCATAGGCCGTGAAGCTCCGCTCGCGGTCGCGCGCTTCGGCCACGCGACCGAACAGGCTGTTCAGCGCCCGGATGACCGGGCGCACTTCCTGCGGGACCGTGCCGTCGTCGACCGGATGCAGTTCGGAGGCGGAACGGCCTGCAAGTCCTTCGGCAATGCGGGTCAACGGAGCGAGGCCGCGACCTACACTCAGCCAGATCAGAGCCGCCAGGACCGGGAGAATGACGATTCCGGGAAGAAGAAGCCCCTTGATGACGTCGCCGATCAGTCGGTCACGGATTTCGAGACTGTCTCCGACCAGCACGCGAACGCCCAGCGATGGATTGACGACGGCATAGACGCGCCACCGCTCTCCGTCGATCTCGGTCTCCTCGAAGCCATTGGTGTGGCTGGCCAGCGAGGTCTCGGGCGCGCTCTCGGACCGGCTGACAAGGTTGCCTTGCAGCGACCAGATCTGACAGGAGAGCTGCCGGCTGTAGCTGCCGCTGGCTTCCTCGAACGGTGGAGGCGGAGCATTGGCGGTTGCCGCGTGTGCCGCCGCGGCAGGATCTATCCGATGATCCGTGATCAACGAACTCACCATCCGCGCCGCTTCCATCAGGCGGGCGTCGAGGACGCGCTCGACCTCGGCTTGGGTGCTGACATAGATCCAGGCCGCGGCGAAGAACCAGACGGCGCCGGTCGTGGCAAGCAGGATCGCAAAAAGTCTTACCCGTATGGAATTCATTGCGCCGCCCTCAGCCGATAGCCCGCGCCACGCACGGTCTCGATAATCGACGCGCCGAGCTTGGAACGGAGCTTGTGAACATGAACCTCGACGGTGTTGCTTTCCACTTCCTCCTGCCATCCATACAGTTTCTCCTCGAGGTTCGACCTGGACAGGATGACTCCCGGCGTCTCCATCAACGCCCGCAGGATTACGAACTCCCGTCGGGAGAGGGGGACGGCGATGCCGGCACGCGATGCAGACATACGTGCCGGGTCGAGGATCACGTCCTTCCATTCGAGATGTCCGGCAGCCCTGCCGTGCCCGCGGCGCACGATGGCGCGAAGCCGGGCAGCGACCTCGTCGAGATCGAAGGGCTTGCCCAGATAGTCGTCAGCTCCGGCATCCAGTCCCGCGATCCGATCGGCGACCTCGTCCTTTGCGGTCAGGAGGAGGACGGGTGTGCGGTCGCCGGATCGGCGCATCCTTGCCAGCACGTCGAGCCCTGATCCGTCGGGAAGCATGAGGTCGAGAATGATAGCGTCGAAGCTGTCGGCATCAATGGCCGCGTCGGCGTCGGCAACCGAGGTCACGGCATCGACCGTGAAGCCGCACATCTGCAGCCCGACCTTCAGACCGTCCAACAGGATCTCGTCATCTTCAACCACCAGCAGGCGCATCACATCCTCATCGCAGTTCGTTCTCCCCCTGCTCCCGTCACCTTAAGGCTGCCTTAAGGTTGGGAAGCGAGACCGCCGCTCCAACCAAGCTACGGAGCGGAGCCTTGCGTTTCTTCCTGTCGGTATCATGTTTCATTCTGACCTTTGCCGCCGCCGCGGCCGCGCCTGTCATTGAACCGCCGCTGCCCATGGAGAAGGCTTTTCGTATGGAAGCCCGCCGCGACGGTCCTGACATCGCATTAAGATGGCAGCTTGAGGACGGCTACTACCTTTATCGGGAATATCTGAGTGCGACGGGAGACGACGGAAAGCCTGTCGAAATGTCAACGCCGCCCGGCGTCATCAAGGACGATCCCGGATTTGGAAGCACCGAGGTCTACTACGGCACGGCCACCGCGACTCTCGTCGCCCCGACGGCGGGTATGTTGAAGGTGACCTACCAGGGCTGCCAGGACGGCGGTCTCTGCTACCCTCCGACCACGGTCGATATCGATCCCGCTACGCTCGCACAAGCTATGGATCCGGCTGCTGACGGGCCAGTTTCGCCAGCAGGGCCTCAGTCACAGGCAGCCTTTCCACTCGTGTCCAAGGCGGCGGCGGAGCCGGTCGACCGTCCGGGCATCCGCATATCAGACCAGTCGGCCAACGGGGTGGTCGGTTCTCTCCTCGACCGCGGCGGCGTGCTGTTTCTGATTGCTGGGTTTCTGGGTCTTGGCGTGCTGCTGGCATTCACGCCATGCGTGTTTCCGATGTACCCGATCCTCGCAGCGACGCTTTCGAGGGAAGGCGAGAGCCTTTCTGCCGGACGCGGATTTGCCTTGTCGCTGACTTACGTCCTCTCGCTCGCTGCGGCCTTCAGCCTCTTCGGCGTCGTCGCCGCGTGGTGGGGCCAGAGCTTCCAGGTGGCACTGCAATCGACCACCGCGACGCTCGTCGTCGCCGCCATCTTCATGGCGCTCGCCCTGTCCAGCTTCGGGCTGTTCGAGCTGCAGCTTCCCTCCTTCCTCAGGAACCGGGTCGCGCCAGCCCGCGGTTCCGGGGGGTCGCTGGCGTCTTCGGCGGCACTCGGGTTTTCCTCGGCGCTGGTGATCGGCCCATGCGTCACGGCGCCGCTAGCAGGTGCGCTCCTCTACATCGCGCAGACAGGAGACGTTGTTCTCGGCGCGACGGCACTTTTCGCACTCGGCGTTGGCAAGGGAATTCCGTTGATCCTGATGGGGACGTTCGGCTCGGGTCTTCTTCCCCGCGCGGGGCAGTGGATGGAACGCGTCCGGCAGGTCTTCGGGTTCCTCTTCCTCGCCACCGCTGTGTGGCTTGCGGATGGTCTCCTGCCGGCCGGCACCGGTCTGCTATTTTGGTCTGTTCTGGCGATCACCTTCGCGGTCTTCATCGGCGCGTTCGACCAGATGAGACCCGAGGCGGGTGGTGCCGCGCGGCTTGCCAAGTCCGCAGGCCTCCTCGCAGGTCTCTATGGGGTCCTGCTGGCGATCGGCGCATTTTCGGGCGCAACCGATCCCTTGAAACCTCTCGCGCCCATCGCCGCTGCGCGGTCCGATACGACAACGGCGAAGAAAATCATCAAGGACTCGTTCCAGTCCGCCGCCTCGGCCGCCGAGCTGTCCTCGCTGCTGAAAGCCGATGCAAACGGCGCTTCGTCGCTTGTCTATTTCACGGCCGACTGGTGCGTCACGTGCCGGGTGATCGAGCGGTCCGTCCTTTCGGACGCCACGGTGGCAAACGCGCTTGAGGGCGTTCGCCTGATTTCCGTCGATCTCAGCAAGATCACCGAGGCCAACCGGTCGCTGATGAAGGAACTGCAGGTCATCGGCCCCCCGACGATGCTGTTTCTGGACGCCGGCAACAACGAAGTCCAAGCCAGCCGGCTGGTCGGTGACATCACCACGCAGGCCGTCGCCGCCTCTGCCGCGTCGCTCAAGGAAAGCCTCTGATGAACGCCGTATCTTTCGGCCCTTTCGCGTTCGATGCGGAACGATTCGCTGCCATCGTGGGCATGATCGTGTTTCTTGCCGTGGCCGCCGTCCTTGCGCACCGGGTCGACGACAGGCTCGGTCGATGGTCGTCGTGGACGACGCTCGCGGGTCTCGCCGCGGCGCGTCTGGGGCATGTCCTGCAGCATCTCGACAGCTTCGCTTCAGAGTCTTGGCGCGTCCTGGCTGTGTGGCAGGGCGGCTTCTCCTGGAGCGGAGGCGTAGCAGGCATGGCCCTGATGATGGTCGTGCTGTTCCTGAACAGCCGGAAGCTTGTCGCATGGGGTGCTGCAAGCGTTGCGGCGGGCGTCCTGGCAGCAACGGCGACCGCGGCATTCACCTATTCCAGCACGCAGATCCCACCTATGGCCTCCACTTTCCGAGCCCTGACCGGCACCCAAAGCACGGTCGGCGGCAAGGGACATCCCACGGTGCTGAACCTGTGGGCGACCTGGTGCCCGCCTTGCCGCCGCGAGATGCCGATGATGGCCGAACTCGCCGCCAGAACGTCGGATGTCGGCTTCGTCTTTGTAAACCAGGGAGAGCAGTCGGCAACAGTGGCTGACTCCCTTCGGAACGAGAACCTTGACCCGTCGGAAGTCGTGCTCGATCCGCAGCTTCTCCTGAGCCGCCATTATTCGGCAGTCGGGCTTCCCGCCACGCTCTTCCTGGCAGCCGACGGCACACTGATCGGATCCCATCTCGGCGAGATCTCCCGCGAGGCTCTCGCACAGAAGATCCAGGAACTTAAAACTCAGGAAGGAATATCGGAATGACACCTGCCCGAGTGATCGCTCCGCGGCTCCCGCTGATCGCGCTGCTCCTGGTCATGGGGCTGTCGGCCTGTGCCCAAACGGCTTCGGAACCTCCGAAAATCGAAACCCCGAAGGGGGATCCGTCCCTGGCCGGCATGTATGCGCCGATACAAGATGGGAAAGAGACCATTCCCGGCGTCGATGTCTCCAAAATGGATCCGGAGAACGTCCGTCAGGTGGTGGATTACAAGACCGGATATCCGCCGGGCACCATCGTCGTGGACCCCTATGCCAGGTTTCTCTATCTCGTCATGGAGAACGGCAAGGCGATGCGCTACGGCGTCGGCGTCGCCAGGGCCGGCATGGAATTCAAGGGCGAAGCCGATATCGCCCGCAAGGCCCAGTGGCCGGGCTGGGTGCCGACCCAGAACATGATCAAGCGCGATCCGGAGCGCTACGGCCCTTTGGCGGCGGGCCTGGAGGGTGGCATCAGAAACCCTCTGGGGGCACGTGCCCTCTATCTCTACCAGGGAGGGAAGGACACGCTCTACCGTATCCACGGGACCAATGAGCCGTGGACGATCGGAAAGTCCGTGTCCTCAGGCTGCATCAGACTGTTGAACCACGACATCATCGATCTTAACCGCCGCGTGCCGAAGGGCTCGAAGGTTGTCGTGCTCGGACCGGAAGAATCTGGAAAAGGAGAAGTATGAAATGATCACCCGCAGAAACCTGCTCGCCGTCACCGCCGGCGGCGCCGCTCTTGGCGCCGTCCTCCCGCGCTTCGCCTTCAGCCAGGAGATCACCGAGAAGACCGTCTTCCATGATCCGGACGCACCGGTTCTCGGTAATCCCGGAGGCGACGTCACCGTCGTCGAGTTTTTCGACTACCAGTGTCCCTACTGCAAGAAGATTCATCCGACGGTCGAGAAAGTCGTCCGGGAGGACGGCAATGTCCGGCTCGTGCTGAAGGATTGGCCGGTCTTCGGTGGCGCCTCGATCTTCGCTGCCCAGGCTGTTCTTGGTGCGGCACAGATCGGCAAATACGAGACAGCCATGGAAGCCCTGATGAAGACGACAGGAAAGCTGACGGAAGAAGACGTCGAGAAGGCCCTCACGGGCGCGGGCCTCACCATGAAGGAGATCGCGGCGGCCGTGAACACGCACACCGCCAAGATCTCCGGTCTTCTTGACCGGAACTACAACCAGGCGCTCGCCTTCAACTTTGCAGGCACGCCTTCGTTCGTGATCGGGCGTACCACGTTCGCCGGAGTGCTCGACGAAAAGGGGCTGAAAGAGGCGATCGCCGAGGCGCGGGCGGCTTGAGCGGATGGATTTGACGACGTACCGGTTCTCGAAGCAGACCCCGGCAGGGCTTTCGTCGGTCAATGCCCAGGCGGCATAGGGAGCAGCGCAAGTCAGCACCCGTCGTCGCATAAGGCTGCCGTAAAGCGGGCAGGCTTGGAAGCGGCCTAGGAGATCAACAGAGAGTACCAACATGGCATACGACATCAGAACCGAGGCGAGAACGAGCTATTCAACCAGAAGCCGGGTAGTCAGCGTGCTCAGGTCGCTTCATCTCCCGACTGCGAGCACGCAGATCTGCGGTCCTATGTATGCAGAAACATCTCCCGCATGTAGAGAATGCTAGTATTTGTCATTCGATTGCATTACATTTTGCCTGAAAGAGGAATCGCTCATGGCCGCAAATGCTCTTGTTCAAACTCGCATCGATGCCGAGGTCCGGGATCGTGCGTCCGCCGTGCTTGAAAGCATGGGGCTGACAGTTTCAGATGCCGTGCGGATCCTGCTGACCCGAACTGCCAACGAAGGCTCTCTCCCGCTTGAGCTCGTGACTAGCAGCGAGGGACATGATGCCTGGTTCCGGTCGAAGGTGCTCGAGGCGCTGAATGACACCCGGTCCGACATTCCGGACAATGAGGTCGAGGCCCATTTCGCGGAGCGTCGAGCAGCGGCCCGGCG
The DNA here is from genome assembly GCF_000757525.1 of Rhizobium sp. YS-1r. Taxonomy (NCBI): domain Bacteria; kingdom Pseudomonadati; phylum Pseudomonadota; class Alphaproteobacteria; order Hyphomicrobiales; family Rhizobiaceae; genus Rhizobium; species Rhizobium sp. YS-1r. Next base: position 85 of record NZ_JPYQ01000007.1, on the reverse strand, counting down.
CAGAGCACGCGACCTGAAAACGTGAAGCTCGTCTAGTGTGACGTCCCAGAGATTATGACTCGTTGAGCAAAGGTGTTGGATAAGA